>CAYZAE010000031.1:0-48329 GCA_964476125.1 uncultured Verrucomicrobiota bacterium | reverse complement strand
GGGGGGGGGGGGGGGGGGGGGGGGGGGAGGGGCCCGGGGGGGGGGGGGGGGGGGGAGGGGGGGGTGGGGGGGGGGGGGGGGGGGGGGGGGGGGGGGGGGGAATCGAGGCAAGATGAGGGTATTTCGGGGGCCGTTATCCGCTTGAAGACCAAGTAAAAACGAACAATAGCATTGACAGAAAGGTGCAGGTTTTTAGATTCCTTGAGCCGGATCACGAATCGCTAATCTTAGGAGCACAGATATGAATTCCTTTCGCTCGATGGGTGGATTGGTTGCGCGCCTGACGGTCGGTGTGGCGCTTTTCGCACTGGCGTCGGCGGCCCAGGCCGCCGTTGAGAAGGGCTCAGCCAGTGTCATCACGGTTCAGGGCAGTGCCGAATATTCGACGGATGGCACGACCTGGACGTCGCTGAAGCGTGGCGAGAGCCTTCGCGAGGGCGCGATTATCCGTACAGCGACTTCGGCTGCCGCTGATTTGGACTTGGGCCGAAACGGCTCCCGTCTTCGGGTCATGCCGGGTTCGACGGTGGCGCTCACGGCGCTGACGTACGAGCAGACTGGCCTTGAGACAATCGTCAACACGCAGATTGATCTGCGCTCGGGCAAGGTTGTGGGAGCGGTTCAGAAGCTCTCCTCGACCTCGAAGTACGAAATCAAGACGGCCAAGACGGTTGCTACAGTTCGTGGCACCCGGTACTCCATGGAAGCTGACGGGAAGTTGGTGGTTGCTGAAGGCTCCGTGGTGGTTGTCTCCCTCAAGGAGGATGGTTCCTCCATCACCCGGGTGGTGAACGCCAGTGAAGTGTTCAGCCCTGTGTCGGGCTCGGTGGTGGCTGCCCAGGATGCTGATCTTGGCGATGTGGGTGGTTCCGCTTCGTCGGTTCCTGGCATCGTGGCCCTCCCGCCGATCCAGCAGTTGCTGTTCGACCAGAGCACGGCCATCGATCGCGTGACGCTTCCCGCCGGCCTGTCGGTCTCCCGCTCCCAGCCGAAGTGATGGGCTTCCTCCCGGAGGCAAGTAATCCTTGATTTGGCCTTATGCCGCATCCCGGGGCCCCGTGGCTCCGGGATTTGCTTTTTGTTGGGAGGCATTTCCTGCGAGGAAAAATCAGGGCGCCGGTTCCTGCGTTTGGCGAATGGATGATGGGAATTTGATCACGAGAGAAATCCGCGGCGGCGAACCGTGGAAAACGATCCGGATGCTGTCATGCGAATTGCGATCTGCCCGGGAAGTTTTGATCCCCTGACCAACGGCCACCTGGATGTGATCCAGCGGGCGGCTCGATTGTTTGATCGGGTCATCGTGGCGGTGGCAGCCAGTGAATCGAAGGGGCCTTTTTTTTCCCTGGAAGAGCGCATCGTCCTGGTCCGGGATTCCGTGGCGCACCTGGCCAATGTGGAGGCTGAAGCCTTTGCGGGCTTGTTGGTGGAGTATGTTCGCCGGCGCGGGGCGCATGCTGTCGTGCGAGGGCTTCGGGCGGTTTCGGATTTCGAATTCGAGTTCCAACTGGCGTTGATGAATCGGAAGTTGAACGAGCAGGTGGAGACCATTTTCATGATGCCGAGGGAGAGCTACACGTTTCTTAGCTCGCGGTTGGTGAAGGAAATCGCCACGCTCGGCGGGGATGTGGGCGAGTTCGTTCCTCCGCCGGTTCTGGCGGCGCTCCGGCGTCGGCTTGCTTCCAGTCCGCTCTGATCCTCATGCCTTTGCTAGTTTCCATCGCGTCGTTGCAGCAGCAGGGAACGGTTCACCTGGTTGGGGAGTTGTCTTCTGAGGACATGGCCTGGGGCTTGAGTGATCCTTGTGTGGAGGCGGTCAAACCGCTTCGTTACGAGTTGGAGGCGCAACTCATGGGGCGTGAGATTTTTGTGGAGGGCGAGATCGAGATGCCCTTCGACTGCCGCTGTGTGCGCTGTCTTGAGCCTTTCGAGCATCGGCTACGGTTGTCTCCGTGGTCGGCCCTGATTCCTTTGGACGGGGAGGAGGCGGCACCTTTGATGGACGAGGGGGTGGACTTGACGCCTCAAATCCGGGAAGATAGTTTGCTCGGCCTGCCGCAGCACCCGGTGTGCCGGCCGGAATGTCGCGGGCTACCTTCGCAGGGCCCGGATTCGATGACACCCCAGGGTTCACCTCAGGGTTCGTCCGACGCGTTGCGACGAGTGCCTTCTGCGTGGAGCGCTCTCGATAGTTTGAAACTGGATTGATGATTTATGGGAGTCCCGAAGCGTAAACCGTCGCGGAGCCGTCAGCGCATGCGGCGCGCCTACAACAGCGTGCTGCGCCTGCCTCAGCTCAATACCTGCCCTCAGTGCAGTGCCCCTTATGTGCCCCACCGAGTCTGCCCTGCCTGCGGTTATTACAAGGGCCGCCAGGTGCTGACGGTGCAGGCGTTTGCCTGATTCCTTTCGCCGCAGAGGCGCGGGTGCCCCAGGGCATTTCCGCGCCTTTCCTTTATGCGACTGGCGCTCGACGTGATGGGCGGGGATCACGGGGCCGGAGTGGTTGTCGCGGGGGCACTTGCTGCCCTTGCGTCGACACCCGCCATCCGGGAGCTCGTCTTGGTCGGGAATGAATCGGCCATCCGGTCTGCGCGTCCCGATGCCTTTGGCATGGATCGCGTCCGTATCGTGCACGCCACGGAGGTGGTGGACATGGAGGACGGCCCGATGGAGGTGCTTCGGCGTAAAAAGGATTCTTCCATGGCGCGTGCCATGGACCTGGTTGCGTCCGATCAGGCGGATGCTGTTCTGAGCTGCGGAAACACTGGGTGTCTGCTGGCGGCCGGGACCATCAAGCTGCGGCGGTTGGAGGGAGTGGACCGGCCTGGAATTGCCACAGTGATTCCGACACCCGAGAACGAGTTTGTGCTGATCGATGCGGGCGCGAACGTCGAAGCCAAGCCGATCCACCTGGTTCAGCACGCCATCATGGGGGCTGTCTATGCCCGGGAAGTGCTGGGCTATGAACGTCCTCGCGTGGGCCTGCTCTGCAACGGCACGGAGGAATCGAAGGGGAATTCGCTGACCCAGGAGGCGTATCGCATGTGCCGGCGCCTTGACCTGAATTTTCTGGGCAACGTCGAGGGTCACGATCTGTTCGCCGGCCGGGTGGATGTGGTGGTGGCAGACGGTTTTGTGGGAAACATCACCCTGAAGACGGCCGAGAGTCTGGCGAAGGGGATGTTCCGTTTGTTGAAGCGCGAACTGACCGCCACGCCCTTGCGGCGCCTGGGAGCGTGGCTGGCGCGAGGGGCTTTCCGATCCATCCGCGCCCGCATGGATCCCGACATGTATGGCAGCGCACCGCTGCTGGGGGTTCGGGGCGTGGTCTTCAAGGCTCACGCCTCGGCCAGCGAGCGGGCTGTCGCCAACGGAATCAGGCTGGCCACCGAGGCGTTCCGTCACCGCGTCAACGACGTGATCGTCAGCCAGGTCGCCGAGGCCCGGCGTCGACTCGAAAGCAGCGATTCCAGTCAGGGACCCGAAGCCCCCAACGCATGAGCGAACTGCCTCCAGCACCCTTCAAAAATCCGCGGGCCCGCCATGGGTTCCGGGCGCGCACCTGTTCGATCACCGGGGTGGGTTCCTACCTGCCCGAGCGAATCCTCACCAACGCCGAGCTCGAGCGGATGGTTGAGACGACGGACGAGTGGATTACGACGCGAACCGGGATTAAGGAACGGCGGATTGCCGCGCCGGATGAAGCAACGTCCGACCTCGCCGCCAAGGCGGCGCTGAAAGCCCTCGAGTTCGCCCAGGTCCGCCCGGAGGAGGTGGATCTGATCATCGTGGCGACCATCACTCCGGACATGCTGTTCCCGTCCGTGGCCTGCCTGGTCCAGCAGAAGATCGGGGCGCGGAAGGCGGCGGCCTTCGATCTTGAGGCGGCCTGTTCCGGCTTCATTTATGCCCTGGAGGTTGGACAGCAGTTCATCATGTCGCACACCTACGACACCGTCCTGGTGATCGGGGCCGAGAAGCTGTCGTCGATCGTCGATTGGACGGATCGGAACACCTGTGTGCTGTTTGGGGATGGTGCTGGGGCGGTTGTGCTTCAGAACAGGCCCCGATCCCATGGTTTGTTGACGGCCTGCATGGGGGCGGATGGCAGCAAGGCCCAGTTGCTCTGCATGCCGGGCGGGGGAAGCCGCATTCCGGCGACCCAGGACTCGGTCGCTTCGCGGCTGCATTACCTGCGGATGGATGGCCGGGAGACCTTCAAAAACGCGGTGATGGCGATGGGGTTGGCTGCGCAGGAGGTCTTGGCCCGGTGCGAGCTGACGGTGGACCGCATCAAATGCATCATCCCGCACCAGGCGAACCGGCGGATCATTGACGCGGTGGCGGACCGTCTTGGCGCGCCGGTGGAACGGGTTTACATGAACGTGGACCGGTTCGGGAACACCTCGGCGGCCTCGGTCGCGATCGCGCTCGACGAGGCGGTGCGCGGGGGCCGGATTGAGCGTGGGGATCTGCTGCTTTTGTTGGTGTTTGGGGCTGGGCTGACCTGGGGAGCCGCGGTCATCGAATGGTGACTTGCCTCGGGTGGCGGCAGGGGCGGCGGGTTTGGGATTTCGGGCGCGTTGACGGTGGGGAGCCGTGTGGTAGCCTAATGCCGCCGCTATGAGTGCCGGACGCATCGAACGAAACAATTCCTCCCGGCAAGCCGTATCGGCTTCCACGGGTACGACCCTCAACCTCCCGGCCCAAGCCGTAACAATCCGCAAGAATGGCATTGAGTTTGCTTCGGCAAAACCGCTGCCGGCTTGGACCGAGGTCACCCTCGATATCGAGTCCTCTGCGGAGAAGAGGAAGGTGACCTGTCGCGGGGTGGTGGTGGCCTGCGAGGGCAATCGCCACGCCGGCTACCGGGTGGCTCTGCTTTTCGTGGGTCTCACGCCCCAGACCCAGCAACGGCTCGAATCGCTCGCGCTGTCCGACCTCGGCTAATCCTTTTGACCCCTTCCGTCAGAGTGGCGGAAGGGGTTTTTTGTCGTTATGGAATTGTTTCACCGCATTTTAAAAACCGCCGTCGAGGGCGGCGCCTCGGATGTCCACATCAAGATCGGGACTCCGGTGGTTTTTCGGATCAGCCGGCAGTTGGTTCCCATCGAATGCCCGATGCCCACGGAGGAGTGGTTGAACCAGATCGTCGAGCAGATCGTGCCCCGGCACGGCAAGGCGCTACTCGACGAGAATCGGGAGGTGGATTTCTCGTATTACGTCCCCGGCATCGGTCGTTTCCGGACCAACGTCTTCCAGCAGCGGGGCACGTTCTGTCTCGCGATGCGGTACGTCAAAACCGACATCCCGCCTTTTGAGCAGCTTGGACTGCTTCCTATTGTCCGAAAGATCTCGGAATCGCCACGGGGGATTGTCCTTGTTGCCGGTGCCACCGGCAGCGGCAAGTCCACGACCCTGGCGGCGATGATGCAGCACATCAATCGAACGGCCCGGAAGCACGTCATTACCCTCGAGGATCCCATCGAGTATGTGTTCGAGGACGAACAATCGGTCATCGAACAGCGCGAGATCGGGCTGGACACGCCGTCCTTTGTCCATGGCTTGAAATACGTCCTCCGCCAGGATCCCGACATCATCATGATTGGTGAGATGCGCGATTCGGTCAGTTTCCAGGCGGCGATCGGCGCCGCGGACACCGGGCATCTTGTTCTTTCGACACTTCACACCACCACCGCCGCGCAGTCCGTCACGCGCATCCTGGATTTCTTCAAGGCAGAAGAGCGCGAGCAGGTTCGCCGTCAGTTGGTGGGTACCCTGCAGGCCGTGGTCTGCCAGCGGATGGTCCAGACCATCGAGGGCGGGGTCACGGTGGCGCTCGAGATTCTCATCAGCAACGCCACCGTTCGAAAGCTGATCGAGGAAAACAAACTCGACAAACTTGCCGCCGCCATCGAAGTCGGCACCGATGATGGCATGCAGACGTTCAACCAGGCCATGTTCGACTTGGTGAAGGCTCGCCGTATCACCGAGAAGGAAGCCCTCCAGAAGGCAAGCAACGCCCAGGCCCTCGAGATGAATTTCAGAGGCATTTTCCTGGACGAAGGCCGCCGAATTCTCGGCTGAAGGTCGTTGAGCCGACGACCTGTCCCGAACCGAACTCCTTCCCCGCTCTGGGACGGCAAAAGCCGTCCGGAGTGTTGGCGAGCCGGGGAACTCCTGTCATCCTCCGGACAGATCGTCGCGAGGTTCGCCCGTTCCAGGCGGTTTCGGGGATTCCTCGACGCATCACGCGCCCATGGCTGCCGCCGACACCAATTCCGTCAATCCCGCCGGGCCTCGGCTTGGCCCGGAATGGAATCTGGCGCCCTTCGAACAATCCTCGGGCACCCGCCTGATCTTCGGTCCGGGCACCGTGCGGAGAATCGGTAAGGTCGTCGCAGGCGAGGGGGCTGGACGCGTGCTTCTCGTCACCGACCCAGGCCTCATGCGCGCCGGTCATGCGGAGGCGGTTCGGGCCCTGCTTTTGGAGCATGTCCGGGAAGTTGCCGTCTTTGATGCCACCCGGGAGAATCCCGACACCGAATGTGTGGATCGCTGTCTCGCCGTGGCTCGGGCGTTTGGACCCGATGCCATTGTTGGACTGGGTGGAGGCAGCGCCATGGACACCGGCAAAGGCTGCAATTTCCTTTTCACCAATGGTGGGCGGATGGCCGATTACTGGGGTGTCGGCAAGGCCCGTCGCCCGATGCTTCCTTTTTTCGCGGTCCCCACGACCGCAGGCACGGGCAGCGAGTGTCAGTCAGCGGCCCTGATTGCCGACGCGGAGACCCACGTCAAGATGGCCTGCCTCGACGCGAAGGCCCTGGCCCGGGTTGCGATTCTGGATCCCGAGCTGACCTTGTCGATGCCCCCTCGAGTGACCGCCTGTGCGGGCATCGATGCCCTTGCCCACGCGGTTGAGACCGCGGTTTGTTCCCGGCGCACGGCCCTTTCCGGCATGTATTCCCGGGAGGCATTCCGGCTGCTGGTTCATGGGTTGCCGCGGGTGCTGCGGATGGCGGGGGATCTGGAGGCGCGTGGCCGAATGCTGTGGGGCGCTGCGCTGGCGGGTTGCGCCATCGAGGCCAGCATGCTTGGTGCCGCGCACTCCGCGGCAAATCCCCTGACGGCGCGATTCGGCGTGGTTCATGGGGTCGCCGTGGGACTGATGCTTCCTCATGTCGTCCGGTTCAACGCCGCTTCGCCGCAGGTTCGTGCCGCCTATGCAGAGCTGGTTGCTGGTGCCGGGCTCCTGGGAGTGGCTCCCGTCCCAGCCTTCGAGGATCCGGTCGAGACCCTGATCCGGCGTGTCGAGGAATTGCTTGATTTGGCGGGCATGCCGTCATCCCTGCCTGAAGCCGGTGTGGATCCCGAGGCGATTCCGGCGCTGGCAACCGAGGCTGCCCGCCAGTGGACCGCCGGGTTCAATCCTCGGGAGGTCTCGGCCAACGACTTTGAGCTTCTGTATCGAGCGGCCAGTCTTCCGCGCCGAAGCCGGGTTTGAGGTTCCATCAGCCTCTGACGGAGGTGCGCTGGTGGGCTGGTTGGGAGTGGCGAGGCTTCACCAGGGAAGGTGCTTCCGGCGAAATGTGGGAGGGTCTCCGGGCTTCCCGAGGGCGACTTCAAGGAATCCCCCGTCCCTTCGGAACTGAATTCCCGCGAGTGCCGGACAAAGGACGGGGTGAAACGGTTTCCATGCCCGCGCCTTCCGCAGAGCTCCCGTAAGCCGGCGGACTGTCTGCCCGAGGAAGGATATTTCGGGGACCCCCGCGAGGCGCCGGCTCGTTTCAAGAATGAGTTCGGAGTGCAGGTGTCCCAGGATGGTTGCATCGAGCCGGTTCATTGCCGCCGCGAGGACGGGAATCTGGGCGAGGTACGGCAACGCCGTGGGATCATGGCAGAAAAGAATCCAACGCTGCGATGCGCCGAGCTGGCCCATCGCCTGCTCGAGGGTCCGCTGGTGTTCGGCGCGGACTTTCTCCCAGGCGACTGCTTCCTCCGGCAGGATCTCGGCCGCGAACACGGGAAGTGCGGCAAGACTCGAGGTCACCCCGATCAGCCGATGGGATTCGGTTTCGCGTGACCAGACCGGGGCCAGTCCAAGTTCGTCCACGCAACGACGCCAGCTGGCGAAGCGGGGGCCACCCACGCCTCCGAAAAGGCTCATTTTTCCGAATTCGTGATCGCCCATGATGGCCAGCAATCGGTCTCCGAACCGTCGCCGGAGCTTCCCGAGACATTCACGCGCGCTGGTGTGCGCCGCGTCGTCCGCGAGCCCGATGAAGCCGCTGTCGCAGGAATAGTCGCCGTTGGCCACGACCAGATCCGGGCTTCCCGCCTGATCGAGAAAGCGATCGAGCTGTCCGTTGTGAGCGGTTGGATCGGCCAGCCAGAAATAGTGGCGGTAGCACTTGGCGAAAAGCCTGAGGGCAGGGGACCGGATGGCGCGCAGTTCCCAGCCGCGACGCGCCTTCTCGGCCTCGCTGGCGTAGTGTGGATCGCTGACAACAAGCAGTCGCATGGGTTGTGGGGCGCGCCGGTGGGTGTGGGGGCGGGGAACACTGTCGATTTCGGCGGCGATGTCGTCGAGCCGGGATCCTGTCTGAGCGCGCTTCTGCCCAACAGCCAGTCCTGGGAAGTCTTGGCGAAGGACGATGGCAAGGATCCGCGTGGCGATTGTGTCCCGGTTGCCAGGGTGGCCGGTTCCGGCTTTTGCAAGGGAAACGCCACTTTTGCTTGCCCGACATGCTGCGCGGGCGTATCTGCGGACCTTCCTTGGCCGATTCCAGGCACCTCGGAATTCGCTGGGGTGTTGAAGTGACCGCTCTGGATATTGAACAACCTCAGCAGCTGATCGCGTGGCTTCGCGAGACGCGCCGAATTTCCATCGACGAAACCCCGGAGGTTCGGGTCCTGAGCGGGGGAGTGTCGAACCGGACGGTGCTGGTGCGTCGGTCCAGGGGCGATTCGTGGGTCCTCAAGCAGGCGCTGGAGCAACTTCGCGTGCCGGTGGAATGGCGCTGCAGTCCGGATCGCTCGGCCCGTGAGGCGCTGGGCATGCGTTGGTTGGCGACCCTTGCGCCAAGCGGCGCGATTCCCCCCTACGCGTTCGAGGATTCCGCCTGTCATGTGGTGGCCATGCGAGCGATCCCGGAGCCGCATGCGAACTGGAAGACGGTGCTCCTCTCGGGGGAGGTCAAGGCGGATCACGTCCGGCAGTTCGGCCAGTTGCTGGGCACCATCCATCGTCAATCCCGCATGGCCTCCAGGACTTTGTCGGAGGTCTTCCAGGATCGAGGTTTCTTCGAGGTGCTGCGACTGGAGCCCTTTTACGATTTCACCGCGACCCGCGTGCCCCAGGCGGCCTCCTTCCTCCGGGCGCTGTCGCTCGCATCACGTTCGCCGGGCACGGCCCTCGTTCATGGGGATTTCAGTCCCAAGAACATTCTCCTGCACCGGGGGCAGCTGCTGCTGGTGGATCATGAGGTGATCCATTGGGGGGATCCCATGTTCGACCTGGGATTTGCTCTGGCCCATCTCCTCTCCAAGGCGCATGCGCTGCCGGCCCATCGGGAAGCCCTGGGCGGGGCCGCCCTCCTGTTCTGGGAACATTATCGATTTGTGACCTGCGACTGCCTTGCCGGTGGAGCGGAGGAAGCCCGGGCCGTCCGGCATGCCCTCGGTTGCCTCCTCGCGCGCGCTGCCGGCAGATCCCAGCTTGAGTATCTGGATGGCCCCGCGAAAGGGCGTCAGATTCTTGCGGCGGGATCCCTGTGCGAGGATCCTCCGCCGACGGTTGCCGCGCTCGCCGACCGATTCCTTCACACCATCCAGCGTCTGGAAGCGTCCTCCCATGCCGAAAATTGTCCGTCTGGCAGCCCTTGAAATCCTCGACAGCCGAGGGCGTCCCACCCTCGAGGTAACGTGTGCCATTCATGGCGGGATCGTGGCCTCCGCCCAGGTTCCCTCAGGAGCCTCCACGGGAACGGCCGAGGCGCTCGAACTGCGGGACCATGATCCACGGCGTTATGCAGGTCTGGGCTGCCGACGAGCGGTGCAGAACGTCCGCGGAGAAATCGCCGATGCCCTTCTTGGGATTGAGTTTGCCGACCAGGAGGCACTCGATCGTGCCCTGATCGATCTGGATGGAACCTCGAACAAGGGGCGTCTTGGAGCCAATGCGATCCTGGGTGTCTCCCTGGCTTTCGCGCGGGCCCACGCCAGCCACGAAGGGCTTCCCCTCTACCGGCACTTCGCGGGAATCGCAGGCCTGAAGGTGACCCGGTTGCCCCGCCCCACCATCAACCTGTTCAGCGGCGGAAAGCATGCCGGAGGCCAGGTCGCCATCCAGGACGTGCTGGTGGTGCCGGTGCTGGCAACCAGCATGGACCACGCCCTGGAACAAACAGTGGCCGTGTTCCATGCCGCCGTGGACATCACCCGCCGAAGATATGGGTCCCGGGCGCTGGTCGCTGATGAAGGCGGCCTGGCTCCGCCGTTCCCATCCGCCGAGGCGATGCTTGAGACCGCCGTGGAAGCGATCGAAGCCGCGGGATTCAGTCCGGGCATCGACGTCTCGCTCGCCGTGGATGTGGCGTCGAGCCACTTCTACTCCGGGGGCCGTTACCACCTCGACTCTGAGGAGCTTACCACTGACGAGATGATCGGCCGAATTCAATCCTGGGTGGATCGAATACCTCTGATAAGCGTGGAAGATGGGTTGGCGGAGGAGGCTTGGGACGCCTGGCCGAAACTGGTGGAGCGACTCGGCGAAAAGTGTCTGGTGCTTGGGGATGATTTCCTCTGCACCCGGACTGAACGCATCCAAAGGGCGGCAGGTCTGAAAGCCGCCTCGGCCCTGCTGCTTAAGGTCAACCAGGTCGGAACGCTCACCGAGGCGGTCGCGGCGCTGCGGGCTTCGAGGTCGGCGGGTTGGAACGTCACGGTGAGTGCCCGCAGCGGAGAAACGGAAGATCACTGGCTGGCCGATCTCGCCACGGGCTGGAGCGGGGACCAAATCAAGATCGGGTCCATCACGCGGTCCGAGAGGCTGGCCAAATACAACCGGCTTCTTGCCATTGAGGCGGAAGAGCGCCTGGAGCTTGCCCCGGTGGGGACGCCCAAGCGGTCCCTCCCCGGACTCGGAGAGGCAAACCGGGGATGAACGGACCGCGAAAAATACGCAACACAGTCCCTCGAAGGAACCTGCGGCTAGGAAGCCGCTTGCGTTTCGATCTCCCGCTCCCTACGGTGTCCGCGCAAGTTTGGCAGAAACGCGTGTCCTCCGCCTCCTTGGGCTTCGTCCAAGGCTCGGGCGGTTAACGCGGCAGTCGTGTCATCCCATTCACCCATTCCCAGGTTTGCCGCCCCAAGCCCGACGCCTCTTTGGAGGCCCTCGGGTTCCTTTGGGGGATGTTGTGTTCGGCTTGGTGTGCGCCTGGGCAGGGACCCTGGATCATGCAGAAGTTGAGATTATACCCACCTCCCAACCCTACGAAAACACCTGCTGGCCATGGGTTATGTCCCTTGACCGCACACAATTCGTCTTGCCAAAGGCTTGCTAAACAAGTTAATTCCCGCCCGTCGAAGCTGTCCCGTTAAGGAACCTCTATGAATAGCGCTGCGAAGCAACACCCACGTTCATTGTCCAGGCTACTCGGCCCATGGACGGCCTTGGCCGCTCTTTTGCTGGCCGCTCTGCCCTCGCATGGGCAGAAGATCTATACCGGCGGAGCCATTACCATTGATGACGCCGCCCTCGATACCTCTCTTCCGCCACCGCAACCCAGCATTCCTAAAGCTGCGCGGCCCTATGGCGCTGATGGGGGGAAAATCACGATCGAGTCCCCTTACGCCACCTCCCTTAAAGGTCGCGTCTCGCGCATCGCTGTTGCGCTGCCCAACCTGACGCACGGCTATATCGCTGACTTGGACGTCCTCCTGGTTGGTCCGGGTGGCGACAAAGTCATGCTGTTCAGCGATGTGGCGGTCGGCATGGCTGCCGCGGGCGAAGTCGTGGTTTCCTCCGCCGCGGGAAGCCTGAGCTTCCCTGACACAGGCGCTCCTGGAGCCGTGTTGCCCAGCGGATCCGCCTATCGACCTGCCGATTTCGAAAACAGCGACGTTCTTCCCGCTCCCGCGCCTGGCCGGCCATACGGCACCGACCTTGGTGTCTTCACGAGCTCCGACGCGCCGACGACCGGTGTGGGTGAATGGAAGCTCTATGTTGCTGACGACCGCAACATTGACTCCGGAAGCATCGCTCCCTGGCAGCTGCGCCTCTGGTTCACGCCCGTTCTGAGCGTGACCAACGTGGCCAACAGCGTGACCACCGATGAAGATACCCCGGTTACGGTGTGGGTGAGGGTTGAGGATCCGGATACTTCGCTCGACGCCATCACGCCGACGGCGGTCAGCTCCGATACCTCCATCGTCACGAACACGGCTGCTGGCGGTCTGGTCTTTGGTGCCCGGAATGGCGCCTTCATCCCCTTGACCATCACGCCGCGGCCGAACGCCAATGGCGGACCGTTCAACGTGCGTGTTTCGATGAACGACGGAGTGACGACCGAAAACCTTGACCTCAGCGTCACCGTCGTAGCGAAGAACGATGCGCCGAACATTCCCTCGGGCCTGCAGCGAGCCGGTACGAACATCACGTTCGTCAGCACCTCCCAAGGCCAGATCTCGGACCCGTACACGATCACACTGTCTGATATCGACAATCCTGCCGCTGAGTTGACTGCCTATGGCCTGTCGAACGACGGCAATGTTGTCGCCGATGCTGAAATCCTGTTCGCCCCCGGCACGGGCGCCACGCGCACGTTTTTCGTGGCTCCGAAGGGGGCTGCCACAACGTCCGGCCGTGCTCCGTTGCTCCGACTCTTCGCTCGCGACGCCGCGAACTCCAACTCTCAGCCGTTTGCGGTTGATCTCGCGATCAACGGAGTGAGCGACCGCAGGATCTTCGCCAACACGAACGTAATCGCCATCGCGGATTCCGTCACCAACTCGACCACCATTGCTGTCTCCGGTCTGACCTCCAGCGGGGTGCCGAATCTGGTTTCGAAGGTGACGGTGACCCTGGCGAATGTGACTCATGCCCGTCCCGAAGACATCGACGCTTGGGTTGTGGGACCGCAAGGTCAGAAGGTCATCCTGACTGCCGCCGCGGGCGGATCGAACCCGATCAGCAGGGGACGACTGATCTTCGACAGTTCCTCCGGCACGACGATCCCTGACAACGGCGAACTCATCCCCTCGGGATTCTTTGCCTCAACCTACGCTCCTGCTGATTACCGCGGGCCCTCGAGCCCGAGCCTGAACGACTTCGCGAACACCAATCCCAACGGCAACTGGGTTGTTTACGTCGTTGACCGCGCTGCGGGTGAAACCGGCAGTGTCGCGAGCGGTGTGGTGCTGACGATCAACACGAAGCCTGCCTTCGGAGCCATCAGCGATGTAACGATCGACGAGGATGCGAATCCTTCCGGTACTCCTCGCAACATCAGCTTCGCCGTCGGCGACCTGGATGGCACGGTGACCTCAGTGACCGCTTTGGTGACAGGCGCTGACACGACGATCATTGGCACTCCGGTGGTGACCTTCACCTCGGGAGGCACCTCCGGTAATGTTGCCATCATCTCCAGCGCCAACAAGAGCGGGGAAGTGACTGTGACGCTGACTGCGACTGACAATAGCGGGAACACCGGGACCACGTCCTTCAAGTTCAAGATCAACGAAGTCAACGACCGCCCCACGATCGGTCGTATTGAAAAGCAAATCACCTACGCGGGGCAGCCCCCGGCTCCGGTTGACTTTGAAGTCGGTGACGTCGAAACCGCTCCCGGTTCGCTGACCATCACCGCCACGTCGTCCAACACGGACCTTCTGCCCAACCAGAACATCGACATTGCTGGTTCCGGCTCGACCCGGACCATCCGCATGTTCCCCATTGGTCAGAATCAGGGAATCACTGACATTACGATCAACGTTATCGATGGTGGTGGTGGTGGTGGCGCTCTGTCCACGAACCGCACCTTCCGACTTGAGGTTCTTCCGCCTGCAACCTATGTGCAGCACAATCCCCGCCAGATTCTCTTCCGCGACTCCGGTGTGGGCAACGGGCCGACGAATGCCGAGCCCTCCACCATTACCGTCGCTGGTCTGGTTGGCTCCGTGACCAAGATCAAGGTCAACCTTCTCGGACTGCGGCATCCCCTGCCGAACGATCTGGACCTGATGCTTGTTGGTCCCGCCGGTCAGAAGGTTCTTCTGATGAGCGACGCGGGTAGCACCTTCCCGGTTGAAAATCTCAACCTGATGTTCGACGACTCGGCGAGCTCTCCTCTTTCCAGCTCGTCCAAGCTGACCTCCGGAACTTTCCAACCCTCGGACTATAGCGGTGACCCGGATAGCTTCACCGGAACTCCGACTCCTCCGACGGCTCCTTCGCCGAACAATCCGTTGAGCGTCTTCAATGGCACCAATCCGAATGGTGTTTGGACCCTGTACGCCATGGACGACACCGGTAACAGCACGGGTGACACCCGCGTTGGTGAAATCCTCGGTGGCTGGATGTTGCACGTCCAAACCACTCCTGTTCTCAGCGCCATCGACACTCCGATCGCGATGCTGGAGGACACCGACAAGGAAGTGATCATCGACCTGGGCGACCCGCAACCGGGCATCCCGACGTCCTTCAGCTTCACTGCCAATTCCAATCCGACCTTGATCGACACCGCTACTGTCCAGTTCCTGACAGTGGATGGACGCGCTGACCAGCGCCGTATGATCCTCCGTGGCCGCTCCAACCAGTTTGGCACGGCGACACTTTCGCTGTCTGTGAGTGTCGGTGGATCCGCCTCGAACGTTCGAACCTTCGTCATCGACGTCGCTGCGGTAAACGACGCTCCGACGATCGCGGGAATTCCCGATCCGGCCAGGATCACCACTCCCGCCGGACTGGTCTACGGTCCTCTTATTCTGACGCTCGCGGACACGGAGGGATCTCCTGTCACGCTGCGCGCTGCTTCCTCCAATCCTGCGCTTCCCGCAGAGAACATCATCATCACCGGATCCGGCAGCACTCGCCAGCTGGTGATTGTGCCCCCGTCCGGAACGGAAACGCTCACCTCGACCATCACCTTGACGGCCGATGATGGTGGCACGCGCGGTACCAAGGACTACGCCATCGCCTACGAGACAATTCGTGGCAACATCTTCGGAACGCGTGAACAGGTTGTCATCAACGACAACGGAATCGCCACGCCGTATCCGTCAGTGATCAACGTCCCGAGTGGTATTGTTCAGGGATTGGTGGGCCGCGTTCGCGTGACCATCAATCAGCTTAGCCACAACTTCCCTGACGACGTTCACCTGCTGCTCGTTCACGGTGGCAAGAAGGTTGCCCTCCTCGGCAACGCCGGCGGCGGCGGCCCGACGAACAGCATCCCTGGCCCTCAGTCCACGGGCCCGGTGACCATCACGTTCTCTGATGCCGCGGCCACCGCTGTTGGCAACCAGGATCTGCTCACCACCGGTAACTTCCGCGCCGGCGACTATGATTATTCCGCCAGCGAGGCGGCTCCCCGCGAAGCCAACGGCAGTGCGGTTCCTGCTGGCCCGTACGTCAGCAACCTCTCTGAGTTCAACCTCATGGATCCCAGCGGTGACTGGAAGCTCTATGCCTGGGACGACACCCGAACGGACGCTGGCCTGATTGCCGGTGGCTGGACCTTGGTGATCGACACGGCGACGCAGATCGCCGATGTGCGCACGCTGAATGCGGATGGCGTCGCCGTTGGTACCGAAGATGAGGTCTTGGCTGTGGACATCACGCTGGCTGATTCCGACACCTCTGCGGCCGCCCTCCGGCTGACCGCGGCTCTGGATGGAGCTGGTACCGTGACTACGGACAGCCGAATCGGCTTCGATTCCACCACGACGAACCTTCTGACCCGCCGGCTGTACATCACGAACATCGTGAACGTGTCGGGCAACATCACGAACACGATCCTGCTTACAGCGGATGATCGCTCGCTGCCTGCCTCGACGCGTTCGTTCAAGGTCAAGTTCACGCCCGTCGACGACGTTCCTGTCCTCACCACGGCGACGAACAAGGTTGTGATCAACGAAGACACCCCGGTCACCATCACGGTGAACATGTCGGACGTTGATTCGACGCTCGACATCACGAACATCGTGGTGACGTCCAGCAACGAGGAACTTCTCCGCGGGACGACCAACCTGAGCTACACCTTCCCGTCGGGATTGACTCCGGGAGCTTCCGGAACCTTCTCGATGACGGTGCAAGGTCGCCCGAACCGAAATGGTGAAACGACCCTGAATATCTCGATTCGAGACAACGCGACCCGCGTTACCTCAACGAACATCGTCCTCCAGGTGACCCCGGTGAACGACGCCCCGACCATCTCGAACATCCCCAATTACGGGGACATTCGCGCTGGTACGAACAGCGTTCCCGTTGTCTTCCAGGTCAACGAGGTCGAGAGCACTCTCTACGGCGAAAACGAACCGAAGGACTTGCTCGTCTCGGCGACCGCCTTCAAACGAGGAACCAGCACAATTGCGGATTCAATTCCCGCCACAAGTTTCGTTCTGTCGCAGAGTGGCACGAACCGCACCTTGAGTTTCTCCACAATCGGCACAACGGCCGAGGACGTGACGATCGTCGTCCATGTGATCGATCGCGCCAACCCCGCTCTCTCGAGCAATGACGCCTTCGACGTGAATGTGCTGCCTCCGCTGCGTCAGCCCGGCATCACCTTCGCCGATACCACTCCGCGGGCCATCCGCGATCTGGCGAACACGAATCTGTCGATCAACATCCCGGTCGGTTCGCTGGCCGGAAGGTTGTGGAACGTCACGGTGAATCTGAACGCCTTCAGCCACACCGTCCCGGATGATGTGGATGCCCTCCTGATTGCTCCTGACCAGGGTGACGGAAGTCCCCGCAGGGCTGTTGTCATCCTCTCGGATGCTGGCGGTCGATTCGCGGCGAACAATCTGTTCCTGCAATTCCGCGACGATGGCAAGGACGGTCTGGTTCGTGACGACGGTCCTCTGACCAACGGAGAGTACATTCCTTCCAACTACACCAGCGACGCTGACAGCTTCCCCACCGGGATCAGCATTGTCAGCAGGCTGCAGGACCTGCGTGGGTTGAACCCCAACGGAACCTGGAGCCTTTACATCGCTGATGACAGCGCGAACGACAGCGGTTCTTTGGGCCAAGGATGGTCGATTCAGATCGTGACCACCCCGACCTTCGTGATCGACGCAGGCGCTGGTGGCGCGACCACCCTGCGTTACGCGGAGAACACGGCGGGTGCCTTGTCCCGTGGAATCAATAAGGTGGTTCTCAACGACGTGGACGTCCCCGGAGCCAGCCCTGCAGATTACGACCTGCGCTTCACCTCGAGCGATGAGAACATCATCCCGACCAACAGCGTTGTGCTTCCGAAGGTGTTCGGCTCCACCCAGGACGTGACCATCACGCCGAATCCGAACATGTTCGATCTCACGACGAACCTGACGGTCAGTGCGACCCTGACTCGTAAAGTGGACGGAGCTTCGGCCAGCATCAGCTGGAAGAACCTCATCACCGACGTCAATACGGCGCCTGAACTCAGCCGTACGGTTGACCGTTCAACGACTGAGGAAATTCCGAACCGCGACCTCCGCCTTACGGTGACCGACTTCCGTGAGCCCGGGGATCCCGCGGATCCGAGTGTTCTGCTTGTCCTGGAAGCGTCCAGCTCCGATACCAGCGTGGTTTCCAACACGAACATCCAGTTCCTCGGCTCGAACGGTGTTCTGTCCAACCGAGTCACGGTGGTGAAGGGCGTTGAAGTCCCCGTTACCATCATTCCGAACGCCAACGCCGCGTCCTCTGGATCCCGAACCACGACCATCACGATCGTCGCCACGGATCAACACACGAATACCGTTGCCCGCCTGAGCAGCACACCGACGACCGGCTTTGGCCGCTTCGTGTTCACGGTCAATCCGAAGAACGACGAGCCCAGCATCACGGTGGCCGACGCTGATCGCAATCAGACCGTGGAAGCTGGTGTGACTCGCACCGTTAGCTTCACGGTGGCCGACCCCGACGATACGACGAATCTGAAGGTGACCGCGCGGTCGCTCAACCAGAACGTCATTCGTGATTCCTCCATTGTTGTGACGCCTGAAACCGGTGGCCTCGGCGCCCGGACTGTCACATTCCGCGTGGAGCCCAACATTCCGCCCAGCACGACGCAGATCGCGCTCAGTATCGTCGACAAGAACGGTGGAGCGGGTTCCCGTCCTGGTCAGGACAAGTTCATCAATGTGTCCAGCACGGTCTCCCGCGAAGTTCGCTTCGAAGGCCGCAGTGCCACTCTGAACGCCGGTGGTGCGTCCACGCCGTATCCGCTGACGATCGGTGTCGATAGTCTGAACGGCAACGTGAGCAAGGTTCGTGTCGAAATCCTCGGGCTGGCCCACACCTACCCGGACGACCTCGACATGTTCCTCGTCAGCCCTGCCGGAAAGCGCGTCTGGCTCATGAGCGACGCCGGTGGTGCCAACGTCATCACCAACCTGAACGTGATCTTTGCGAAGGATGACTCCTTCCCGCTCGTTCCGGATGCTGATCCGATCACAAGCCGAAGCTATCGCCCGGCCAACCATCCTGATGTTGGCTCCGACAACTTCCCCAACGAGCTAATCAACGGCAGCCCGGTGGCTGTTGCTGCTCCCGCCTCTACGGCCTCTGATCTGGCGCTCTTCAATGGCGACAGTGCCAAGGGTGTCTGGAAGTTGTACATCAACGACGACACGAGTGGTGATGGTGGTTCCTTCCAGGGATGGGCGCTGTACATCAGCACTGGACCCCGCATTGAAGGGCTTACCAATCAGCTGGTGACCGTCGACGAAGACAGCCAGTTCCGGATCCCCTTCCAGGTTGTGGATGAGGGACTCGTGGCCACCAACGTGAAGTTTGGTTTCGCCTCGACGAATGCGTCGGTGGTCGCTCCCAGCGGCCTGTCGGTGATTCCGGGCGAAGGCAACAACTTCACGCTCGTCGGCCTCCCCGTGCTGAACGCCTCGGGCAGCGCCGAGATCACGGTCACGGCCACCAACGACAATCAGATCGCCACCGGTAAGTTCCGGGTCAGCGTCACCGGGACGAACGATCCGCCGACGATCACGGTGATTCCTGCGAATCAGACCATCAGCTCCGGTGAAGCCCTGCAGATCGGCTTCAACTACTCGGATCCTGAGACCGACAAGAAGAACCTGATTCTGGACATCACCAGCAGCGACCCCGCTCTGATCCCGACCAACAACGTGTTCCAGGTTGGCAATAATCTGATCATTGCTCCTGTGGGCAATCTGACCGGTCGCTCCCGTATCGTGATTCGCGCTACGGATCCTCAGGGTCTCTTCGACGAGAAGTCCTTCGACATCGAAGTCATCCGGGCTCTCCAGGCGCAGTTCGCGAATACGAACGTGATCTCGATCCCGGTCAGCGGGAAAGCCACTCCTTATGGCGCGCCGATCACGGTCACCGGTGTCCGAGGTCTGATCTCCAAGGTGACGGTCACCCTGGCTCAGGTCTACCACGGCTACCCGGCCGATCTTGATGTCCTCCTGGTCTCTCCGGACTCCCGCGACCAAAAGAAGGTTGTTCTGATGAGCGACGCCGGTGGTGGTCGCGGTGTGGGACCGACCCGCATCACGTTCAGCGACACGGCTGCGACCAACATCGCTTACAACCCGACGGAGCCGACGGAACCTGGCACGTACAAGCCCACGAACTGGGAAGGTACTGCTGATTTGTTCCCCGACGTTCCCGCTGGCAGCAACCTGTATCCGCCGCCGGATGGCACTGCGGGTCTGAGCTCCTTCCGCGGTCTGGATCCGAATGGTACCTGGAATCTGTTCGTGATGGACGATGTCTCTCCGGACAGTGGCCGTATCGACGGAGGCTGGATCCTTAACATCTACACCACCCAGCCCGTCATCAGCACGGTTCCTCCTGTGACCCGTCCTGAGCTCGTGGACGACAGCGAGACGGGAACCTGGGTTCCGTTCTTCGTCAGTGCGACGAAGGTCAACGGCGACGACAACACGACCAACCTCACGGTGACCGCAAGTCACCAGAACGTCGGTCTCCTGGGCAGTTCTGGAACACTCCCGGTTCGCGTGAAGACGGGTGATCCTGCCGCCAATCGTGAAGTGCTGATTCGTCCGATCCGGTTCGCCAATGGCGAGGCGGTTGTGACGCTCGATGTCAGCGCTCCCGGTGAATCCCCGGTCTCCAGCTCGTTCATGGTCACGGTCACGCCTGTCAATCAGGCGCCCACGATCACCGGATTGTCGGACCAGACGGTTCCGTCGAATCGCACGCTGAACGTTCCGTTCACTGTCGCGGACAATGAGACCTCGGTCAGTAACCTGGTTGTCACCGCGGAACTGGAGCGTCCGAGCTTCGGTACGGTGTCTGTGAGCACGGGCGGTGCGAACCGCATCCTCACCTTCCGTCCCACGGGCGAGAAGGGTTCGACCGGAGCGCGGGTTATCGCCTTCGATGGCACCTCCGCAACGACGAACTCGTTCCTGGTCACGGTTGGCGAGCCCTACACACTCCGCTTCAGCCCGATCGCGGATCAGAACATTCCCGAGAATGGCCAGAAGGTTGTTCCCTTCACCGTGCTCGGGTCTGAGACCGGAAACATTCAGGTCACCGTCTCCATCGGTAATCCGAGCGTGATCCGGGAAGTTGTTCTGGACGGCTCCGGCATCAGCTGGTCGGCGACGATCCGTACGGTTACGGGTGCCAATGGCACTTCCAAGATCACACTGAGCGCCACTGATGAGTTCGGTGTGGGTACGGACGAGTTCGAAGTCTCGATCGTGCCGGTTGACGATCCGCCGACGATCGCTCCGATTGCGGACGTCACCACGTTCAAGAACATCAACGCCATCGTGCGCACAACGGTTGCGGACAACGACACCCCGCTCACTGCCCTTGAGTTCAGCTGGGCCAGCTCGAATCCTGACCTCGTGAGGGGTATCCTGTTCTCGCTCGTGGACAACACGCTGGTTGCTGTTGTGACTCCGCAGCGTGACCAGATTGGTGTGGCCAGCGTGACGATCTTCGTCAACGACGGCGCCAACAAGGTGGGACGTCCGTTCCTCCTCCGCGTCGAGAATCCGCCGAACCTGCCGCCTGTCCTGAGTGCGATTCCTGACCAGTCGACCTTCGTGAACGTTCCTGCGTTCGTCCGGTTGTCTGTTACGGATCCGGATACGGAAATCTCCGCACTCAAGATTGAGGCCACTGCTTCGAACTCGAAGCTCGTTCGCACGGTGATCTCCTCGCTCGGTACCGACGGCACGGCGGTTCTCAACGTTCAATTGGTGCGGGATCAGGTTGGACAGTCCTCCATCCAGGTCTCCGTCAATGATGGTGCGACCACAGTCAGCCGCTCGTTCATCCTCACGGTGAATGAACGTCCGAACGAGGCTCCTGTCCTGGCCGCGATTCCTGACCAGACCACGGACGTCAACGTCCCGCTGGTTGTGACGCTCGGCCTGACCGATCCCGATACGGCCATTGCGGATCTCACGTTGGAAGGCTCCGCCTCCAACGCTGGCGTGATCCAATCGGTGGCCTTCTCGAACGACGGTGCGGTGGTGAAAGCCACTGTGACGCCGGTGAAGGATGCGACTGGTCTGTCGACCGTCACCATCACGGTGAAGGACGGCAAGAACACGGTGTCCCGCACGTTTGCGGTGAATGTGGAAGCCACGGCTCCTCCGCAGCTCAGCGCTCCGACGCTCACCCGTAATCCGGACGGCAGCCTTACGGTTACCGTGACCTGGCAGAACGGTGGGGAACTGGAATGGGCTTCGTCTCCGACTGGTCCTTGGACCAAGACCGGAAACAAGACGGGCACCTACAGTGAGCCCGCGACGGGCATCAAGTACTTCCGCGTGACGCGGTAGTTCTGATTAATCCCCAGAGTTGAATTCGCAGGGAGGCCGGAACCGAAAGGTTTCGGCCTCCTTCGCTTTTGAGTTCGGGGATGATGTTTCGTTGTTGATGGAAGCCTACCTTCAGGGAAAGCACTTCAAGGAAGGGAATGCCGGTTCATTGACGATTCCTAGGGGCGAGGCGACGATGGAGCGACGCTTTTGCGTCGGATTCGTTCGGCCTGGAGGCTCACTTCGGGAGACGCATGTTGACCAAGATTTCGATCCTACGTTGGTGGTTCAGTGCCCTACGGCTACCACGGGCCTGGCTACACTTCCTTGTTCAGGGAATTCATTGCTCATGGAGTTTTGGATTCGTGTTGATGTTTCAACTCTCGGCGTTTGGCGCCGCGCCGGTGCTGGTTGGGCAGTGGCCTTCCGCCATGCGGTTGACACGCGGGGAAGCTGTTGCCTTAAGCCGGGATTTAGGTTCAGGCGGCGCTTTGCATGCCGTTATCGCAGGGGGTGCTTCCGGGATCTATGTTTTGGATCTTGGAGATTTGGGCAATCCGCAGCTGGTGGGCTCGATCGAAACACAGGGCAGCGCCAATGGTGTGGCATTGTCAGGCGGCAATGCCTATGTCGCGGATGGATTTGCTGGTTTGCTGACCCTTGATTTGACCGTGCCTAGTCGTCCGATTGTCGTTTCTCGGGTCGAGGGGGGGGGGACTGCTGTGGATGTTTCCGTGGAAGGGGTTTGGGCAATTGTTTTGGAGGCTGAAGGGGCGCTGGTGGTTTATGATGTCTCCAATCCAGGGCTTGGGAGGATTCTCTCCCGATTCGATTTGGGGATGACGGCCACGAGGATGGTGGTGCGAGGCAATCAGGCTTATATCGCCGCGGCGTCTGGTTTGCGCATTGTTGATCTGTCGAATCCGAGAACCCCGGCGCTGCTTGGATCTCTTTCTTCGGTCGGCTCCCTGACCGATGTCTCGCTGCAGGGGACACTGGCATTTGTCCTGAGCCCTAGCGACGGAATCTCCGTGGTGGATATCGAGAATCCGCGCACGCCCAGAATGCGTGGTCGTGCAAAGACCCTGGGGGGAGGTACGAGGATTGCCGGGGCGGTGGGCTCCGGATCGTACTTGTTGGTTGCGGATGGCGGGGCGGGATTGGTGCCGATTGATGCACGAAATCCCGATGCCTTGGTTGTTCGGTCGGGTGTTTCGACGGGGGGTAGCACCTGGGAGGGGGCTGTTTTCGGAGAGTCCGTCTGTGTGCTTGATGCGGTGGGAGGCATTCGGGTGATGCGGGTTTCGGATCCCTCAAGCCTTGGCCCCGCCAATGTTCTGGGGCGTTTGTCCTTAACGGGACGCGCTCTGGATGTGTCCAGCAGCGATTCGGTTTTGTGTCTGGCGGACGGACAAGGCGGTTTGCGGCTTTGGGGGTTTGCGAATCCGAACCAGCCTGAGCTTGTTCCTGGTCCGTCCCTTCAGGGGCCTGCGGTGGCTTTGGCGCAGAAAGGCGGGCGGGTTTTGGTGGGCATCGATGGGGGTCTCGTGGGTGTGGAGGTGGTGGATGTTTCGGCTTCCGGGACGGGGGCTGTCACGGGAGCGGCTCGGGGAAGGTTCCTTCGATCGCGATCCCTTGAGCCATTGTTGTCGGTCCAGCATGTGGCCCTGGAGGGAACGATGGGTTACCTGGCGGGGGGTGAAGCTGGTTTGCTGTTACTGGATTTGTCCTCTCCTGAAAGCCCCCGCGAGGTCGCCCGAGTCAAGGTTCCTGGTGGCGCCTACGGGGTTTTCGTTTCCGGTGGAATGGCTTATGTGGGGGCAGGTTTTGAAGGCATGGCGATCGTCGATGTACGGGTGGCGTCTGCGCCGGTCATTCGAGGCAGGACAGGAGCCCTTGCAGGGCGACCTTTCGTGCGAGGAACGGCGGTTGTTGGTGGGATTGCCTACCTGGCGAGCGGGGCGGCTGGGGTGTTGGTGATGGATGTTTCGAACCCCGAATTTCCGAAACGAATCGGGGGGGTACAGTTGGCAGGGGGTGCGCGCCGAATAGGTGTCTTTGGGGATCTGGCGATCGTGAGTGCGGAGGATGGCGGTGTGATCGCCCTCGATTTGAAGGTTCCTTCCCTTCCGGAAATTCTTGGGACCTTCAACACGGATGGCGTGGCGATGGGAGCCACGATTGCGCGGGATCAGTTGTTCATTGCTGACGACAGCCGGATGTTGGTGATGGCTTTGGCTGGGTTGACCTCAGGTCCCAACCTGCCTCCGACATTCGAGGTCGTGGCGCATCCCGTGATTACGGAGGATGCGGGACCGGTTGAGATCAGGGATTGGTTGCGCAATGTGGCGGCGGGTCCGTCCTCGGAAGCCTGGCAGTCGCTTGAGTTCACTGTGGTTGGGGCGGCGCCGGGTCTTTTCGAGCAGTTGCCGACGGTAACGCCGGACGGGGTGCTCCGGGTTCACGCCTTGACCAATGCCTTTGGGACAGGCCGTTTCTTTCTTCGACTGAAAGACAACGGCGGTGCGGACAATGGGGGGATCGACGTTTTCGAGCGGGAGTTCACGGTCACGGTCAAGCCGGTGAATGATCCTCCGATCATGGATTCTCCGCCGGACCTGGGTTGGCGGGAGAACTCGGATGGATTTACGGCCTCGATGACGGGACTTTTTGCGGGCCCAGCGAATGAAAGGCCGTTGCAGCGACTCAGCATCAAGGCGCGATCGAGCCGGCCGGATGTCATTCCGGATCCGATTGTGGACTACCGTGGCGGTTCAGAAGGTCGATTGCTGTTTCGATCGGTCCCGGACTGGTCCGGTCGGGCGAATGTTTTTTTGACGATAACCATCGAAGATGATGGTGGCACCGACGATGGGGGAGTGAATCGTTCCGAATTGGTTCGGACACTTTCGGTGAGGCCGGTCAATGATCCGCCCAAGGTGGAGATTCTGGATCCCACGGATGGCTCCGTCATGGATCCGCTGTTCACTTCCTATGGGGTGATCGTGCGGGTGACGGATGAGGAGGGGCCGGTGGAGAAGCTGGAGATTTTTGCGGATGGCGTGCTGGTGGATTCCCGGCGACCTGATTTTTCGACGGTCAGTTGGACCTGGCGCAACCTGACTCGTGGTCCGCATGTGCTGGTGGCTCAGGCGACCGATGGGGGTGGGCTGATCACCACCTCTGCTCCAGTCCGGTTCACGCGTGGCGTGATTCCCACCTTGTCGGTCACCAATGAGGTCCGGTTTGCCGAGGATGCCGCGAGTGTGAGCGTGCCGGTTCGTGTGGCGGATTTGGA
This sequence comes from uncultured Verrucomicrobiota bacterium, assembly GCA_964476125.1. Lineage (GTDB taxonomy): Bacteria > Verrucomicrobiota > Verrucomicrobiia > Limisphaerales > CAIMTB01 > CAIMTB01. The sequence goes on along the minus strand of CAYZAE010000031.1, from coordinate 23,026 downwards.
TACCGCGTTCAGTCAGTTGAGTAGCCTCATTCTTCGGGTCACTTCGGACAACGCGGTGCTGATTCCGGACGAGGGAATCAGCGTGGGTGGAAACGGGGCGAACCGGACGTTCAGTGTGTCGCCGGCGACCAATGCCTTCGGGCAAGCCAGGTTGAGTGTGGTCGTTGAGGATATTCATGGCCTGACGGCCACGTCGGAGGTTTTGGTGACTGTCGATCCGGTGAACGATGTTCCCCGGGTCAACCTGACCCTTCCCAGCGATGGAGCCGTGGTTCGTGTGGGTGAACCTGTCCTGCTGCGTGCCGTGGCATCGGATGTGGATGGACGGGTGGTCCGGGTGGAGTTTTTCCATGAGGACCGATTGATTGGCGCATCGGACGCCGCGCCTTATCTGTTTTCCTGGACGAACGCGCCGCTCGGGAGGCTGCTTTTGTCGGCCCGCGCGGTGGATGACCTTGGGGGCATTGGGGCCTCGCAATCGGTTGGTATCTCGATGGAACTTCCGCCCAATGCTCCGCCGGGCATTGCGGTGCAGGGGGAGCTTCGTTTTCCCGAGGATACGGTTTCCCAGCCGGTGCGAATTCTATTGGCGGATGATCGCGTTGATTCCTCCCGGCTGACCCTGCGTGGCTGGTCGACGGTGCCTTCGCTGGTTGCCGAGGCGGGGGTTCAACTGGTGGAGGTGGAGGACGGCTGGCGATTGACGTTGGTGCCGTCCGCCAACCAGTCGGGAGCGGGTGAAATCGTGCTGGTGGCGACGGATCCGGAGGGAGCGAGTTCGACCAATGCGGTTGCCTTCACGGTTCTCTCGGTGGACGACCCTCCGGTGATTGCCTTCGAATCGCCACGGGACGGAGCCACGTACGAGCTTGGGAACAGTGTTCCGATCCGCGTCACGGCGGGTGATGTGGACAGCACGTTGACGGGGTTGGCTGTGTTCGAAAGCGTGGCGGGGACGCGTCTGTTTCGATCCTCCTCCTCTCCGCTGGAGTACTTGTGGACGAACGCTCCGCTTGGGGAGCACCTCCTGACCGCAAGAAGCAGCGATGCGAACGGGGTGGTGAGCACCTCGGCGCCGGTTCGGGTGACCCTTCGAATGCCGGATAACCGGCCGCCAGTGATCCGTCTGGAATCCGAATCCCTGTTGGTGGAGGAGGATTCGCGCAGTGCGGGTTTACGATTCACGGTGTCGGACGACCGCACTCCTGCGGTGGAGATGCGGGTTCGCGCGGAGAGTTTGTCCGAGGGATTGATTCCGGCGGCTGATCTTCGGTTGGTGCGGGTGGAGGAGGGGTGGAGCATTTCGCTCCAGGGGGCGACCAATGCGTTCGGGATGGGTACGATACGGCTGACCGCCACGGACGGTGACGGGGCCAGTTCGATTCAGGAGGTGCCGGTCACGGTGCTTGCGGTGAACGATCGGCCTTCGGTGACGCTGGTGCGGCCGATTTCTGGGAGCACCTTTTCCTTCGGGAGTGCGGTGACCTTGGAGGCAGCTGCGTTTGATGTTGAAGGGCCGGTGGTGAGAGTCGAATTCCTGGTGGATGGGAACGAGGTGGGGCGTGCGGTGGCCGATCCGTTTTCCGTGTCCTGGACCGGCGCGAGCTCGGGGGAGCATTTTGTTGTGGCGAGGGCATTGGATTCCGCCGGACTGACTGCCGAGACGGAGCGGGTTCGGGTGATGGTGGAGGAGCCTCCGAATCAGCCCCCCGTGATTCGACTCGCCGGGGAGGGGATTGCGACTTTGGAAGACACGCGCAGCGCGGGGCTTCGGGTGGTTGTCGAGGATGACCGGACGCCGTCGTCCGGAATCACGCTTCGGGCGACCAGTGATGATCCGTCCGTGATTCCTTTGCCCGGGGTTTTTTTGGAGGCCAAGGAAGGGGGATGGGAGCTTTCGGTTTTCCCTGCGACGAATGTGTTCGGCCGGGGGGTGGTTCGGTTGGTGGCCACGGATGGCGGGGGAGCGAGTGTCACGAACCTGGTGGAAGTGACCATCCAGGCGGTGAACGACCGGCCGACGGTCACCTGGACCACGATCAGGGAAGGCTCGGTGTTCGCTCCGGGGACGCCCATTGCCCTGGAGGTTGAGGTGGGTGATGTGGAAGGTCCGGTGGAGAGTGTCGTCTTCAGGGCGGATGATGTCCTGGTGGGAACGGTTTCGAATCCGCCGTTTGCGGTTGCCTGGAGCGGGGCGGGACTTGGGACACATCTGGTTTGGGCTGAAGCGAGGGATTCGGGGGGACTCGTTGTGACTTCCGAGGTTGCGAGGATTGTGGTGACCCCGCCGGCGAACCGGCCTCCGTCGATCGCCGGGGGGGTGGCGGTGATTCTGTACCGGGATGCGATCAGCGCTCCTCTGGCAGTGACGGTGGGGGATGATCGTACGCCGCTGGATCTTGTGACTTTCCGAGTCACCTCGTCGGATCCGGTGCTCTTTCCGTCGGGGAGCCTGGTGTTGGGTGGATCGGGGTCGGCCCGGACGCTGGTTCTGGCTCCTGCGGCCGGGGCTTTTGGGCGGGCGGTGGTGCAGGTGGAGGTTTCGGACAACGAGGGGTTGAGTGCGACGACGGTCTTTCCCGTGACGATACTTCCGGTGAGTGAATTGCCTGGTGGGGAGGGTTGTTTTGCGGATGCCGTGCCCGAGGGATTCGGGACTTTCAACCTGCTGAAGCATGCGAGCTACCTTCAGCAGGCGGGCGTTCCGCCGGTGGAATCGTCGGCGGTTGCGAGCATCGAACTTCGGGCACCGCCGCGGTATTCCATTTTGAGTGCCGTGGTTTCCTCGGGAACGCGATTTCGGGTGAGCCTGGCGCGCCGCGATGACGGGTTGTACACGTGGTCGAATCCGGCGCGGGAGTCGGAGTTGCTGGCGCAGTTGCCGTTCGGCGCCTGGAACACTTCGTATCGGCTTTCGATTGCCGGGGGGGAGTCGTTCAGCGGGTTTTTCCCGTTCACCGTGGTGTCGAACGTTCCTCCGGTTCCGCGGTTGCTGGAGTTGGAAACGGCGCAATCGGTCAATCCCGCCGCGCCGTTTACGCTGGCCTGGCAGCCCTGGAATGGGTCGGGAACGAACGATCGCGTGGTGCTTACGCTCGTGGATGCCGAGGGGAACGTTGCGGTTTCCGCGGCTTCCGATTGTTCGGGTCAGACGGTGATCCAGCGCCAGAGCGCGGGTGTGGAGATTCCAGCCAACCGGCTGCAGCCGGACACCGAGTACACGGGATATCTCACCTTTGGAGCGACCCAGTTGTCGGTGAATGACAAGAGCCCCTTGCTGATGCTTCGGGCTTACCATTCCCGCACCACCCAATTCCCGCTTCGGACACTCCGGGCGGGTGGAGGAGTGGCTGCCGCCTTCGGGCGGGTCCAATTGTTTGGAAGCACTCTTGTCGCTTCGATGCGAGGAACGCCTGGGGTGACTTATCGGATTGAATCCTCGCGGGACCTCGCGGTCTGGGTGCCCGGACAGTTGGTGGTGGTGCCTTCGAGTGGCCTGGCGGAGGTGGCGCTGCCGCAGGCGGGGGATGGTCCCCGGCTTTTCTTTCGCGCCGTGTTTGGCCCCTGAGACCGGATGGTTCGGGGGGAAGGTCGGGGAAGGGGCTTCGCGCCGTCCGGACTGCGGGTCCTTCGACGGGCGATCAGGACTGGCGCGCTTCCGGGTGTTTCTGGTGGAACAACTGGCGGACCCGCTCGACTTCGTCGGGTTTGGTCAATCGGCGGGGGACGCGACGTTCCAGGGCATCGATCAGGGCGATCCAGTCTTCGACGATAGGTTCCTTGATGGCCTGCCAGAGGTCGTTGCGTCGGGCGCGTTGGTGGAATCTCCAATCGCCACCGAACCGCCGGGCGTAGACCTCGACGCGGTTTCCATCGGCGTCGGTCCGGCGCCAGGAGATCTCGGATTTGATGGCCATGGTGGGGTCTATTCGGGCAGGTCGACGGAGGCGACGGCCATGGCGGCGATTCCTTCCTGGCGGCCGATGGAGCCGAGACGTTCGTTGGTGGTGGCCTTGATGCCGACCCAGCGGACGTTGAGGTTGAGCGCCTCGGCGATGTTGAACTTCATGCGTTGCAGGTGGGGGGCGATCTTCGGTTCCTCGGCGAGAACGGTGGCGTCGATGTTGATAAGCCGTCCCTGATGGAAGGCGACCTGGCGGGCGGCTTCCTGGAGGAACACCTTGCTGGGTGCGTTCTGCCAGCGTGGGTCTGTGTTCTTGAAGAAATGGCCGATATCCGGTTCCCCCAGTGCCCCGAGAATAGCGTCGCAGATTGCGTGCATGAGGGCATCGGCGTCGGAGTGGCCTGCGAGCCCCTTGGGATGGGGGATTTCGACCCCTCCGAGGACCAGCTTTCGTCCCTCCACCAGCGGATGAATATCGTAGCCGATGCCGACGTGAATCATGGGCGGAGGCTAGGCGAACGAGGAGGCGGACACGAGGAAAACCCGGACGACAGGCAAACCCGGGTGGCTATTGGGTTTCGCCCTTGGTGACGTGGAGGAAGACGCGTTCCAAGCCCACTTCGTCCTCGTAGAACTCCAGGAGTCGCACCCCTTGTTGGACGATGGTTTCGGGAACGATGGAAGGGTCGGTATCGTGGCTGGTCAGGGTGACCTTGATGCGATCCTCGAGGGGTTCGGCGGCGACGATTTCGGGGCGTTGTCGCAGGGCGGCGAGGGCGGGTGCGGCGTCGCCGCGGATCCTGAGCCAGTAGACGGCGGTATCGTTGATTTGCTGTTGGACGCCCTGCACGGGGCCGGCGTAGATGAGGGCGCCTTTTTCGATGATGGCGACCCGGTTGCAGAGGGTTTGGAGTTCGCTGAGGATGTGGGAGGAAATGATGATGGTTTTGCCCATCCGTTGCAGTTCCTGCAGGACGGCCATCATTTCGATCCGGGCGCGGGGATCGAGGCCGCTGGCCGGTTCGTCGAGCAGGAGCAGTTTGGGGTCATGGATCAGCACGCGGGCGAGTCCGAGGCGCTGTTGCATCCCGCGGCTCAGAGCGCCGATGAGGGTGCCTCGTTTTTCGGACAGCCCGACCAGTTCAAGCACGTCGGCCACGGTTTTTTCGCGCTGGGCGGAGGGGATGCGGTAGCAGGCCCCGAAGAAGTCGAGGTATTCGGTCACCTCCATGTCTTTGTAGACCCCGAAGAAGTCGGGCATGTAGCCGATGACATGCCGGACGGCGTCGGCGTCTCGGACGACATCGTGGCCGAAGATGGTGGCCTGTCCGGAGGAGGGGACGAGGAAGGTGGCGAGAATGCGAAGCGTGGTGGTTTTGCCGGCGCCGTTGGAGCCGATGAAACCGAAGAGGTCCCCCTGATTGACGGTGAGGTTGAGATTGCTCAGCGCGACGAGGGAGCCGTAGACGCGGGTGAGACCGTGGGTTTGTACGGCGTTGATCGGCGGAGGGTTCATCGGCGGAGGGTTCACTTGGCGTCGAGCACCGGCAGGGCGACGCGCAGAGCGGTGTCGCGCTGGGATTTGACGGTGGAAAAGCGGGTGAGATTGGGGCCGATCGACTGTCCCGGAGCCCAGGCGAAGAGAACGACCTCGCCGCGACGGAGGAGGGAGTCGACATCGAACGAGGCGGGGACGGAGAAGTTTTCGCCCCGCTGGTTCTGGACGAGTTCGGTATAGCGCTGGCTGAGGCTGGCGAGAACGATCCCCTGAAGGTTTCGTGCGAACTGGCCTGAGGTTTCGCTTCCGAAGGCGTTTCGCCGCTGCTGGGTGGCGTCCATGGCCATGATGAGGCTTGAGATCAGGTCATCGAGCGGGGTGCCGGCGCTGTCGGGGAGGGTCCGTTCGAAGCCGGTGCCGGGTTCGAGTCCGCCGAGGTTATGAAGTCTTCCGCCGTGAGCCACCTTGAGGTCTTCGAAGCGCAGGGTGGAGGCGTTGGTGACGCTCAGGTGCAGACCGTCCGGATGTCCGGAGGCCCGGACCTCAAGGATCGGGGCGCCGGGCTCGATCCAGTCGCTTGCAAACATCTGGCTGACCCAGACGGGAACGTAGACCTCGGCGTCGATGCCCTTGGCCAGGTAGTGGGTCGACATGCGGGCGGAATCGGCGCGGGCCGAGCCTGGGGGCTGGAGTTCGGAACGGAGGGTGGCGAAGGCCTGATCACTGGCGAGCCGGTATCTGGCGTTGGCCGGGGAGTAGAGGGAGGACCAGGTGCGTCCGCGCAGAGCGGCGCCGCCTTCCCGGGGCAGTTGGTCGACGACCTGGATTTCGTTCCACTCAAGGGAGCCTGCCCGGAGGCGGTAGCCGATGAAGTAGATCAAGCCGGAGAACACGGCGACGTAGATGGGGAACGTGACCCAGGTCCACATCTGGCGGCCGGTGCGCTTGAGGATCCACTGGTCGAAGGGGCCGATGACCGCGAGATACACCACGAGAATGAGCAGCAAGGCCGCCACCGGGAGTTTGCGGACCTGGCGGCTGTCCAGCATGGCGCCGAACAGACCGTCGATGCTGGGGCCGCCGCCACGGATCGAGGCTTCGTCGGCAAACAGCTCGGGAGCGCCGCCGAGGACCTTGGCCCAGAACCACGCGCGGTTTTTCCAGCTTCGGAACGGTTCGCGCTCCGGGCTGAAGGCGAGCGCGGTGACGGTGCCCCGGCCGCGTGGAGCCGACTGGATCAAGGGAAGGGTGCCGAGCGAAAGGATGGTTTCCCCGTCGCGGATGCGTCCGCGGACGACCGGCATTTCGGCGTTGTTGAAGTCGTTCTGAGGTGGGATCTGGGTGAACGGATCCTGGGCGGAAGCGTTGGCCGGGGTTTGGGCGATGACGCGTCCCTGTCGGTTGGAGTTCCTTCGCGTGGGGGGGGTGGCGTTGCGGCGGAGCGTGGTGGGCAGTTGGAGAATGCGTTTTCCGCTCGTGAGCCAGCGTTCGAAGCTTCCTTCCAGAGGCCGGGATTCCAGGGAGTCGGGATGGAAGGGAAGCAGGCCTCGAAGCCAGGGCACGGCGTTGATGTCCGTGGGTGATTCGATGGCGACGATGAGGTGGCCGCCCTCGTTCAGCCAGCCAAGCAACGCATCGACCTGGGGTGGCTTGAGATCGGCCGCCTTTTCGGAGTTGAGGTAGAAGGCTGTGAGGGATTCGTAGGCGATCGGATTGACGGGAAGGTAGTCCGATTGCAGTCGGGAGACGGTGGGGGTGTAGTCCGGGGCGCGATTCTTGAGTTCGGGAAGGATCGGGATTCCGGCGAACGAGCGGGGCAGGGCGCCGAGGAGGGGGATGTGGGCCGCGATGTCGCGGGGTTGCAGACCGGTGCGTTCGGCGACGACCTTGCCGGAGGCGTCGAGCAGTCGTGCGTCCCAGCGAAGTGATCGTCCGTTGGAGGAGAAGACGGGGATGCTGACCTGTTTTCGGGTTCCGGTCGGGAGTTCGATGCGGAAATCGCGATGCTGACCGTCGAAGGCGCCATCGGGAGCGAGGGTGACGGTGCCGTTGAACGCGGGGCCGTCGTTCAGGATTTCGAACGAGACCGGGAACCAGTGGGCCTCGCGGACGCGGTCGTCGAAGCCGAGGAAGACATCGAATTGGATTTCGGCCCGCAGCAGGGGGGAGGTGAGGAGGAGCAGGCAGCCCCACCACCAAGCCCGGAGAGCGGCGATTGATCGTGGGGGCGCGGGCCGTGGGGGATGGCCGGCGGTTTTCATTGGGCTATTGACCGATCAGGAGTTCGGGACGTTCGGCATCCTGTCCCTGTTTGAATCGCGGATAGGCTTTCAGGGAGACCGCCAGGGCCACCGTGATGTCCGTGATGTCCTGGGATTCGGCGATGCTTTCGCGCCAGCGCAGGGTAAGTGCCGCAGTGAGACTTCGGAGGTCGCGGTAGACGGTATAGAACTGCTCCTGAAGGAGTCTGTCGCGCACTTCATAAAAGTGCGAAGTCCGGAATCCCCAGTTTTCGCTGAAGCGCAGATACAGCCGGGTGCCGATGAGGTTGCCGCCGCGGCCGAGGGCCTGGTCGTCCCGGGTGTAGCGGTGAGTGACGCCGAACGACCAGTCGGAGTTCGGCTTGAAGATGGCGGAGGTCTGGGTTTCGCGCAGGAGACCGGCTTCGGGATCGGCGCGGATCTCGGAATTCATGGTCAGCCAGCGGCGAGGTTTGAAGTCCGCCTCGGAATAGATGTCGCTGAAGCTGCCCTGGTTCGGCTGCCGGTCGAGGCGCCAGTCCGTGAGCACAGCCCAGTCGATGAGGTCCTCGACCTTTCCGCCGCGTTTGGTCTGGATCTTGTTCCGGACGCCGAGACGCATGGCATTCTGCGTGTCGATGGAATCGATCGAATTGAAGTCCGGATAGGTCAGGGGCAGGAGGCGCAGGCTTGGGAGTTCGGTGTCGAACTGGGGAAGTTCCAGGGGCCGGGCGTTCGGTTCGGGTGTGAAGGCGTAATTGACGGAGGGTTCGAGGATGTGCCGGAGGCCATCGACATCCCAGAACTGGCTTGAGGATCCCTTCCAGACGCGGCTTGCCTTGAAGGAGAATTCGGCGCCGGTGTTGAGCACGGCGCGGGTTTGGGGTTTGAGGTTGGTCCAGCCCTGGCTCTGGGTGTCCCCGTAGTAGGTCACCCGGCCGGCGACGCGGGGGGTGACGTTCAGCCAGCCGAACAGTGTCTTGGGCAGGAGCAGTTGATGGAAGGTGTCCCCGCGGAAGGCCGAGTAGTCGTTGGTGATGGATCCTTCGGCGAACCGATGCTGGAACCAGCCGGCCGAATTCTCGCCATCGTAATAGATCGGCGAGGTGCCGAGTTGCTGGCGGTGGGCGGACAGCTTCACGTCGGGAAGCCGTTCCACCGTTTCGAAGAAGTCGTTGACCTGCGCCCGCGCCAACAGGTCGAGCGTGAAATCGGGCCAGGCCTGCTGGACCTCGACGAACGATCCGGGGAGGGGATTGCGCCGGTATTCCTGCTCGAAGAAATCGCGGACCACCCAGGCGTCGGACTGTTGGCGCAGCACCGCGGTGGCGGTCAGGTCTTCACGCAGCGAAATCCGGTGATCGAAGTAAATCCGCTCCCGCTGCGGTTCGATGGGCTGGCCCGTAACCGGATCATTCTCGGGTCGCTGGTCGGCGATCCAGTAGCTGTCGAAATGACCCCGGCCCGCCTGGTCCAGGTCGTAGCGAACCTCGGGCCCCAGTCCGACGCCGCGCCGGGTGTAGGGATCGGCATGGACCGCGGCCACGACATTCGTGGTGACGTCCATTTCGAGCGCCGCCCTCATGTAGCCGCCGTACAAGCTCCGGAAGCCTGGGGTCAGGACCCACCGGTAGGGGTGGGACTTGAGCTGCTTGACGTAGTAGGGGAAATAGAAGACGGGGGTCCGGCCCACGTAGAGCACGGCGTCGCGCGCGATGATGTGCCGGTCTTCGCGGATGGTCATCGACCGGGCCCGGATCCGGTATCCGGGGGTGGCGAGGTCGTCGGTGGTGACGAAGGAGTTGGTCAGGGTGAGAACCCGGTTGGTTCCCTCGGCTTCCAGAGTGATTGCGCGTTCGCCTCCCACGAAAACCGGGGGGACACCGAGCTTGAATTCGCGCGCCTCAAGTCGGCCGGTCTTGAAATTGTACCGCAGGGATTCCCCGGTCCAAATCTGCCCACCCCGGTCCAGATTCACCGCGCCTTCCGCCTCGGCCTCGCCCAGGGCGGGATCGAGTCGGACCTGCCGGGCGGTGAGCGTGGCGTCCCGGAACATCACCTGGACGCCGTTGGTGGCGCTGACCGTGCCCGTGGGCACGTCGTAGTCCAGGCGGGAGTCGGCCTGGAGCGGTTGGATGTCGATGGATTCCCCCTCGGTTTCCGGGGCGGGGAGCGGCTGATCTGCCGTCGCCGACAAGAGGGGTGCCTGGAGGGGGTTGGGTTCCGGGGGCGGATTGGGGGAGGTGGGTTCCGCGGCGAGCCCGTGGCTGGCCGCGGCCAGGAGCGCGCCGGTGAGGGCGGTGGAAAAAATCGGCGCGCGCGGACGGTTCATGGGCCGGAGCGAGCGAATCACATCCGAGCTCCGGGTGCCAAGGGACGAATGCCCCTGGGGGCCGATCGGGAGAAGACCGGGGTGGTGATCACTTCACGATCGGGCGAAGCACGATGTTGCGGTAGTCCACCGCCTCGTGATCACCCTGGAGGTAGATCGGTCCGGGCTTGGATTCGTCGGAGGACAGGGCGCCTCCGGTGCATCCGAGCAGGGGTTGGTTATCGATGATTTTCACCCCGTTGAGCACCACGGTCACGTGACGGTCGACGAGGGTGATGTCGAAGGTCTGCCATTCGCCCGGGGGTTTGGAGGGGTTGGAGGAGGGGGTGATGCGTGAATAGACGCCGCCGATGCCGTGGGAGTCGGGCGGGTGCCCGAAGGAGTCGGCCACCTGGACTTCATAAAGGCCGCGGAGGTAGATCCCGCTGTTGCCCTTGGCCGGCACCTTGGCCTCCAGCTTCAGGTTGAAGTCTCCGAACTCGCGGTCGGTGCGGATATTGCCGTAGTGCTTGCCGGTGGTTTTGTCGGGGCGGTTGATGAGGTTGCCGCCCTCGACCTTCCATCCATTGGCGGCTCCGGCCTCGAGCAGGCGCCAGCCCTCGAGGTCCTTTCCATTGAACAGCGAGATGGACTCGGCGTACTTGATCTTGGAGAGATCGGGGCGCGTCGGCAGGGCGGGGATGCGTTTGCCGGAAAAGGCGTCCTGATCGACGCCCTCGCCGTTCTCCTTGGGGGAGAATCGCACCAGGGACAGGTTGTCGCCGTCGACGCGCGCGGTGATGAGATCCGTGAATTGCTGGGTGCGCGGGCGGCCGGAGGCGTCCTTGCGCTTCACCTCGCGGGTGCGGGTGACGTTGAGCGTGTCGTCGGTGAAGAAGACGCTTGAGACGGGAACGACACTGCCGGCGACCCAGAGAACCGAGCCGTCATACCAGCCGTTTTCCTTCCGGATCTCGAGCCAGCCGGCGCCGCCGCCGGGGACGGTCAGGGCCCAGCGGCCGAGGAAGGCGTCGTTGGCGGTTGCGTGGAGGGTGCTGACGGACATCAGGGCAGCGAGCAGCAGCTTTCGGGACGAGAAAAGCGGTTTCATGGGGTGCTGCGGCACTCTACGCGGAGGGCAGTTCGGGATCGAGAGAAGAAGAGGAGGGGAGATGGAGCGGGTGAAGGGAATCGAACCCTCATGACCAGCTTGGAAGGCTGGAGCTTTACCACTAAGCTACACCCGCTTCACAACGCGGACGGGTGTAAGGCTGGCCTCTCGCGCTTGCGTTGTCAATTACCCGCCCCGTAACCTTCCGCCCATGTCCGACCTGCTGCTTCGGGGAGGTCGCGTCATCGATCCCTCCCGCCAGGTCGACGCGACTCTCGACGTACTGATCCGTGACGGCCGCATTGCCGCGGTCGGCGCGGCTCTGGGCACCCACCCTGATGCGGAGGGCGCGGCGGTCATTGATGTGACGGGGAAGGTTGTGGTTCCCGGTCTGATTGACCTCCACGTCCATTTCCGCGAGCCCGGTCAAACTTCCAAGGAGAGCATTGCCACGGGTGCGGTCTGCGCCGCCCGCGGTGGTTTCACCTCCGTGGTCTGCATGCCGAACACGAAGCCGGCGATTGACGACCCGGCGGCGGTCGGGTTGGTGCGGGATCGCGCCCGATCGCAGGCTTGTGTGCGGGTGTTTGTGGCCGGGGCGATCACCAAGGATCTCGAGGGGGCGGAACTCGCTCCCATTGGCGCTCTGGCGAAGGCGGGGGTGGTGGCCATCACGGATGACGGCAGGTGCATCCAGAGCAACGAGGTGATGCGGCGAGCGCTGGAGTACGCGCGCATGTTCAACCTCACGGTCATGGATCATTGCCAGGACTATTCCCTTGTGACCGAGGGCGTCATGCACGAGGGCTATTGGAGTGCCGTGCTCGGGCTGAGGGGCTGGCCGGCGGTGGGGGAGGACGCGATCGTGGCGCGAAACATCCTGCTCGCCCGGCTTACCGGCACCCCCATTCATTGTCAGCACATCAGTTCGGGACGAAGTGTGGAACTGCTCCGTCGCGCCCGTGCCGAAGGCGTGCCGATCACCGGCGAAGCCTGTCCGCATCATTACGTTTTGACCGACGCCGCGGTGGCGGGGAGTGAAAAGTTCTGGGCCGCCGACGGCGAGTCCCTGGTGGCGGCCCGCCTGATGTCACCGGAGCGGCGTCCGCGATGGCCGGCGTACGATACGAATTTCAAGATGAACCCCCCGCTTCGTTCCGCCGCGGATCGGGCGGCGGTGGTGGAAGGGCTGAAGGATGGGACGTTGGACATTCTGGCCAGCGATCACGCCCCCCATTGCAACTACGAGAAGGACGTGGAGTTCGATTTTGCGCCCTTCGGTATTCTGGGACTTGAGACCGAGCTTTCCCTGGCCCTGACCGAGCTTTACCACGGGGGGCACCTGAGCCTCGCCCGGATCATCGAGCTGTACACCTCCCGTCCGGCGACCCTGATCCCGGTCAAGGCGGAGGAAACGGACGGGGGATTGGGAACGCTGGCTCCGGGGGCGGCGGCTGACGTGACGGTGATCGATCCGGATCGTGCGTGGACCTACGACGTGAAGAAGACGGCGAGCAAGTCGGTGAATTCGCCGTTCCATGGCTGGCAGATGAAGGGGAAGGCGATCGTGACAGTCTGTCGCGGAAGGGTGGTGCACAGCGATCTCGGGGAACTTCCCGCGGATTCGGATTGATGACTTTGGGGGGCGGAGGCGTCGGAGGTTCATGGTTTACCCGCTTGCCGGCGGTTCGACGACCGGGGAACCATTCGTCCCTCGCATGAAAGCACCCTCGAAATTCGAAATTATCGTCGTTGGCTTCGTTGCGGCCCTCAGTGCTGTGGCGGCCGACAAGCCCGGTTACACCGACACTCCGCAGATCACCGGTCAGAAGTGGCGGGTCCATGATGCGGACCGTCCGCAGCCCCGGATCGTGACGCCCGGCAAGACGTTCAGCCATGGCGCGGTGGCTCCGTCGGATGCGGTTGTGCTCTTCGACGGCAAGGATCTCTCGAAGTGGCACAACAACGGCAAGCCGGCTCCCTGGAAGGTGGAGAACGGCTACATGGAAGTGGTGGGCAAGAGCGGCAGCATCGAGACCAAGGACAAGTTCGGCAGTTTCCAGCTGCACCTCGAATTCGCGGAACCCACCCCGGCGCACGGCGATGGCCAGGCTCGCGCCAACAGCGGTATTTTCCTGCACGGCCTGTACGAGCTTCAGGTGCTCGACTGCTACAACAACCCCACCTATTCCGACGGAACCCTCGGTGCGATCTACGGCCAGTGGTCGCCGCTCGCCAACGCCGCCAAACCCTCTGGCGAATGGCAGAGCTACGACGTCATCTTCGAGGCTCCGAAGGTCGAAGCCGGCAAAGTGGTCGATCCCGCCCATGTGACCGTGATTGTGAACGGCGTGGTCACCCAACACCGGAAGGCCATCATCGGCCCCGTCCGCCATCGCGAGGTGGCCCGCTACGAGCCCAATACCCCGACGACCGGGCCGATCGGCCTCCAGGATCACGGGGATCCCGTGCGGTTCCGCAATGTCTGGGTTCGCCCGCTCGGCGAATACGACAAGCCCTGAGGCGAGCGGTTGCCAATCCGCGCCCGGGTTTCCGGATTCTTGAAATCACCGGCCGGTGGGGGTCTCCGGAAGGCGCCGATCAACGGCGCCTTCCGCCGAAAAGCGATCCCATGATTCCCCGGACCAGTTCCCGTCCGATCGAGCTTCCCACGGTTCGAACCGCGCTTTTCGCCAGGGCCTGAACCAGGGATTCCGGGGCACGGCCCCGGCCGGTGGAGGACGGCCGGGAGCTGGGAGCCGGGGAGTCGGCGCTTCCTCCAAAAAGGCCGCTGAAAAGGCCACCCCCCGATGGAGTTCCCGCCGGAGCGGTGGCGGTGGCGTGGGCCTGGGTCAGCCGTTCGTACGCGGACTCCCGGTCCACCTCTTTTTCGTAAATGCCGGCGACGAGGGATTGGTCCATCCATGCGCGCCGTTCCTGGGGGGTGATGGGGCCGATCCGGCTGCGGGGCGGAACGATCCGGACGCGTTCGACCATGCCTGGCTGTCCGCGCTCATCCAGCAGCGAAACCAGGGCCTCCCCAACCTCCAGCTGGGTGAGGACCTCGCGGGTATCCAGCGACGGATTGGGCCGGAAGGTATCCGCCGCCGCCCGGACCGCCTTTTGGTCCCTGGGCGTGAACGCGCGGAGTGCATGCTGAATCCGGTTGCCCAACTGCCCGAGGATGGTGTCGGGAATGTCGGCCGGATTCTGGGTGACGAAATAGATGCCGACCCCCTTCGAGCGGATGAGCCGCACCACCTGATCGATTTTTTCCAGAACGACCGGGGGGATGTCGGTGAACAGCAGATGGGCTTCGTCGAAGAAAAACACCAATTTCGGCTGGGGGAGGTCACCGACCTCGGGAAGACGCTCGAACAGTTCGGAAAGCAGCCACAACAACAGGGTGGCGTAGATCCGTGGCGAAAGCAGAAGGCGGTCCGCCGCCAGAATGTTTACGATCCCGCGACCCGAGGCGTCCGTTTGGAGCAGGTCGTCGAGGTTCAGGGCGGGTTCCGCGAAGAATCGCTCGGCGCCCTGCTGCTCAAGTGCGGTCAGGCCTCGCTGGATGGCGCCGATGCTCGCGCTGGAGATATTGCCATATTTCGGGCCGTACACCGCGGCCTGCTCCGCAAGGTGACCCAGCAGCGCCCGCAGATCCTTCAGATCAAGCAGGAGCAGGCCCTGGTCGTCCGCCACCCGGAAGGCAATCGTCAGCACTCCGGACTGAACCTCATTCAGTTGAAGCAACCGGGCCAGCAACAGGGGGCCCATCTCCGAAACGGTGGTGCGGATCGGGTGCCCCTGGTCCCCGTGGACGTCCCAGAAGGTCACCGGGCAACCTTCGAAGCGGAAACCTTCCAGGTTCAATTCGCGAATTCGGGCGGTGATGCGCGGCGTGGCGGTTCCGGCGTGGGCGATGCCCGACAGGTCTCCTTTGGCGTCCGCCAGGAACACCGGCACTCCCCGGGCGCTAAACGACTCCGCCAGCACCTGCAGCGTGATGGTTTTGCCGGTCCCGGTGGCTCCCGCGATCAACCCGTGCCGGTTGGCCATCCGCGTCAGCAGGCCAATCTCGGTCGTTCCAGCGCAACCAATCCGGAGGGGAGAGGACTCTCGCACGCCGCCAGTTAACCAGACGTCGCAGCCGGGGCAAGTGAGGGGACCGGGTGAGGCTCGGGGAATCGGGAGATATGTAAGGTTTTCCGACAGAAATCGAGGGGTAAGGCTCGGTTTGGATGCTTTATCGCGTGGACTGCGTAGAAAAATCGGCCGGACGAGTTTGTGTAAGAAATTTCGACGGTCGGTCCGTCCTTGGACCAAAGGTCTTATTATTTTCCAAAGTATTCATGGGGAATGACTTGAGGAGGTAATCCGGAGATGACATCGGCAGAGGCGGGCGGCGATTGCGGGAGGCGATGTAATCTTGTCCGACACTGGGACTGCTGGGTTGGGGGCTGCCAAATCCGGTTTTTAACTTTTTTGAGTCCCCAAAATTTTTGCTAAATGGTTTTAGATGAATTGCTTAGTATCGAATTTGCGCGAATTCCGACGAAATGCAGAAAAGCATAGGTATCATCCCTGCTAGAGAATGCGTAAGCAGATTCACTACGTATCTGCCCTTGATTCGACAATAACCTCAAAAAACAACCTACCCACTGACTATGCGTTCCCTCGCTATTGCTCTGTTCGTCGCCGTCTCCACCTCGGCTCTGGCCAACACGCTTCCGCCGCCGGTCACCGTCCCCGACATGGGCTCGACCTCGCTCCTGCTCGTGACCGCTCTGGCGGGTCTGGTTGCCGGCCGCAAGTTCCTCGGCCGCCGCTAATCGGCTGACTCTGTAATTCGATGACGGCGCAGGCCGCGCCTCCATGGCGTCGGCCTGCGCTTTTACATCGTTCGGGCTTGTTCTTGGCTCCTGGTATGGCGGGTGAAGTGGTGTGGTGCCGGGAATTCGAGGCGAGCCCAATGCAGGTTGCGGTTCGGTCAATCAGTGCAGTTCAGATCGGTTCGGTTCGGTGCAGTTCTGTTTAAGTTCCAGTTGACCTCTATCCCCACCCAATGAAGAAACTCCTACCATTCACCTGGCTTCGGGCCGGATTGCTCGCTTTGTGGGCCCTCTGTGCCGCGACGCCAACGACGCGTGCGACCGTCGGTGACGAGTGTTGCGTCTCCCTGCCTTCCAGCAACGATGCGGACGGCCTTGTCCGGTTGACCTACGGCAATTCGCCGTTCAACACCGGCAAAGCCCCCTATTTCAGCCGTTTCGAGATTGATATTCTGGCTGGCGGCGGGTCGGTTCCGACTCCTGCCATTCCTGCCGGCACGTATGCTGGCTGGTGTGTGGACGTGACGGTGGATGTGCCCGTGGGTCCCTTCATTCCGGGAACCGGCAACACCACTGGGGTTTTGTATGGCGGTCGGTTGATGTCGACCTGTGATCCGGCTTCGCCGCTCTTCACGGAGCTGAACTCCCTGCCCAACCATCCCGGGCTCCAGGGCATTACCCCGACGGTCTGGCGGCAGATCAATTACCTGATCAACCACCGCCTGGCGGTCAACGCCTGCGCCGGCCGGGTTCCGAACATGTGGGAGGTCCAGAACGCGATCATCACGCTGCTCGGACAGCCTGTGCCCCTCTCTCCTCCTTTTCCTGCCTTCAGTCCCTCGGTCGTCACCTGCCTGGTGAATGAGGCGATCGCCAATGCGCCCACCTGGCAGTCCGATTGCGGCGACAAGGTCGCCGTGGTCTACAACATCGAATACAACTGGGATGATCTCATCCCGGACGTGCAGGTGGTGATCCTTGAAGTCCCCTGCCGTTGCCTCGACGTCTCCGTGACCTCGGACACCGAGTGCGTGGGTGGCACCGGAACGCTCACGGCCTCGGTCAGCGGCACTCCCGTCGCCCCCCTGACGTATGTCTGGACAGGTCCTGCGGGCACCGGCCCCTTCGCGAACAGCGCGAGCATCAACGTCAGCGTGGTCGGCAACTACACCGTGAAGGTGGTTGATTCCGCCGGCGGCACCGGTTCCGCCACGGGTTCGTTCTCGGTCTTTGTTTCCCCGACCCTGGATCTCACCGGGGCCAACGTGACCTGCAATGGAACGCTGACCGGCTCCGTGGAAGCCACCTTCTCCGGTGGCACGGGCCCCTACACGATCTCGTTCAATGGCGGCGGGTTTGAATCCGCGACCTCCCCGAAATCGTTCGGATCCCTGGGCGCGGGTGATTACTCCGTGACGATCAAGGACGCCAACGGCTGCATTGCCGTGGCCAACGTCACGATCACGGAACCCCTGAAGCTGACGGCCGGCTCGACGTACACGCCCATTCTCTGCTTTGGCGGCCTTTCGACGGTGACGGTGACCGCCGAGGGCGGAACCGCCCCCTACACGGGCACGGGAACATTCAATGTCCTGGCGGGCACGTACGAATACACGGTGACGGACGCCAACGGCTGCGAAGCCACGACCAGCGTCACGATCACGGAACCCCTGAAGCTGGTGGCCGGCTCGACCTACACGCCGATCCTTTGCTTTGGCGGCAGTTCGACGGTGACGGTGACGGCGAATGGCGGAACCGCCCCCTACACGGGTGTGGGAACGTTCAACGTGGTGGCGGGCACCTACAATTACACGGTGAAGGACGCGAACGGCTGCGAGGCCACCACCAGTGTCACGGTCGCGGAACCCCTGAAGCTGGTCGCCAGCTCGACCTACACGCCGATTCTGTGCTTCGGCGGCGGTTCGATGGTGACGGTGTCGGCGACTGGCGGAATGGCCCCCTACACGGGCGTGGGAACGTTCGATGTGGTGGCGGGCACCTACAATTACACGGTGAAGGACGCCAATGGCTGCGAGGCCACCACCAGCGTCACCATCACTCAGCCGACGGCCGTTGAGCTCAGCCTGACCAAGGTGGACGCCACCTGCGCCGTGGACACGGGTTCGATCACCGCGACGTTCAGCGGCGGCAGCGGATCCTACCTGATCAGCATCGATGGCTCCGCCTTCGTGGCGGCGACTTCGCCCACGCTCTTCTCGGCGGTGACGATCAGCTCCCACACCGTGGTGGTGAAGGATGCCAACGATTGCACCCTCTCGAAGGCGATCGTCGTCGGCCGCGATTGCGCGCCTCCGACCCTGTCGTGCGTGGGTGGGACCTTCAACGTCGGCCAGGCCGTTTCGCTCTCCTTCGTCGCCTCGGGCGGCAAGGCACCCTATGTCTACTCGATCGATTCCGGCGCGCTTCCGCCTGAACTGACCCTCAATCCCGCGACCGGCGCAATCACCGGCGTCGCGGCGACCGCTGGAACGTTCACCTTCGTGGCGAAGGTTGTCGACGCGCTCAACAACTTCGCGCTGGCCAACGGCGCGGCGTGCTCGATCACGATCAACGGCGGTCCCTGCATCGAGGACCTGTTCACCTTCAACGGCAGCAGCGCCGGCAGCGGCACGGCGGGCAACATTCGCCCCTACACCGCCCCCAACGGCGTGCAGGTGAAGGTGTCCGCATTCAGCCGTGAGAAGTCCACCGGCACGTGGGCTCCGGCCTTCCTCGGCATCTTCGGCGGCGGCCTGGGCGTCACGGATGGCAGCGAGAGCGGTGCGGGCAACACCCACACCGACGACAACGTCGGTGACCGCGACAACTACATCCTGTTCGAGTTCTCGAGCCCGGTGACTGTCGACCGCGCCTACCTGGGTTATGTGGCGGGCGACAGCGACCTGACGGCGTGGATCGGGACCTTCTCGGATCCCTTCAACAATCACCTCACCCTCAGCGACGCCGTGCTCTCGAGCTTCGGTTCGCCCGAGGCGAATGATGGCGCCGGTTCGGCCCGCTGGGCTGATCTGAACTCCGGTGGCGTCACCGGAAATGCGTTCGTGGTGGCCGCCCGCATCGGCCAGGCGGACGACAACTTCAAGATCGAGCACATCGACTTCTGCCAGCCCGGCGGACAGGCCCCGCTCGCCCGGATCGGCAACCGCGTCTGGAACGACCTCAACAAGAATGGCATCCAGGACACCGGCGAGAACGGCGTCGATGGCGTCACGGTGAAGTTGTTCCGTTGCTCGGACAACACCGAGGCGGGTTCGACCACCACCTCCGGCGGCGGCATCTACGGGTTCAGCGTGGCTCCGGGCGACTACTACGTGGTCTTCTCGAACCTGCCTGCGGGTTTTGTGTTCAGCCCGTCGGTGGCCGGCGGGACTTCGGATCCGACCGATAGCGATGCGAATCCGGCGAATGGCCGGACCGATTGCACCACGCTCTCGGCGAACGAGAACGACGACAGCTGGGATGCCGGCATCTATCTGCCCACGCCTCCTCCGGATTGCGTGGCGACGACGGTGACGCTGTCGGGTGGGACGTCGGACTGCGAAACCCACGGCAACATCCGCACCTTCGCGGCGGCCAATGGCGTGACGGTCAAGGTCTCGGCCTTCAGCCGCAACAAGAGCACCGGCGCGTGGGCGCCCGCGTATCTCGGTTCGTACGGTGGCGGCCTGGGCGTCACCGACACCAGCGAGGACGGTTCCGGCGACAGCCACACCGTCGACAACATCGGTCGCAACAACTACGTGCTGTTTGAGTTCTCGCAGCCCGTGGCGATCACCAAGGCCTGCCTGGGCTACGTGGTGAACGACAGCGACCTGAGCCTCTGGGTCGGGACGTTCGCGGATCCCTTCAACAACCACCTGAACCTGAGTGATTCCGTCCTCGGCGGCTTCGGCTACAGCGAGGAGAACACGACCACCAGCGCCTCCGCCCGTTGCGCTGATCTGAACGCGGGTGCCGTGGTCGGCAACGCCATCATCATCGCGGCCCTGGCCACCGACACCTCCCCCGAGGACCGGTTCAAGATCCAGAAGCTCGACCTCTGCGTGCCCGGCGGCGTGCAGCCCGTCGAGACGGCCACCATCGGCAACCGGGTCTGGAAGGACTCGAACAAGAACGGCCAGCAGGATCCCGGCGAAGTCGGAGCCAACGGCGTGTCGGTCTCCCTGCTCCGTTGCAGCGACAACTCGGTCGTCCGCACAGCCACGACCGCGAATGGCGGGCTCTACAGCTTCACCGTTGCCCCTGGCAACTACTACGTCCGCTTCAGCGGTCTGCCGGCGGGTTATATCTTCACGTCCTCCGTCGCGGGCACGGCTTCCGATGCCAACGACAGCGACGCGAATGCGACCACCGGACGGACCGATTGCACGACCCTCGCCGCTGGCGAGAACGATACGACCTGGGATGCCGGCATCGTGCTGAACCCCGCCTGCAAGCCGGCCAGCCTCGTGACCTTCCCGGGCAACTGCAAAGTCACGCTGTCCTGGAATGCCTGCCAGGGCGCCACCGGCTACAAGATCAAGCGCAGCCTCACTCCGGGCGGATCGTACACGACCGTCCGGACCTGCGGCCCGACGCCCACCTGCGACGACCTCAACCTCGAGAACGGCAAGTGCTACTACTACGTGGTGTGCGCCGTTTACGATACGGATGACACCACCGACTCCAACGAGGCCTGTGGCATTCCGTCCGGCGGGCTCCCGAGCCCCTGGTCCACCAAGGACATCGGCACGGTCGGTGCGGCCGGCAGCGCGAGCTTCAATGCCTCCACCGGAGTCATGACGCTGAACGGTTCCGGACATGACATCTGGAACGACTGCGACGAGTTCCGCTATGCGTACATGCCCGCCGTGGGCAACTGCAGCGTGGTGGCCCGCGTCACTGGCATCGAAGGAACCCACGCCTGGGCCAAGGCCGGCGTGATGATCCGCGAGACCCTCGCGGCGAACGCCGAGCACGCCTCCGTGTTTGTGACGCCTTCCAACGGCGTTGCCTTCCAGAGCCGCAATGCCACCGGTGGCCAGAGCGCCAACGTCAACCACGCCGGTCTCACGGCGCCCTACTGGGTGAGGATTGTTCGTAACAACAACAACTTCACCGCCTTCCGCTCCACCAACGGTTCGACCTGGACCCAGGTTGGATCGACGGTCTCGATCCCGATGGGCTCCAGCTGCTTCATCGGCGTCGGGGTCACCAGCCACGCCGACGGCAACGTCTGCACGGCCACGATCGACAGCATCACGGCGGTCCCGTGATCCCTGCCCCCGAGGCAAGGTCCTCCGGCTTGACCCGGAGGAATTAGACCGATAATCGATACCGCGGTCGTTTCCGCCCAAGGCGGGGATGACCGCGGTTTTCCTTTTCCACTCCAGCGCCCCATGATCACCCCCGGTTCCCCCGGGGAAACGCGTCGGAACCCACGCCCAAGGATCGTCGCGGGCGCAGTCGTCCTCGTCGCGGGTGCGCTGGCTTTCCTTTTCCTCGCCGGACCCGGCCGCTCGTCGCGGCGCGGGGGCGAGTCGGGCACTCCGGGAACCGGCGAGACCGCTGGTTCCTCCCTTTTCTCCAACGGACCGACTTCCACCTCCGGCGTTGCGCGGGCCGGGTCCGGCGCGCCCGAGGTTTCCTCCGAGGCTGGATCCGTGACCCAGGAGGTCGTCGCTCCAAACCCGGCGCTGGACCGTCTTGTCGCCGCCCTGAAGGCACTCGAAGGCGAGGCGGATCCGTCGCTTCGGACCGAGGCCCTCAAGACCCTGGTTGCCGGGATCGCGGACAGTCAGATCGCCGCCACGCTCACGCTGCTTTCGGGAACGAACTTCGCGAAGCGCGGGGAGGGGCTGCGTCACGAACTCCTCGGTCAATGGGCCGAACGGGATGCCCGGGCGGCGGCGGCCTTCGTGAAGGGCCTGCCCCCGGGAGCATTGCGGGCCGAAGCCTACGGCGACGTGGCGCGGGGTTGGGCAGCCAAGGACGCCGGCGCTTCACTGGCCTGGGCGCTCCAGCTTTCCCCCGGGGAGGATCGCGATTCCGCCGTCATCCAGGCTGCGTACCTGACCGCTCGCGAGCAGCCCATGACCGCCCTCACCGCCGCGGTTGAACTCTCGGAAAGCAGCGCGCGCAACGAACTCCTGGCCTACGCCGCCAGTCAGTGGGCCACCGAATCCCCCCAGGCCGCCGTGGATTGGGCCAAACAGATTCCCGACGAGACCACGCGCGACGTGGTGTTGTCCCAGCTCTTCGCCACCTGGGGTGATGTCGATCCCGTTACCGCCGCAACTGCCGCCATCCAGGGACTACCCGCCGGCCGGGCCCAGAGCGATGCCGTGGTTGGCGTGGTCCAACACTGGGTTCAGCAGGATCCTGAAAAGGCCGCAGCCTGGGTTGGAGCCTTTCCGCCCGGTGATCTGGCCGTGAGCGCCGCCCGTGAACTCGTGGTTTCCTGGACCGATCGCGACCGGGAACAGCCGGGGAACTGGCTGAACAGTCTGGCTCCCGGTGCCGTGCGGGACGCTGCGGTCTCGGCCTACGTGTCGAAGATCAATCCGGATTCCCCCGCCTCGGCGGCCGCCTGGGCCTCGGGAATCGGGGACGAAGCCCGGCGCAACGCCGATCTCGAACGTGTCGGGGCCCGATGGATGGAAGTCGATCCCGCCGCCGCCCGGGGGTGGATCCAGCAGTCGGCGCTCCCTGCTCCCGTCAAAACCCGTCTGCTTTCCATCGTGCCGCCGCCTGCTCCTGCTCCTGCTCCTGCTCCCTGAGTTCCGAGCATCCCGAAGTTGTGGGTAGCGGTTGTCGCGCTGCGACAACCCCGCCCGCGTTGCGCGGGCGCCAGCCGTTGGGTGTTGTGCTTTGGCGATGCCGTGGCGCGGTTGGACGCGGCGCCACTCGTCGCAGCGCGACGAGTCTGGAATTTCGCCATTTTCAGGCGTCGCGGAGCGACCGAAGGAGGGTAGCCGTGGGCTTTAGCCCACGGTATGCGTGAATTGAACGATCGGCGTCGCGGAGCGACGCTCGGATGGCTCGAGAGCTCACATGAGCCGGTGAGTATCATCGATAATTCATGAAGAGATTGGAGGGAGCCGATTCCGGCGTCGCTCCGCGACGCACCGGAG
>CAYZAE010000030.1:0-48453 GCA_964476125.1 uncultured Verrucomicrobiota bacterium | reverse complement strand
GCGGCCCGGACTCCTTCTCATTCACCGTCTCCGACGGGTCCCTGACCTCCGCTCCATCCTCCGTCACCCTCACCGTCACCCCGGTGAATGACGCGCCCACCGCCCTCGCCTCGGCCGTCTCCGGCATCAATTCGGGCCCCATCCTGATCGCTCTCACCGGGTCCGACCCCGAAGGCTCCACCCTCTCCTTCAACGTGGTGGCCAATCCCACCTCCGGCACCCTCTCCGGCACCGCACCGAACCTCTCCTACCTGCCGAACCCGGGCTTCTCCGGCTCCGACTCCCTGAGCTTCACCACCTCCGATGGCCAGCTCACCTCCGCCCCGGCTCTCGTTTCCATCACGGTGCTTCCCGGAAACCGCGCACCGACCGCTTCGCCCGCTTCCCTGTCCACGCCCGAGGACACCACTCTGTCCATCACCCTCGCTGGCACCGACCCGGATGGGAATACCCTGTCCTTCTCCATCACCACTCCCCCGGCCTTCGGCACCCTCTCCGGCACTGCCCCCAATCTGATCTACCGGCCGAACACCAACTACAACGGTGCGGATTCGATCCGATTCACCGTCTCCGACGGCTCCCTCGTCTCCGCCCCCGCCACGGTCTCGATCACAGTCACGCCGGTCATCGACCCCGTCACAACCACCTCCGATTTCCTCATGGTCCTGCGGGCGGGAACCGGCACAACACTGCACTCGGGAGGCACGAGCGTGATGGCCAACGATTCGCTCGGCGACGCCGTCAATCCGGTGGTCAGCCTTCGCTCCGCCCCGGCTCACGGATCCCTGACCTTGGCGGCGAACGGCACTTTCACTTACCGGCACCACGGAGGCACCGCCCCCGAGGACTCGTTCCGCTACGCCATCACCTCCTCGCTGGGAGTAAGCGCTGAAACCACCGTCAGGATCGGAATCCTCGATATCCAGAACATCAGCCGCACCGGTAACGATGTGTCAGTCCATTTCCCGGTCGTCTCCGGGGTGTTCTACTCTGTGGAATCCAGCACCCAGTCCCCGGGTTCCAACGGAGACTGGCAGTCGTTCGCCAACTTCACGGCTTCCTCCGATGGGGACGCGGCTCTCGTGGTCTATGGCGCCGCCACCCTCCAACGGTATTACCGCGTGATCTGCCCGACCGGCTCCGGCGCCTTGGTGACCGGCCCCTGGGGACATTGGTCGCCCGAAGCCAGCGCACGCCTCGACTTTGCCAACCCCTTCCACGGCCGCCCCGTCCGAAACGGCGTCGCCGCAAACGTCGGCGCCTCCACCCTGCAAATCCAGGGCGCCCAGTGGAGCCCCGGCCAACTCGCAATGCGCGACGGCCTGCCGTCTCATATCGTCGCAGTCAACGCCACCGGTACCGGCACCGGCGTCGGTGAATGGTGGCCGATTGTCGATCACACCGCTTCCACCCTCACCCTGGGAACTGGCAACCGCCCCCTCACCACCGCCCTCTCCACGGGCACCCCTCTCGAGGTCGTCGCCCTGCCCACCGTGACCGAAATCTTCGGGCTCCCGAACTCCCCCGATTGCAGACTCGCAATCGGTGATTCGGTCAGTTTCAGGGGCGACGGCCGCACCACCGCCTGGCAACTCACCTGCTCTACGAATGCCCTGGGCGAACCCGCCTATTTTGCCACGCGCGGGACAATCCGATCCGGCCCCTTGGATGGCAGCACACTCACGATCCTCCCGTCGCAGGCCTGCACCTACCAGCGGGGCAGCGGGACACCCCAGAGACTCTTCCTGGAGGGCCGGGTGCGGTTCCAACCCTTCGTCCATTACCTGTTTACCGGCGTCTCCTTCATCGCTTCAGCGTTCCCCACGCCCATCACCCTGAACAATTCCGGTCTCGCCCTGAACGGTTGGGTGCGGGATACCGACTTCACCCTGCTCCCGGTGATGGATGATTACCTTTTGCTCACGGATGATGCCGCGGCCGCCCAAAGCGGAGCCCCAAGCTCGCTGGCGTTCTACCACAACGGAAACCTCCAACCCGAAGGCTGGTACACCGCAGCCGGATCCCCGGCCGGACAACGCCAGTTGCTCATGGGTCTGCCCGCGCGAATCTCCCTCATCCTGCGCATCGAACCGTTCCTCTGGACGGAGCCCTCCCCCTGGCCCTGATTCCAGCAGAGCGGGCAACCGCCTGACTCAGTCCCATCGTTCCCCACCCAACCGGCCCCTCACGGGGCCGGTTTTCTTTTGCACACTTCCCCCGGCCACACCCATTCCCAAACCATCTCCCGACATTAGCACCCCGACGAACTAGACGTGCCGACTCGATGCAGGCACTCTGTTCCGAGTTGCCATGCTGGTACTTGGATTAACCATCGCGGTAGCGTTCCTGGCCTCCACCCTCGGAGGACTGGTCCTTCTGCGATCCCCCAAGCATCCCGCTCACGTTCTTTTCGCGCTGGGAATCTGGGTCACGGCAGCCGAAACCCTGGCCGCCGCCATCGGACGCCCCGAGGTCTCGGGGGCTTCGTGCGTGGAATGGCAACGAACACGATTCGCCATCGCCTCCCTGATTCCGGCGCCCTGGATCGCCTTCAGCCGCCTCTACTCAAGGGGCGATCTCACCCAGGCACTTCGGAAATGGCGCAGGGCATGGATTGCTCTGGCCGTCGTCCCATTCCTCGGATCCCTCCTCCTCTGGGACCACCTCGTGGTCCTCATCCCAAGCCCGCCCGCAGCCAACCAGGAGTTTCGGACCCAACTCGAACTTGCCGGTCTCGCCGTCGTTCTCTTCCTCCTCCTCACCTCCGTCGCCGTCCTCGCCCAAATCGAACGCACCTTCCGGGTCTCCGTCGGCGTCATGCGCTGGCGCATCAAGTATCTCGTCCTCGGCATCTCGGCGCTGTTTGGATTCCGTCTCTTCGCCACCAGCCAGGCCGTTCTCCATTCATCACCCACCGACGTCACAGGCCCGGGTGGCGCCGCCGCCCTTCTCGTGGCCAGCGTGCTGATCGCGGTGGCCCTGGCCCGCGACCGGGCGTTCACCGTCGACCTCTACCCTTCCCATTCCCTCGTCTATCGTTCCGTGGCGGTCGTGCTGACCGGCACCTACCTCGTCGCAGTCGGACTCCTCTCCAAGGCACTCAAAATTCTGGGCGAACCCGGCGGTCTCCCCCTGCGCGCCTTTCTCATTCTGCTCGCACTCGCCGGACTCGCGGTCTTCCTCCTCTCCGAACGGATGAGGGATCGCCTTCGCAATTTCGTCAGCCGCCACCTTCGCCGCCCCACCCGCGACTACCGGGAAGTCTGGAGAACCTTCACCGCGGAAACGACCTCCCTCGTCGAGGAAGGCGCCTATTGCCGCGCCGTCATCAATTGGGTCTCCAGCACCTTTCAGGCGCTCTCCGCCAGCGTCTGGCTGATCGAGGAGCACGGAAACCGTCTGCGCCTCGGCGGATCCACCCTGCTGGCGGATTCCACGGCCTCAAAAATCGAGCTCTCCGGCACGGAAGTCATCGAAGCGGTCTCCGCCCTCGGCCGCCTCCATGGCCCCGTCTCGCTCGACGCCGACAACCATCCCTGGGCCGAAACCCTCAAGCGCCTCCACCCCGCGGTCTTCCCGGAGAGCGGAAATCGCATCGGCCTCCCCCTCGAATCAGGCGGACGGCTGGTCGGCGTCCTGACCCTCGGGGACCGCGTCCGAGCCACCCCTTTCTCCACCGAGGATCTCGAACTCCTCAAATGTATCGGAGACCAGGTGGCCGCCGGCCTCCACGGCCTACGATTGTCCGGTCAACTCGTCCAAGCCAAGGAACTCGAGGCCTTCCAGGCCATGTCGACATTCTTCATTCACGACCTGAAAAACACCGCCTCAACCCTCACCCTCACGCTCCAGAATCTGCAGCAACATTTCGGTGATCCCGCGTTCCGCGACGATGCCCTCCGCGCCGTCCGCAAAAGCGTCCAGCACCTCAACGAACTCATCACCCGGCTCGGACGTCTCCGACAGGGACTCCGCGTCGAACCCGTCCCCACCCACCTCGCCGAAGTCGTGGATTCCGCTCTCTCCACGCTCGCGCCCACCCGCACACTCCTCCTGGAAAACACCGCCGAAGACCTGCCCCCGATCCCCCTCGACTCGGAACAAATCCAGCGGGTTCTCGTCAACCTCGTGCTGAATGCGTTCGATGCCTCCCCCACCGACTCCCCGGTAACTCTCCGCATCGGCCGCGATAACGCCTGGGCCGTCATCGAAGTCTCGGATCGCGGATCCGGCATGTCCCCGGAGTTCCTCCGGGATTCACTCTTCAAACCCTTCCAGACCACCAAGACCAACGGGCTCGGAATCGGGATGTTCCACAGCAAAATGATCGTCGAGGCACACCAAGGGCGTCTCACGGTCGAGTCCACCCAGGGCAAGGGCAGCACGTTCCGAGTCCTCCTACCCCTTATCTCCGCCTCATGAAAGACACTCTCCTGATCGTCGAAGACAACGAGGAGATCCGATCGCAACTCCGTTGGTCTCTCGTGGCCGACTACAACATCATCGAAGCGGAGAATCGCACCTCCGCCATGGAGATGTTTCGAGAACACCGACCCCGGGTCGTCCTGCTCGACCTGGGTCTCCCCCCCTCCCCAGCCGCTCCCACCGAAGGCTTCGCCACTCTTGAGGAACTCCTCCAGCACGATCGCAACGCCAAGGTCGTCGTCGCCAGCGGACAAAGCGAACGCCGCAATGCCATGCAGGCCATCGGAGAAGGAGCCTGGGATTTCCTCAACAAACCCGTCGACATCGATGAACTCCGCGTCGTCCTCCGACGCGCGTTCCGGGTATCCCAGCTCGAACGCGACCACGAAGCCTCAGCCCGCAAATTCCAGGAGGATTCGTTCGAGGGAATGCTCGGCTCCAGCACCGAAATGAAGGAGGTCTTCCGCCTCATCCAACGAGTCGCATCCACCGAAGCCTCCGTCCTCATCCTCGGCGAAAGCGGAACGGGCAAAGAAATGGTCGCCCAGGCCATCCACCGCCGCAGCACCTCCCGCGAAGGCCCCTTCGTCGCCATCAACTGCGCCGCCATCCCCGAAACACTCCTCGAAAGCGAACTGTTCGGTCACGAAAAGGGCTCCTTCACCGGCGCCGTCTCCATGCGACGCGGCCGTATCGAAACAGCCGCGTCCGGCACCCTGTTCCTCGACGAAATCGGCGAGCTGCCGCCAGCCATCCAGGTCAAACTCCTCCGCTTCCTCCAAAGCCGGCAAATCGAACGCGTCGGCGGACGCGAATCCATTTCCATCAGCACACGAGTCGTCGCCGCCACCAATGCCAACCTCGAGGAATCGATCACCCAGGGACGATTCCGGGAGGACCTCTTCTACCGGCTCGCCGTGGTCACCCTCCGACTCCCCCCACTACGCAAACGCGGCCAGGACGCCCGGCTTGTCTCGGAGGCCCTGCTGCGCCGACTCGCGCCACAATTCGACCGGCCCGAACTCACCTTCGACACCGGCGCGCTTCGCGCCATCGAACAGCACCAGTGGCCCGGCAACATTCGCGAACTCGATAATCGCATCAAACGCGCCATCATCATGGCCGACGGCAAATTCGTCACGGCCCGCGATCTCGAACTCCAGGCGCCCGAGGCGCCGGTGGAAACCACCCTTCGAAGCGCCCGCGAACGGCTCGAACGCGAGATGATTCTCCAGGCCCTCGCCCGCCACGGCGGCAAAATAAGCGCCGCCGCCGCGGAACTCGGCATCAGCCGCCCCACCATGTACGAGCTGATCGAAAAGCTGGAAATCCGCCGCACCTGACCCAGCCCCAGCGAAGTCCCGCCACGGCTTCGCCCACCCCACCCTCAGCCCGCCCTCATCACTCCATCCCGGGTCAAAACCCGGGACGGAGCCCGCGTCAGCAACCCCGCTCAATAGAGCGCAAATCGCTCCGGCACATAGACGACATCCGAGGGACGCAGGTAAAAGGGCTCTCCCGCCCGCCCCTCCAAGGATGCCCTCAGATCAAGAACGAAGGTCTTCGTGGTCCCATCCTCCTGCTTCCGCACGACACGGACCTTCTTAAGGTCCGCGCGCCCCTCATTGAACCCTCCCGCGTCCACGATCGCCTCGAGCACGGTGAGCGACTGCCGGCACAAAACCCGCCCCGGACGCAGGACCGCTCCGGAAACGAAAATCGGAAATCCCGCGGACTCGACGCTGACGGACACCTCCTTCACCACCAGCTGAGGTCCGTAGGCTTCGAGAATCGCCTTCTCGATCTCCGGCGGCGTCTTGCCACGCACCTGGAGGCTTCCCCCCATCAGCATGGTCATCGTCCCGTCACTCTGAACCTGCTGCTGCCCGTTCATCGTCGGCGCCCCGGGAAAGGCGATTTTCACGATGTCCCCAGGTTGCACACCCACCCGTTCATAGGGCTTGCGATCCTCTTCGGTCATCGTTGACACGGGAAGCGAACTGCAACCCGCCGCAGCCAGAAAACAGACCAAAAGCACAGAACCAAAACCCGCTCCACCCCTTCCCCAAAGCAAATCCCCAAGAAACGATCCCTTACCGTGCCGCGCATTCGATGGCTTGATTGAGTTCATGAGCATTGTCGCCTGTTTTTCCACGGAAAAATCCCCCGCTAGGGCGAAAATCGCCGTTGTCCCTAAATAATTGATCCGACCACCCGTCGGCAAGCCCTCGAAACCAGCATCCGTACAACACCTCCTCTCCCACCCCTTCGCCGTTTCTCATCCCCCCACCCTCCTCCCCAAAGCAGGCCTCCCACCCCCTCCTTCTCCCCGCCCCGGACGTTCCAAGCCTCCCCGATCAACCTCCGCACAGCTCTCGCATATTATTGATAAACAACATATTCCAACAAATTCAGTCAGGGATTAGCACTCCGAATAATTAGAATTGACAGAATCCTAGGACTTCTATCCACGCGAAAGCCCCTAGTCCTGAAGGAGTGAGTAAATCATATAAATCTATTTGACTACGCCAAAAACGTACGCATTGTACGCCCGTACTTGTCGTACCCAAGGAGACGCGAGCCACTCGATCGAACATGCAGCAGAACGTGTCATCACATTCAGAACAGAAGCCCTTCGAGGTTCCAGCGTCCCAGTCCGTTCCCTCTTGGAAGCGTCCGCTGGATCTTTTGCTCCTCGCGATCAGCCTGCCGGTCACCGGCCCTCTGATGCTGCTGCTCGCCGCATGGATTCGTCTCCTGTCCTCGGGACCGGCTTTCTTCGTTCAGGAACGAATCGGTCGGAATGGAAAGCGTTTCGGATGCATGAAATTCCGGACGATGTACCACGGATGCGCCGCTTCGGTTCATGAGCAGCATCTGGCCAAGTTGGTTCGTCAAGGCGGTCCCATGACCAAACTTGACGCCATCGACCCCCGCCTGATTCCCGGCGCCCGCTTCGTTCGCGCCCTCGGCCTCGATGAACTTCCGCAATTGATCAACGTCTTCCGCGGCGAAATGAGCTGGGTCGGTCCCCGGCCCTGCACGAAGTTCGAATTCGAAACCTATACGGCAGATCAGATGGAGCGCTTCTCCGCCCTTCCCGGCCTCACCGGGCTTTGGCAGGTCAGCGGAAAAAACAACACCAGCTTCCAGGAGATGGTGGAACTGGACATCCGCTACACGCGCAACCCCTCGATCTTCAGGGATATCCGGATCATGCTGACCACCCCGCTCGTGCTCCTTGGTCAGCTCGTCAACATCATCGAGGCTCGCCGAAAGGTCCGCGCCGCCGCCGCCGCCGCCGCTTCCGCCGCCGCCGCCAGCAACGCTCCCTCCTACACCACCCTCGCCGAATCAGCCGCCTCCTCCTCGGAGCTCCCCATCGCGACCAGCCCGGTCTCGGTCTCCACCGATCTGCCGGCCTGATCCGCCTCCGCTACGGTTGCACTGACGCGAGTGCAGAAGTCCCCTAGCGCTTTCTTGTATATCCATCGGCCGCGCATCTCCTTAACCTCACCTACTCTCCGTTGCCGGGGAGTTGGTGAAACCCAAGGCTCTCCGGCGATCCGGCACGTTGGACTTGAACCCGCAGGGAACGCAATTACTCGCCGTCATGTCATCCAAACCTAGCATCGGGGTCGTCGGTTGTGGCTACTGGGGACCCAATCTTATCCGCAACTTCGCCGCACTCGGCGACTGCAGACTGAAGGCCGTCTGCGACGTCGACGCCAATCGGCTCAAGAAAATACGCAGCCTCTATCATGGGGTCGCCGGCTATCAGGATTTCGACAAGTTCCTCTCCGACGCCCAATTGGATGCCGTCGTCGTCGCCACGGCAGTCGGCCTCCATCATCGGCTCGCCAAAGCCGCCCTTCTCGCCGGCAAGCACGTGCTGGTCGAGAAACCGCTCGCCGCAAGCACCGCGGAATGCGAAGAACTGATCGAACTTGCCGACCGCCACGGGCTTACCCTCATGGTGGGTCATACCTTCCTGTTCTCCCCTGTCGTACGGCGCATCAAAGCCCTCGTGGATTCCGGCGACATCGGAGAAGTCCGGTACATCTCCGCCCGCCGGCTCAACCTCGGCCTGTTCCAGAAGGACATCAACGTCACCTGGGACCTTGCTCCCCACGATCTTTCGATCCTCCTCTACATCCTCGGCGAACTTCCCAATCGCGTAAACTGCTGCGGAAGCAGCAACGTCTCCCCGCGCGTCCAGGACGTGACCTCCCTCTGGCTGGGCTTCTCACGCAACCGTTCCGCGATCGTCCAGAGCAGCTGGCTCGACCCGCGCAAAACCCGCGAGATGACCATTGTCGGAAGCAAGCGCATGGTGGTCTACGACGACACCGCGCCCCTGGAAAAGATCCGCATCTTCGACGCCCGCGTGGAGTCACCGCCGCACTACGACACCTTCGCGGAGTTCCAGTACGCCTACCACTACGGCGACGTCTACGCCCCCTACGTGAAGCAGGAGGAACCCCTCCGCCTCGAATGCCAGCATTTCATCGACTGCATCCGCACCAAGCAGCGCCCCATCACGGATGGACGCATGGCGTTCGAAGTGGTCCGAATCCTGGAAGCTTCCTCCCGCTCTCTCGCCGCCGGCGGAGCTCCCATCGACCTCACCCCCACCAACCTTCCGCCCGCGCCATCACCCGACGCTCCGTCGACAGCTCCAGCGACGAAGAAGAGCCCGCGATCCGAGCGCGCATCCAACGGAAACGCCGCCACCGCCTCCAAAACCCGCCGAAGCTCCTCAAAAACGGCTTCCGCGCCTAAACCCCCAACCAATGGCAGCCGATAGGCATCTCGTGGAAACCTGTAAAAACGAGACATGCCCCCCATGACCGGCGATTTTCTGCGTATTGCTCCCGATGTCCGGCTGGGCCAAGGCGTACGCTTGGCCGCATTCGTCAACCTCTATGGCTGCGAAGTAGGCGATGACAGCCGCATCGGAACCTTCGTCGAGATCCAGAAGCAGGCCTCCATCGGCAAGCGCTGCAAGATCTCCAGCCATACCTTCATCTGCAGCGGGGTCACCATCGAGGACGAGGTCTTCATCGGCCACGGGGTGATGTTCATCAACGATCACGAACCGCGTGCCACCAACGTGGACGGCAGCTCCCAAACCGAAGCCGACTGGGTCTGCCTCCCCACCCGGATCAAACGCCGGGCGTCCATCGGATCCAACGCGACCATTCTTGGCGGCGTGACCATCGGCGAGCGGGCACTCATCGGCGCCGGCGCCGTGGTCACCCGCGACGTGCCCGACGACGCCGTCGTCGTCGGCAATCCCGCCCGGGTCCTCCGTCAAGGTTCAGCCCCCGCACCCGGCTCCCTCCCCGCCCATTCCTGAAGTTCAGGATCGGGTGTTGCGATTGAGTTTTAGACAGCCCTAATTTTCCCAAAATGAATGTCCCTTTTCTGGACCTGAAGATTCATCATCAAGCTCTGCGCACGGAAATCATGACTGCCGTGGGCGAAGTGATCGATACCTGCGCCTTCGCCGGCGGCCCCTTCGTCGCCCGCTTTGAAGAGGATTTCGCAGCATTCTGCCGCGCCCCCATCGCCATCGGCGTCGGCAATGGAACGGATGCCCTGTGGCTCGCCCTCCTCGCCCTCGGCGTCGGCCCGGGTGACGAGATCATCACCGCCCCCACCACCTTCATGGCCACGGCGGAAGCCATCAGCTTCTGCGGCGCCACCCCGGTCTTCGTCGACGTTGACGAAACAACCTACAACATGAATCCCGCGGGACTCGCCAAGGCACTGAGCCCCCGCACCAAAGCCATCGTCCCAGTCCACCTGTTCGGCCAACCCGCCGACATGGATCCCATCCTCGACTTCGCCCAGGCCAAGGGCCTCCCCGTCGTGGAGGATTCGTGTCAGGCACACGGTGCCGAATACAAGGGACGCCCGGTCGGCACCCTCGGCGTGGCCGGCTGCTTCAGCTTCTACCCCGGCAAGAACCTGGGCGCCATTGGCGAAGCCGGCGCCGTCGTCACGGCCGATGTCGAACTCGCCAATCGCATCAAGGTCCTGCGCGAACACGGTCAGGCCAAGAAATACTACCACTCGCACATCGGTTGGAATGCCCGCATGGACGGCGTCCAAGCCGCCGCCCTGCGCGTCAAACTACGCCACCTCGCGCAATGGAACGATCTCCGTCGCGAACACGCCGCCCGCTACGACTCCCTGCTCGCCAACGCCCCCGGCATCATCCTTCCCAAGCAGGCCTCGTATGCGCGCCATGTCTATCACCTCTACCCGATCCGCATCGCAAAACGAGACGAGGTCATGGCGGAACTCGGACGTCGGGGCATCGGATGCGGCATCCATTACCCCGTCCCCGTCCATCTCCAGGACGCCTACAAGTTCCTCGGGCTGGGCCGGGGCACTCTCCCGATTGCAGAACGGTGTGCTGATGAGTTCCTCTCCCTGCCCATGTTCCCCGAGTTGACTCCTCAACAAACCCAGTTCGTGGCCGATAACCTTCGCCAGGTGGTCAACGCCTAGGCGTAAAAACGGCATTCCGGCCGAGTTTCATCGCCCCACGGACACGTCCGCTGCAACCACGCGTGAACCCCTCCCGCCCCCACATCGAGCCGCCACCGGCGCCCCCCATCCGGGGGCACGACATTCTTTATGTCATGTTCCGGCGGCGATGGACCATCCTGCTCATCTCGCTGCTGGGATTCGGTGCTGGCGCTGCGGTGTTCTTCCTGACCAAGCCCACCTACGAGTCGGAAGCCGAACTGCTGGTCAAATATGTTGTCGACAGCCGTGCGGTCGGTGCGGACGGCTCGGTGACTTCGGTTTCAACCCCCGGCGGCTCCGGAGGCGAGGGGATCCTCAACTCGGAAATGATGATCCTCTCCAGCCTCGACCTCGCCACCCTGGTCGCGGAGGCCGTGGGTCCCAGCAACATCGTCACGGTCACCGAAGAGGTCCGGGATCCGCTGACGTCTGCCACCTTTGCCATCAGCCGCGGGCTCAAGGTCACCGTCCCTCCCAAGAGCAGCATCCTCCAGCTACGCTTCCAACACCCGGATCCCCAGGTCGCCAGGCTGGTGCTCACCAACATCGTCGCAGGCTACCTGCGCATGCATAACCGCATCCATCGATCGATGGATGTCCTGGCCGACCTCGATTCCGAAATGGCCAAAAGACAGACCACGCTGGAGACCATCTCCGCGCAGCTTCGACAGATCCAACAGGAGCTCGGCGTGGCCTCGGCAGAGGATGCGCGCCGCTCCTACCGGGATCAAATCACCCGGACACGCGGCGAACTGTTCGCGTCCGAAGCCCTTCTGGCTGAGAAACGATCCTCCCTCGCCACCCTCGCCGCCATGGTGGGCCGCTCCACCAATGCCCCTTCCGCCACCGTCACGAATCTCGGAAGCGTGCCCCAGGCCCGCCTGGGCGAGTATCGCAACCTCCGCCTGCGCATCGACGAACTCACCCGCAAGGAGCAGGGGTTGCTCGTCGAATACACCGACGTCAGCCCATTCGTGCAGGCGATCCGCAGCCGTCTCGCAAGCCTGACGGAGGAACGAAACCGCATGGAGGCCGAGTTCCCCGCCCTGACTTCGGCCGAAGTCGCCATCGCCAAACCCGGAGAAACCTCCGGAATCACGGCCGAGCGGATGACCGCCGCGACCCTCGACGTGCCCGCGCTGGAGGCGAAGATCAAGACGCTCAACACCCAGCTCGAGCAGATCCGCGCGGAAGCCGTGAAACTGGACGAGCGCGCCGAGGAAATGGAAGTGCTGACGCGTCGCAAGGAAATCGAAGAACGGCGTTTCATCCAGCTGGCCACCGCCCGCGGTCAGGCGGGAGTCGACCAGGCCCTTACCCAGGACAAGACCGCCAACATCCGCATCACCCAGCAACCCACCCCAGCCAGCCCCACGACCAGCAAAACCATGCGCTTGGCCGGTGGACTCGCCGGCGGCGGCATCGTTCTCGCACTCCTCATCGCCTTCGGACTCGAGTGGTATATCGATCAATCCATCCGACGCCGATCCCACGTGGAATCCGGGCTGCGGATTCCGCTCTTCCTCACCATTCCCAAACTCCGCCTCCCGCGCCGCAAGCAACACAAGGCCTTGCCGGCCCCGAAGACCAAAGCCGGCCAGAACTCCGGCGCCATCATCGCCCCCGAAGGCCCCCAAACCAGCGCCCTCGTCGTCAAGGACTACGGTCTCTCGCTCCCGGCCACCGGCAATGACGCGGACCTCGGCACATGGGTCGAAACGTTGCGCGACAGGCTCATCATGCACTTCGAAGCCAGCGGCGTGACCCGCAAGCCGAAGCTGATTGGACTCACCAGCTGCGGACACGGCGCGGGAGTAACGACCCTCGCAGCAGCCCTGGCCGCCTCCCTCTCCGAAACCGGCGACGGCCGCGTGCTCTACGTCGACATGAACCCTCACCGAAGCGTCTCGGTGCACCCCTTTCACAGGGGTGAATCCAAGGTGGCCCTCTCCCAGGCGTTCGAAGGGGATCTGCGTGAGGCGGCGCAAGTTCAGGATAATCTCTACGTCGTCACCATTTCCGAGCCGGGCTCACGTCGCGTCGGGGTCATTCCCAGGGCGCTCGCCGCCCTCATGCCGAAGATGAAGGACAGCGATTACGATTACATCATCTTCGACTTCCCCCCCGTCTCCCAAACCAGCGTCACGGCCAAGGTGGCTGGCCTCCTCGACATCACCTTCCTCGTCCTCGATTCCGAGCACACCCAGTCCGAGCTGGCCAAAAACGCCCTGACCCTGATGGGTGAAGGTAAGGCCAAGGTCTCGGCGGTTCTCAACAAACACCGGCGTTTCCTGCCGCGCCGACTGGACCCGGATATCTGACCTGATCTGATCTGATCTGATCCGCCCCCAAGTCGCGCCTCCCCCCTTGAAAACCAGCCTGCGCCCAAGTCTCCTCGTCCCTTTCGTGGGCCCTCCCGCGATTGGACCGGCTTGCCCGCAGATGTCCGACGGTCCCGCTCATCACAGTTCCCCGGCAGTGTCGCGAGGCCTCCCTCGCTGCGTTTTTCGATTTTCGCCTCCCTGACGGTGCTCAGGGGGCAAGCCCTGACCGAATTGGTTCCCCGGCCCGCCCGAGTGCGGGTGGCTAGCGTATGAATTGGAAGTTTGCCGCCAAGTCGCCCGCCCTGCTGCGAAGCGACGGGGGCGAAGCCTGCCCTCGCAAATCCGCCGAAGCAGCAGGCCTTTGCCGCCTTGCCCCGAGGTCGAATGCGCAATCGCATCTACTACGCCCTTAAACCATTCCTTCCCGCCCGCCTTCGCCTTGCCGCACGTCGTACCCTAGCGAAAAGACAGCGAATTGAAGCGGGGAAGAGTTGGCCGATTCTCGATTCCGCCGCCCGCCGCCCCGACGCCTGGCGGGGATGGCCCAGGAACCGGCAGTTTGCCTTCGTGCTCACCCACGATGTCGAGTCCCAGAAAGGGCTCGACCGCGTCAGACAGCTGGCAGAAATCGAAATCAAGGCAGGGGTCCGGTCCTCGTTCAATTTTGTGCCCGAAGGCGGCTATCGCGTCCCCCCAGAACTCCGCCTTTGGCTGGTCGAGAACGGATTCGAAGTCGGCGTTCACGATCTCAACCACGACGGGCATCTCTACCGTTCGTATGCCGACTTCCGCAAAAAAGCCGCGCGGATCAACCAATATCTCAGGGACTGGAAGGCTGTCGGATTCCGCTCCGCCTTCATGCTTCGAAGGCTGGATTGGATCCACGATCTCGACGTCATGTACGATGCGTCGACGTTCGACACCGATCCCTTTGAGCCCGATCCCATGGGCCTCCACACCATCTTCCCGGCCTGGGTCGAGGGAAAAAACGGACGCCCCGGGTACGTCGAACTACCCTACACCCTCCCGCAGGATTCGACCCTGTTCAACCTGTTGGACGAACGCGACGCCACGCTCTGGTGCCGAAAACTCGACTGGGTCGCGGAAAACGGCGGCATGGCTCTGGTCA
Source organism: uncultured Verrucomicrobiota bacterium (assembly GCA_964476125.1). Classification (GTDB taxonomy): domain Bacteria; phylum Verrucomicrobiota; class Verrucomicrobiia; order Limisphaerales; family CAIMTB01; genus CAIMTB01. The sequence continues at coordinate 34,035 of CAYZAE010000030.1, read as the reverse complement.
ACGTCCACCCCGACTACATCGCGTTCGACCCCGATTCGAAGCCGTCCGCGACGGAATACCCGATTGCCTTTTACGTCCACCTTTTGGAGCATGTGAAAGCGAGGCATGCCGGAGCCGTTTGGCATGCACTCCCCAAGGAAGTTGCCCGCCACGTCCACCCGGCCACCGGAGATGGCCTCCCCTCAAGTAACGGCGAACCGCCCAAAACCAGCATCATGCGCGCCGACGCAAAGACCGTTTGGATTGACCTCGATAACACACCCCACGTGCCGTTCTTCCTCCCGATCATCCGCGAACTCAAGTCGCGGGGACATCGGGTGGTCCTGACCGCGCGGGATGCGTTTCAAGTCATCGAACTCGCGGACCGCTGCGGCCTCCCCTACGAAAAAGTGGGGCGCCACTATGGAAAACACCTCACCTTCAAGGTGTTCGGCCTCGTCTATCGCTCCCTCCAACTCCTTCCCTTCGCCCTCCGAACCCGCCCCGACATCGCGGTGTCCCATGGCGCCCGCTCCCAGGTGCTGCTCGCCAACGCACTCAGAATCCCCTCGGTTGTGATCGGGGACTACGAGCATGCCAAGGCTCCCCCCGGCTGCCATTCCCAGTGGAAAATCGTTCCCGAATCCATTTTCGAATCAACCCAGTCCTCCAATGACCCCGGGGTCCTCCTCTCCTATCCAGGCCTCAAGGAGGACGTCTATTCGCCCGACTTCACCCCCAACGACTCCTTGTTCCAGGAATTGGGAATTCCCGGCGGCGACCTTCTCGTCACGGTGCGCCCGCCCGCCAACGAAGCCCACTACCGGAATCCCGAGAGCGATGTCCTGTTCATCGAGGTGATGCGCCACCTGCTCACCCATCCCGAAGTGCGCATCGTGCTCCTCCCCCGCAACCGCGCCCAGGGAGACGCCATCTGCGCCTCGTTCCCCCAATGGTTCCAGGGCGGGAGAACCCTCATCCCCACCCGCGCCGTGGATGGCCTGAATCTCATCTGGCACTCCGACCTCGTCGTCAGCGGCGGCGGCACCATGAACCGGGAGGCCGCCGCCCTCGGCGTCCCGGTCTACAGCATCTTTCGAGGAAAAACCGGAGCCGTCGATCGCAAGCTCGAACAACAGCGCCGACTCACCATGGTCCGATCCGCGGAGGAAGTCTCCGCCAAGATCGTCATCCAGCGCCGGGACCGGACCCCGGTCACCCAGTCCACCCGGCCGCCCGCGTTGGGCTGCATTGTTCAGCATATCGAGGACATACTCGCCGGAAAGTCGAAGCGATAGGCCAGGTCCCAACCCGCTTCCACCCCTCCCCCCTCCTCGCCCCGGACCCCCCCGCGTCGTCGCACGCCCCGGGATCACGGAGCGCCGGTCCCATTGCCCCAACTGAATCATCGCCGATGAGTCCCCTGAAACTACTCGTCATCGCTGGAGCCCGACCCAACTTCATGAAGGTCGCGCCCCTGCTCCACGCAGCCGCCAGCCAACGCCAGAACCCCGCCCCGGGTTCCCGCCCCATCCACTGCGTTCTCGTCCACACCGGCCAGCACTACGACGCCGCCATGTCCGGCGTTTTCTTCCGGGAACTCGGAATCCCCCAGCCCGATTACAACCTCGAAGTCGGCTCGGGCTCCCACGCCGTGCAAACAGCGAACATCATGATTCGCTTCGAGCCCGCTCTCGAAAAGGAACGCCCTGACTGGGTCGTCGTCGTGGGCGACGTCAACTCCACCGTCGCCTGTACCCTGGTCGCGGCAAAAATGGGGATCAAGGTCGCCCACATCGAAGCCGGCCTCAGGAGCTTCGACCGATCGATGCCCGAGGAAACCAACCGACTCGTCACCGACGCGATCTCGGATCTCCTTCTGCCTCCATCCGAGGACGCCGTGGAAAACCTCCGGCGTGAAGGCATCCCCCCGGAACGAATCAAACTCGTTGGCAACATCATGATCGATAGTCTGATTGCCAACCTGTCGAAATCCCGAAGCACCACCATTCTCGAGACACTTGGCATCCAGCCGGGCAACTTCGCCTACGTCACGCTCCACCGCCCCGCCAATGTCGATGACAAGGAGTCCCTTCGCAGGATCCTGGAGGAATTCTCCCAGATCTCCCGCTCCCTCCCGATCGTGTTTCCCATCCACCCCCGAACCCGGCAGCGCATCGCCAGCTTCGGCCTGGAATCCTTCGTCTCCGGCCAGATCAAACTGATCGATCCCCTCGGATACCACGAATCCCTGAGACTCGCCGAATGCGCCCGCCTGGTCATCACCGACTCCGGAGGCCTCCAGGAGGAGACGACGTATTTCCAAACTCCGTGCCTCACGCTCCGCCCCAACACCGAGCGCCCGGTGACCGTCACCTCGGGGAGCAACCGCCTGGCCACCCTGGGCACGCTGAGCTCCCTCATCCAGGAAGCTCTTGCGTGCGGGGGACGCCGCGGCGCCATCCCCCCGCTATGGGACGGAAAGACGGCGGTCAGAATTCTGGACGAACTTCAGGCGGCCTCCGGAGCTCCCGTCTCCTAGCATTCAAACCACCCGGGCTTTTCCGCGGATCGGGCTCCGCCCATGGCTCCGCATCCTGGGGCGGAGACATCCGGCGACACCGCCAACGACCGGGCATTCCGGGCTCCTCGGCTAGCCGCAAGCAACCCCCATGGCCCTTCACACGAAACTCGTTTTCGCACTCGTGCTGGGCAACATTCTGCTCCGCACGTTCACGAACGGCCTGAACGTCCTCCCCAGGGCACTCAACCTGGTGGACATCCCCATGGTGATCGCGATCTTCCTCGTTTCGCGACTTCATCCGCCCCACCTGCCTTCCTTTCCCTGGGAGAAACCCATCGCCAAGAGAATCGGCGTGTTCATCGTCGTGATGATCGCCGGCTGCGCCCTCAACCCCTCCTTCATCTATCCATCCGCCGCAGCCAGCCAGTTCATCATGCTGCTGCTTCCGTTCACCCTCTTCTTCGCAATGCTCCGGTTCCCCTTCCGCCTGGCCGACATCACGGCCTTCCGGGGCATGCTGCGTTTCCTGATCATCCTCGAGATCGGCATCGGACTCGTCCAGGCAGCCGGCCGAATGGCCTCAGGCGGAAGTTCGGAACTCGTCCATGGCACCTTCCCCGGGAACGCCGAGCAATACGCCGTGTTCCTGATCATCGCCATGTTCTACTTCCTCGCCAACCTGATGCTGCAGCCCCGGCGAAAGGGCTTTTATCTGACCATGATTGCAGCCTTGCTGTTTCTCAATCTGTCCATCGACAACAAGGCGTCCTGGTTCGGCCTCGTCATCTCACTTTCCGTCGTCATCTGGACGCTCCGCGGATACCGCGCCAGCTTCAAGCATCTGTTCGCGTTCGCCTCACTCATCGCCGTCTCCGCAGCCACGCTCTATTTCATCGTCCCGCTGTTCTCCACCAGCCTCCATCGATTCGGCCGCGTCGCCGAGGCTGTCCGCGAGGATCAACTTCTCCGGCTCGGCAAGATCAAAGCCTATGTGGACATCGCGAGATCGCACCTGACCCGCCCCCACATGCTGCTGGTGGGATCCGGGGCCTCCACCTTCTACTCCAGGGCCTGCCGCCAGTTCTATTACTCCCCCACCGCCCGCGCGAAGATGTTCGACAATCCCCAAATGCTCAACGCGGACGAGGATCCCGGCGAACGCCAAGCCTCCGACTCCGCTGGCGGACTGATCGTCGCAAGCACGCATACCCCCTACTACGACCAGTTCTACACCAAGGGGGAGACCATCTTCGCCATCGGAACCATCCAGGTTGACCAACCCTATTCCCCCTATGCGGGGCTGCTCGGGGAAACCGGAATCCTCGGATTCTTCCTCTACCTCAGCCTCTACGTGCTGATGTTCAAACAGCTGTCCTCCTGGATCCTCGCCTTCCGGGACGATCCGATCGCCTTCCCACTCGTCCTCCCGACCTTCGGACTTTTCGTTTATGTCCTGGCCAATTCAGTCTATGGGCCTTTCCTGGAAACCACCCGGGTCACCACCACCCTCTGGACGATGATCGGATTCGTTTGCGCCTACGCCCGCATGGCCAGGCAATGGAACGAATCGACCGACCCCTCCGACGCCACCGAGAACCTCCCCGATACCGACGCCGACTCCGTGAGGCATGCGATCTGAACAGCGTGGGAGCGGAGCGCCCAGCGGCCTTCGATGCGAGCCCCTGCCGCACCCCCCGCCCAGCCACCCCCATTACGAAGTCCCGGATAAGCGGTTGTCATTTCGCTGAAGATCACAGAGGGCCCTTAAGGTTTACGCTTGCGTATTCGCGGGAACTAAAGTCAACAGCCACCCGTCCGATCCAAGGAACGTGGCTTGGCGCGAAGATCCCACCCCCGGTGCCTTGGACAAACCCCGGACCCAAAAACCCGCTCGCCCACTGGCATAAAGCATGCTCTATTCTCTCGCAAAAAGAACTGTACCGGCACCTTTTCGCCAGGGCCTTGAAGCCCCATGGTCCGCCGCTACGGTGTCCCCCTTCACCCTGATTCCTCGGAAAGCACGCCTATGAAATTTGTTTTCGCAATGCTGTTGTTTGCGCTGAGCCTCGCATCGGCTCAGGCGCAGACCTCCTTCCGTTTGGTCTCCCAGATGGAAAGAACCCCTCTGCCAGGGAACAGAAACCACATCCAGGGCTGGCTGCCCTATGATGTGAGCTTCTTCCCGATGGTGGAGTACTACACAAACTTTCCCGCCGCACGCCCCGTAGGCACCACCGCCAATCTCAACGTGCCTCTGGACACCACCTTCCCTGCCGGTACCTACGACCTTTGGGTCGCCATGGCCACCCAAGGGACCAACCTGCTGGTCCGCGGACAAGTCGGCACTGGTACGGTTCCAGACCGGGAGTATGGCGGAAACCCGACGTGGAACAGGATCGGGTCATTCACCTCAACCACCTCCTTTGCCCAGGTCAGCGTCAGCGTCGTGAAGCTCTTGCCCGCGGGGGTTTCACAAAACGTCTGGTTCGGCGGCGTCGGCATCATGCCAACCTCCTGGCAGCGCCTCGGGGAAGGCATCAACCGCTGGGCCGATTTTGTCCAGATGCCTCCCGCACCCGAATCGTCGCGATCCACAGGCAACCTGATCCCGAACTCTTCGTTCGAATTCGGTCTCAACGCCCACGGCTGGACCTCCGGACGCAACGGCGCGCCAACCTCCGAACCCTGGCTGGCGAACATGACGTCCTTGGACGCCTTCGACGGCAGCCGCAGCGCCATCATCGGCGATGGCCCCGGCACTTCCCGTTACTCCGTCCGGAGTCCGGTCATCTGGCTGCGCGGCGACAAAACGGAGCGGCAATACACCCTGAGCTTTTACCACAAACGAAAAACCGGATCGCTCTCCCGAATGCAGGTGGCTTGGGGCATGGTCTACGGCAATCCCGCAGAACCCACGAACAGCCCGCTGACCACTGCCATCGTCCCCCTCTCACCCACCTGGCAGCGCTTCTCCACCACCCTGAATCTCAAGCCGAGCCCGAACCGGCTGTTTCAGGTCACCTGGAGCCACATCAGCACCACCGACACCGTTCTGATTGATGCCGTCCAGCTCGAGGAAGGCACCGAGGCAACCTCGTACAAGCCGTCGGACGCGATCGAATGCAGTCTCACGCTGAATCGAAACGGGAACATTCTCAGCACCACTGAACCCCGCACGGTGACCGTGCAGACGTTCAACGACACGGCCAGCGTCAGCAATGTCGTGTTCCACTATGAGGCCTTCGACTGGATGAACCGCCGGGTTGCCAAAGGCACGAACGCCTACCGTTCTGAACCGGGTCTCTCAAGCCGCCCGCTCAATCTGACCACCACAAACGTGGGCTTGACCCGAATGTTTGCCTGGCTGGAAGGCTCTCCCGCAACGCGCGCCGAATTGGTGTTTTCGGTGAATCCCCTCCCCACCTCCCCCTCGCTGGATATCGACTCCCTCTTTGGTCAACATGGCCCGGCACAGACGAGCGTCATCAAGTCCAACACGCTCTGGGGAGTACCCTGGCAGCGGGGCCTTTCGCCCGCCGGAATCCTCGAATGGCATACGGTCGAACCCGTGGAAGACGTTTTCATCTGGGGCGCCATGGACACCCGTGTCAATTCCCAGGTCGGCAACTGCATCATCCTGGGAAATCTCTCCTCCAGGGCTGACATCCCGCTGTGGGCGCAGCCGGGCGGCGTCTTGAACATCCCCGCCTGGAGCAACTACGTCTATCAGGTCGTCAACCGGTACAAGAACAAGATCAGGTACTGGGAGGACATCAACGAACCTTCCTGGTCGGCAACTGACTTCGCTCCCATCCTCACCGCCACCGCAGGGGCGGTCAAAGCAGCCGACCCCACCGCCTACTTCGTTGGCTTCGGCGGCATTTCCAAGTCCAAGATCCCTGGCTGGGCCCCCCAGGTCTGGGGCCTTCTCTCTCCCACCACCAGGTCCCAGATCGATGCTCTCTCGGTTCACTCCTACCCCAGCGACGGGGATGATTCCGGCATCGATTCCATGGCCGCCATGCGCGAATGGACCGGGAAGCCAATCTGGAACACGGAAACAGGCGTTTGGGGTTGGGGCGACTACAAGGGCGACCGCACGGGCGGTCCGGTGAACACAGTCTCCTATGCCGAGCACTGGGAAGAGTACCAGTACATCCGCACCGTCTGGATCAATCCCACCGCCCAGGCCCGAAACTGGATCCGCTGCCTCGGTCGGGGCATGACCAAATACTTCCTCTACGACGCCCGCCTCAGCACCTACGACTGGGCCACCGAAAACACCAACCCCACCTGGCACAACTACGATGACGCCCTGAACGGGATCGGAAGCGCCTACCTCTGGTCCAAACGCTTCATCGACAAGCCGGTGTCCATCACCTCACCCACGAATACCGTCAGCGACACCCCGGCCTTTGTGTTCGGAAAACCCGACGAGACCGTCCTCGTGGTTTTCTCCCGCAGCAACACCAACTACGCCGCCACGGTTTCAGACAGTTCCTTCACCGTCTACGACCTGATGGGGAACGTCGTTCAGGCAAACCAGCCCACGGTGACGATCAGCAAAATCCCCCGGTACTGGGTGAGCAACACGCTGACGCCGGCTCAGATGCACACCCTCTTCGCCACCGCCACCATCGCCCAGGCGCCGGACACCACCCCGCCGGCCATCTCAATCGACGTCTCCCCCCATGGCCTGACACCCATCCGCGATCTCCCGCTGCGCTTCCGGTGGACGGTCGTGGATGATCTCTCCGTGAACACGGACGAAAATCCATCGGTGGTTTCCACCCGTTACCGCCTGAACGGGCTCACCGACTGGTCGAATTGGGGACCGAGGCGCGCCTTCGAACTCCCAAGCATCCCCCCGGGAACCTCGTTCCTGGAGATCCAGGCGCGCGATGCCGCAGGCAATCTCTCGGAGATCGTCAGCGGCCCCACATTCGGACTCGCCTTCGGCGAGGCGCAGTACCAGGCGCCTGCCGCGCCGACCAACGTCGTGGTCGAGCCGGTCCGATAACCGCCTCTCACCAAGCGGCCGAGCGTGCCCAGGACCATCGCTTGGGATAATCCCAATCGGCACGGCGATGGTCCTGGAGCATCCTCACTCCTCCGCCACCGGCAACGGGGAAACGGTTCCCAGGCCGGTGGCGGTCCGTCCCAGCATGCCCAACACGCGAGCGCCCATAAACCCAACCTCCAGGCCCGCGCCGGAGGAACCGGTTCTCATTCTGGGCCGCCTGCCCAAAGCCTCCGTCAAAACCCTCAAGGGCCAGCACCGCGTCACCCTCAACATCGCCCGCAACCTTCCCGGCAAAAACTCCGTCGTCACCCTTCTCAAACAGGGCGGGATCCTCGGCCGACTCCTCCGGTGGCAACCCAATCACAGAACCCTCGACGGTGTGGAATTCAGGGAACTCTCCCTGCTTCGGCTGCTGGCCACTCTCGCAGCCCATCGCAAGGTGCTCATCACTGCGGGCTACTACTACGGAATCCTCGCCTGCGGGATCAAGGTGCTCACCCTCGGACGCCTTCGGGTGGCTCACCGAACCGGGGGCTTCGTGCGCGAGGAACGGCGCATCTCCAACACCCTGCGCGAGGCCTCCGGCAATGGGGTGTTCGAGGTCGCCCTCGAATATGCCGTGCTCCGCATGGCAGACCAGATCCTGGTCAACTCAGACTTCTACTCGAGTCGGCTGCAAAACGTCTACCCCTTCACCCGGGGCAAAACCCTCCTCCTCCGCAACGGAATCGACGACTCCCTGCTGCCAAACCGGTCGCACAAAGACCGCGGTGACACCGAGCCGGTCCGCCTCCTGAGCGTCACCAACCTGTTCGGAAAGAAGGGCGTCGACATCCTTGTCGAAACCTTTCGCCGCGTGCCCGCCATCCGACCGATCGAACTCACCATCGTCGGGGATGGCCTGGAATCCATGAAAAACCTGATCGAAGCCAGCGCCCAGGACGCGAGCCTGCGGAGTCAGGGGAAGCAGATTAAGCTGCTGTCGGGGCTGGACAACGCGTCCATGCGCAAGGTCTACCAGGAATCGGACCTCTACCTTCAGCTCAGCCGATTCGACGAGGGGCCCAGCGCGGTTCTCGAAGCCTACTGTTACGGGCTGCCTCTCCTGCTTTCGAACGCCGTGGGCACCGCCCCGGAGATCCTGGAGTCCCGCTCCTGCCGCATTTGCGCGCCTGATCCGGCCGAGGCAAGCCGGGTTCTCGCCGAAATCCTCTCCAACCTTCCCCCGGTGCAGAAGGGTGGCCCGCCACTCGAACCCCTTCTCTGGCGCAACATTCTCGGCAATATCGCACCCGCGCTCTTTTCCTGACCGTCGTCAGGCCGGGCAAACCGAATACCCCCATGTCAGGCGGCGCACGCGCATTGATTCGACTCGAGACAACCCTGGCCCTGATCCGCAACAGGGCTTTGTTCTCCTGCACCCGCGGCACCGGGGTGCATGTCATGTATGACGCCCGGTTGCGCGGCAAAATCGCCCTTGGACCCGGCACCGTGATCCACCGATTCGCCCTGCTGGAAGCACGCGGCGGATGGATCAAGCTGGGCCGGAATTGCTGCATCAACTCCTTCTGCGTGCTGTACGGCCACGGCGGGCTCGACATCGGCGATGACGTGCACATCGCCACCCACACCGTCATCGTCCCGTCCAACCACAATTTCGCCAATCCCGACGTCCCCATCCGCAAGCAAGGCCTGACCAAAAAGGGAATCCGGATCGAATCCGATGTCTGGATCGGAGCCAACGTTTGCATCATGGACGGCGTCACCATCGGCAGGGGCTGCGTCGTCGCGGCCGGCGCCGTGGTCACCAAGTCCATCCCCCCCATGTCCGTCGTCGCGGGCGTGCCAGCCCGGATCATCTCCGCCCGCGGCAAGTCGAAAACCATCTCGGCGGAATCCTCCCGCCTACCTGAAGCCAGTCATACCCCGCGCCCATAATCCCCATGTGGTGGCTAATCAAAGCGAAAATTAAAAACGTCCTCGTCAAGGACCAGATCAGCAACTTCCGCCCGCGAAAGGACGAAGTCCTCATCGACTGCGGCGCCAACATTGGGGGGGTTGCGGCCCGCCTCTGGCGACCTGGGGTTGAGATTCATGCCTTTGAACCCAACCCGGCGGCCTATGCGGTTCTTTCCCGCCGATTCAAGGGCTTCGCCGACGTCCGTTGCATCAACGCCGCACTGCTCGACCACGAGGGTTCCGTGGAACTGTACCTCGACCGCCGGGCAAGCTCCGACCTGGTCGGATTCTCCCAGGGATCCTCCCTGATGGCCTCGAAATCCAACGTCGATTCCAAACAGGGCGTCTCAGTTCGCGCCATCGACATCGTCAAACACATCCGTGAGCAGAAAAAGCCCATCGGGCTGCTGAAGATGGACGTGGAGGGGGTCGAGTACATCCTTCTCGAGGCCCTGCTGAACGCCGGATTGCTCCAGAAGATCCGCTACGTTCTCGTCGAAGCACACGAGGCGAAGATGCCCGAGATCCGCGAAAGCGCCGAGCGGGTGCGACGGCGCATCGCCGAGCTGGGACTGACCAATATCGACCTGACCTGGCACTGAGAAACACCCGCCGGGCATCCAAGCAGGGCCCTGCACTTTCCGCCCGGGGTCCCCGGAAGTCTTGCGCATTCCCGCGCCCGGCCCGCCGGAGTCCTTTCCGGAATCCAACGCCCCAACCACCAGCCCAAATCGCCATGCGTCGTATCCTTGACCCCGAAAGCTCCTCCACCCACGTACTCAACGCCGACGCCAAGCTGCCGGTAGTGCTCAAGGGAGCCTACATTGCCGCAAACTGGGCCAACAATGTCTGGCGTCCGAGGGGCAACACGCAGCACCTGACCCACCGGCACTTCACCTCCTCCTTCACGCCGGAGGACTTCTCCCACCTGCAAGCCAAGTTCTCCCCCGCCCGGGCGCTGGCCGATCTCTTCATCGCCAAGGTGGACTGGAAGTATTGCCAGTCGCTTCTGGGAGGCGTCCGTATCTTCGACACCGGCTGCGGCACGGGGGAATATGCCCTGAAACTGCGCCGCTGCTCCGGCGATGCCCTTCAGAGATACACCGGCGTCGACATCCGCGAACGCAAGGAGTGGCCTGAGCTCATGGCCAAGAATCCGTGGATGCATCTGAAGAAACTCAATTCCTCGGACGTGCGGGAGGCGATGCCCGACGACACCAGCCTGATCTTCACGGTCAGCGCCATCGAACATTTCGAAAAAGACATCCGCTACTTCGCCCGCCTGAATGACTTCGTGGCCACCCGGCCGGGCCCGGTTCTGCAGATCCACATTTTTCCCGCCGCGGCGGGTCTTCCCCTCTACGTCTTTCACGGCGTGCGCCAGTACACTCCGCGAACCGTCGGAAAACTGGTCCGGTGCTTCTCGTCGGAATCCACCCAGAATCTCGTCTATTCGCTGGGGGGCCCGGCCTGCAACCGCCTGCATTTCCGATCCATTACTGTCCCGATCCACCTCGGAAAGCCCGTGCCGAAGGGCGGCGACGTCCCCAGGTATGTGGAGGGCAGGAATAATGCGATCTGCACCGACGCGGCCGCCCACGGCAAGAACCCGACGCTCTACGCGCTCCTGCTCCTCTCGAATGGCCCCAAGGGAGCGCTCAGTGGAGTCGTCAAGCAGTAGCCCCGCGCCCGACTCGACTCCCAGCCGCAACTCCCACCTTTCGGCACCCGCACCCCCATCCCCAGACGCAATCGCGCAGCGTCCCGTACCCCTGCCGGGACCCAAGCATGAACGACCAATCACGCGTTGTCCCCGACGCGGAATCCACCCGCCAGACGGTGCCTCCGAACGCCCAACCCGTTCCCGGAAGCAAGGAAGGCACCTCAGGCACTTCCCGCCCGCTGGGACGGCGAATTGCCCAGGGGGTAGCCTATACGCTGCTTGGTGCCGGCCTTGCCAAGGCCCTCACCGGTCTGACCTCCATCGTCCTGGCCCGGATCCTTGGCGTCAGCGCCTTTGGTCAGTACGGCATCGTCCAAAGCACGGTGCTGATGTTCTCGACCTACGGAAGCCTCCGAATGGGCACCATCGCGATCAAGTACGTCGCGCAATACCGGGAGGACGACCCTGCCCGGGCGGCAAGAATCCTGCAGATGGCTCTGTGGATCTCCGGAATCGCCTGCGCCCTGGCCTCGCTGGGCGTCGCCGCCCTGGCGCCCCAGTTGGCGGCCTCCACGCTCGCACGTCCTGAGCTCGCGGACGCCTTGCGGGTCGGCTCGCTGTTCCTGTTCTTCATCACCTTCGGCAGCATCGTTCAGCAGGCCCTGGGTGGCTTTGAGGACTTCAAGGCCACCTCCCTGAATGGCGTTCTTCGCGCCGCCTTGAGCATGGCCTTCGCCATCCCGCTGGCCTGGGTCTGGGGCCTCTACGGGGCGCTGTGGGGCATGGCCCTGGCCTCCCTCTTCACCATCCCCCAGGCCTTTCTCTTCCTTTGGCGACAGCAGCGCCGGTTCAAGTTTCCCAGGCATATCACGCTGAAGGAGGCGTTCTCGGAATACCCCATCCTCTACCACTTCGCCCTGCCCGGCTTCCTCATGCTCGCCGTGATGACCGGAGCGAACTGGCTCGGCCGGGTCTTCCTGCTTCGCGAACGCGGCTTCGCCGATGTGGGTCTGTTCGAAGCCGCCGGACAGTGGGTCATGGTGGTGTCCTTCGCCCCCACCGTGCTTTCCAGGGTCGTGCTCCCCATCCTTTCCAGCACCGCCTCCGACAATGCCCGCGAAAGCTACCAGAGAACCCTCTCCCTGCAGCTTCAGACCGTCCTTCTCCTGACCGGCCCCGCCACCATCCTGATGATCGCGCTCTGTCACTGGGTGACAGCGGTCTATGGACAGGAGTACGCCGGCACCGACAAGCTCATGCCGGTTCTGTTTTTCACCGCGTTCCTTCGCACCGTGACGGAGACCTTTCGCATCAGCTACGAAAGCAAGGGACGCCAGTGGTCCGGTCTCACCGTCTACATCGTCTGGGCGCTCGTCTTTCTCGGCTCGGCTGCGTTTCTCACCCGGGAATGGGGCGCCATGGGGTTCGCCCTGGCCGGACTCGCCGGGCAGACCGCGCTCCTCGCAATCTCCGCCTGGCAGGTTCACTTCCAGCTCGTCCCAGGGTTCCTGCGCCTGGATGGAAAACTCCTGGTGCTGATGTCCGCCGCCATCGCCCTTTCATGCGTCGCCTGGCACGCGCTGCCGCTTCGCGCGGGTGTGCCGGCCTGCCTCGCCCTCTGTGTGCTGACCCTGATTCCCCTCGGTACGAGACTGGCCCGGGCGAACAGGCGTCACAATCCGATCGCAATCCTCAAAAACTTTCTTCTCCGCATGCCCCTCCTGGCTCGGTGGCGGACCCCATGACCGCACCCCGCATCCATGACCCTGAAACGCCCGAGCCAGCTATGAATGCGCCCAAGGCCCACCCGCTCAAGATCCTGATCGTCAGCCAGTACAGCTTTCCGCCCGACAAGCGGAACATGAACATGTACCAGCGGGTGCTGCACGGCTCGCGATTCGCCACCATCTTCCTGCTGGTCCGTCGCGGGAGTAAGATCAGCCCGGAAATCGAGAACGCCGTTTCCCTGCATCGCGCGCCCGTGCGCAATCGCGTGCTGTTCGTCCTCTATGCAGGCCTGTTCTCCCTGTTCCTTCGCTTCCGGGGATGCCGCACCGTCCTGACGGAACCCTCCGGCATCTCGGCCGCAGGCTTCCTGGCGAGCAAGCTGGCAGGCTACCTGTGGGCGCTTGATGTGTGGGACAGACCACGGTGGCGCGCCGGGGAACACGAGCAGGACAAACCCGCAAGGCTCTCGGACCGCATCGTGTTCCAGATCATGCGCAGGGCCGACCTCTATCTCCTGAGCGTTCTCCCCCGCGCCGCCAAAGACATCGTCCAGGAACCCTCCCGCTGCGTCCAACTCTACAACGCCATCGATCAGTCGCTGGTGGCTCCGTCCGCCCTGGCGCGTCCCGACGCCCGGGGCCGGACCCTCCACCTGGCCTACGGCCGGTCCCAGTTCTGGGACACCATGGGCCTGGACATCGTCATTCGTGCCGTCGAGATACTCAAGGATCGCGCCTGCCCGGTGGTCGTCCATCTGGTGGGCCGGCTGCCCGCCGAGGAACTCGCACGTATCGAGCGTTCCAGCGCGAAGGACTGCCTGGTGGCGCATGGATACATTCCCATCTCCCGGATCGAGTTCTTCCGGTCGATTCATGCCGGACTCACTCCGTACGTGGACTACGAGGACCTCAAGTACATCTTCCCCATCAAGGTTCTCGAACACCTCAGCCAGGGGAACCCGGTCATCGCCAGCAGCATCCCCGGCCTCTGCTCCATGGTGCAGCACGAGTACAACGGGCTGCTCGTCCCGCCGCGCGACCCCGAGGCGCTCGCCGCCGCCATCGAAAGGCTCCAGAGCGATGATTTGCTGTTCAACAGGCTCTCGGCCAACGCCCTCGCAAGCATCCGCCGTTTCGATGTGGTCGAGAAACACCGGACCATCTTCGAGGCGCTCTCCGCGCGGCTGTCCGCCTGAACCCGGAAATCCCCAACCAAGATCCTCCGACACCACAACTCCTTCCGACCCGACCCCACCCGACCCCACCCGACACGCTTCGGTCCAGGGTCGGACGCCCCACCCGGACCCCCGCGTGTAGCGGCGCCGGTTTGGCCCAATCGATGATCCGCCAGTTATGAAGTTGCTGCTAACCCAAACGGTGCTTTCACCCTACCGCTGCGAGCTCTTTAAGATTCTGGCGGAATCACCCGACGCCGAGTTTGCGCTGGTTCTGCTTTCGGACCGCTTTCTGGTTCGACCCCAATGGAAACGCGACGTCCACGCGATGCCTTTCCGGGTGGTGGTTCCCTGGGGGATCAGCAAACAGATCGGGGAGGAGAAGGAATTCATTCTGAACCCCTTCCTCCTGTTCACATTCATCCGGGAACGTCCGGACGTCATCATCTGCGGCGGATTCAACATCGCAACCATCATGGCCTGGTTGTACTCCGTGCTCTTCGGCGGGAAGTATGTCATCTGGACGGAGGCAACCCTGCACACCGACGGAAAGGCCTCCGCGCCGCGACTCATGCTCCGACGCCTTCTCGCCGGGGGAGCAAAGGCCTTCATCGATGCGGGAACCCTGGCCCGCGAATACGTCCGCTTCCTCCGTCCGGACATCGATCCATCCAGGCTCTTTCGCGCCTTCAACTGCATCGACAAGGACAAGTTCCAGCGCCCCACCCAGAAGAATCCGGAGTTCCTCAAGGGCCGGAACCTTCCGGAACGGAATCTCATCTTCGTCGGCAAACTCATCGAGCGAAAGGGACTGCCCGCCCTGATCGATGTCTACCGGGAGATCCTGAAGAGAGCCCCCTTTCGTGTCGGCCTGCTGCTCATCGGCGAGGGCCCGCTCCGGGAGTCCATCGAGAAAATCCGCGCCACCGAGAATCTCCAGGACCTGCATGTGGAAGGCTGGGTTAAATACGAGGACACCGCCCACTACTACGCCATGGCGGACGCCTTCATCCTCCTGAGCGCCGTCGATCACAATCCGCTCGTTCTGCTCGAAGCCCTCGCCGTGGGGGTTCCCATCGTCTGCTCCTCCGGAGCCTGCAACGCCATGGACTTCGTGCGCCCGGGCGTCAACGGATACATCGTCGATCCCGCCTCCCCTCCCCAGGGAATCGCCGACCGGGTCATCGAGGTTCTCGGCTGGAATTCGGAGCAGCGACGACTTTGCCGGGAGGCGGCCCAGGAGGTCTCCAAGGAGGCCAACTACAACGACGCCGCGGCGGCCTTTCTGGGGGCGTCCAGGGCTGCGCTTCAGAAACCAGGCTCCCACTGATCCGGTGCGCGATGTTCGCTTCCACCTTGGACCACCGCCGACCACGAACCGCTTTCATTCCTCCAGGCTTTCCAACCAAACCCTCCTTTCAACAACCGTCTGTCGATTTCTAGAATCGTGAATGTCTCAATCTTTGGCTTGGGCTATGTGGGGGCCGTGACCGCCGGCTGCCTCGGCTCCTGCGGTCACAAGATCGTCGGCGTCGATGTTTCTCCCGGAAAAGTCGCTGACCTCTCCCGCGGCATCCCGCCCATCATCGAACCCGGACTCGCCGAACGCCTCGCCAGCAGCCTCAAGGCCGGCAGACTTTCCGCCACCACCGACGCCACCGCCGCCATCGCCGCCACCGACATCTCCCTCGTCTGCGTCGGCACACCGTCCACCGTCGGCGGCGGACTCGACCTCGGGTTCGTGCGCGAAGTGGCCCGCGAAATCGCCCAGGCCGTCCGCGCCAAGTCGACACCGCACATCCTCATCTTCCGCTCAACCATGCTTCCCGGCAGCACCCGGGAGATCTCCGCCCTGTTCGCCAGCGACCTGCTCGCCAGCGGAAAACTCACGGTCTGCTACTACCCTGAGTTCCTCCGCGAAGGCACCGCCGTCCGCGACTTCGACGAACCCTCGCTGTCCGCGATCGGAACCACCGACGGCAAGAACCCCCCCCAGGCCGTCCTCGACCTCTGCGGCCCCGGCACCCGCGTCGTGAACTGGGAATCCGCGGAACTGCTCAAATACGCCTGCAACGCCTTCCACGCCACCAAGGTGGCCTTCGGCAATGAAATCGGGCGCCTGGGGAAGTCGCTCGGCGTCGACTCCGCCGCCGTGATGTCCCTGCTCTGCCAGGACACCCGGCTGAACATTTCCTCCTACTACCTCCGCCCCGGCAATCCGTTCGGCGGATCCTGCCTGCCCAAGGACGTCCGGGCCCTGGTCCACCGCGCCCGACAGGCGGGCACCAGTGTTCCTCTCCTGGAAAGCCTGCTCCCCAGCAACGAACGGCATCTGAACAGCCTGCTTCAGATCATCGCCGAATCGAATCACCGCGAAATCGTCATCCTCGGTCTCTCCTTCAAGTCCAACACGGACGATCTGCGCGAAAGCCCGATGGTCGAGGTCGCCCAGCACTGCCTCGGACGCGGCTACACCGTCCGGATCTATGACCCCCAGTTGAATCTCTCGGCGTTGCAGGGCGCGAACAAGCGGGCCATCGACACCCGCATGCCCCATCTCGCCGACCTGCTCCGTCCCACCCTGGCCTCCGCCCTGGGCGAACGCGGCCTGGTCATCGCCTCCCAGAAGTGCGCCCCACTGGCGGAACTCTCCCCGCTCGTGGGAAGCCACCATTCGATTCTGGACGTCAACGGCTGGGAGGAATTGAAGAGTCTTTCCGCTCCGTACCAGGGATTGTGCTGGTGACCAGGCCCGCCTGCCCGCGGCGGGCGGCTCCCACCCCAAAACGATGAGTTCCAGCACTCCTCCACCTCCGCAGGCCACCCCTGCGCCAGAGATCCGCAAGGGTCCCTCGATCCTGATCATCGGAGCGGTCCCCCCGCCGTACGTCGGCCCCTACCTGGCCATGCAACGGCTGCTCGCCTCCGAACCCTTCAAGAAAAACCTCCGGGTCCACTTCCTCGACACCTCGGACCACCGCGAGACGGACAACATCGGGCAACTCGACTGGGGCAACATCACGCTCGGACTGCAGCACGCCGCCAAGTGCCTGCTCATCCTCCTGACGCGATGGCCCCGCTGCGTGTATCTGGGGATCTCGCAGGGCACCTGGGGTTATCTCCGCGACCTCACCTTCATCCTTCCCGCCGTCCTTCTCGGCCGGCGCATCGTCATCCACCTCCGCGGCTCGGAGTTCGATACCTTCTATCGCCAGATGCCCGGCCCACTCCGCCTGCTCACCAAACTGGTCTTCCGCCGGGTCGACCTCTGCATCGTCCTCGGGGAAACGCTCCGACGGGTCATGAGCGAACTGCTCGATCCAGACCGCATCCGGGTCATCCCCAATGGCATCGACGTGCGTCCCTTCGATGACTACCCGCGACGTCCCGCCGCTTCGGGCGGAGGCAAACGGATCCTCTTCCTGTCCCATCTCATGCGGCGCAAGGGCATCTTCGAGGCCCTCGAAGCCTTCGCCCTGGTTCTCAAGCGCCATCCGGACGCCCGGTTGACCATGGCCGGAGGCTGGCAGAACCGCGCGGACGAGGACCAGTTCATGGAACGGCTGAAGGCCCTCGGCATCCAGGGCTCCGTCTCCTTCACCGGGGTCGTCCACGGCAACACCAAGTTCGAAACGTTCGCCAGCCACGACATCTTCTTCTTCCCTCCCGTCGAACCCGAGGGCCTGCCCTGGGTCATTCTCGAGGCGATGTCCTCCCGCCTCCCCGTGGTCTCCACCTCCCAGGGCGCCATCGCCGAGGTGGTGCGCGACGGCACCACCGGCTTTGTCTGCAAACCCGTTCCCGCCGACCTCGCAGCCCGGCTCTGCCAGCTCATCGAACAGCCCGAACTGGCCGCAAAAATGGGCCAGGAAGGACATGTCCGCGTGTCCCGGCATTACTCGGAAGACACCTACCAGAAGGCCGTCTCGGAAGTCTTGAAAGGCGCATTGGCATGAAATCCGATTCCCCATCCCTCCCCAAGGAACCGTCCTCCGGTTCGTCGGCCTACTTCACCGCCAACGCCGAAGGCTTCCGCCGTCAGTACGACCAGCGGCCCGAGTTCAAGGAACGTCAGCAGGTCTGGGCCGCCCTGCTCGAAAAATACGGACGGAACGCCAAAACCGCCATCGACGTCGGCTGCGGCGCCGGAACCTTCTCCTTCCTGCTCGCCCAGCGCGGACTGTCCGTCACGGGCGTCGACGGCGCCCCGGGCATGGTCGCCCTCTGCCAGGAACAAAGCCGGGCGCATCCGGAAATGAAACTGAACTTTCTTGAGGCGCGACTCCCCGATCTCGGCGGCCTGCAATTCCCGCCCGCCGACATCGTGCTCAGCTCAAGCGTGCTTGAGTACGTGCCCGATCTCGCCGGTTCCCTCCGCAAGATGCGCAGCCTGCTCCGTCCGGGAGGGCACATGTTCGTCTCCATGCCCAATGCGCTGAGCCTCTACCGCAAACTCGAATCCTGCGCCTACAAGGTCATCCGCCGCCCCAGCTACCTGGGCTACGTCGTGCACCGGCTTTCCGCCGCCGCCTTCACCGAACACGCCCGGACCGCCGGTCTGCGCGTTCTCGAACTGGCCTACTACGCCAAATCCGACCCGGTTTCACGCGTGCTCTCCGCCACCGGCTTTCCCGAGACCCGCTGCAACAGCCTGTTCGTCGCCACCCTCACCCACGCCGGCTAGCCACCCCTGCCCACCCCAAGGCCTCCCCTCTCCTATGCAGAACGTCGTTCAGAACTATCGAACCGGAACCCTGGCTGTTACCGAGAACCCGGTTCCCCAGATCCGCGAAGGCTCCGTCCTCGTCCAAACTCAGTTCTCGATCATTTCCGCAGGCACCGAAAAGACCAAGGTCGATACCGCCAAGAAAAGTCTTCTGGGCAAGGCCATGGCCCGCCCGGACCTCGTCCGTCAGGTCATCAACCGCGCCAAAAAGGAGGGTCTGCTCCGCACCTGGCAGGTGGTCTCCGACCGACTCAACGCCCCCACACCCCTCGGGTACTCCTGCTCGGGCAGGATCATCGAAACCCAGGGCGATGTCGGCGACCTCCGCGTCGGCGACCTCGTCGCCTGCGCAGGCAGCTCCGCCAATCACGCCGAAATCGTCTCCATCCCCCGCAACCTCGCCGTCCGCATCCCCGAGGGAGTCGGTCTCGATCACGCCGCCTTCGCCACCCTCGGCGCCATCGCCGTCCAGGGCGTCCGACAGGGCTCCGTGCAATTCGGCGAAAAAATCGCCGTCATCGGTCTCGGCCTGATCGGACTGATGACCATCCAGATCCTCCGCGCCGCCGGCTGCCGCGTGCTCGGAATCGACATCGACCCCGCCAAACTCAAGCTCGCACGCGAACTCGGCTGCGAAGCCACCGTCCATTCCCATGACGAAGGCCTGGAGGAGCAGGTCCTGCTCTTCACCGGCGGATACGGCGTCGACGCCACGATCATCACCGCCGCCAGCTCCTCCAATCAGCCGATCGAACTGTCCGGCGACATCACCCGCGAACGCGGCCGGGTGGTCGTGGTCGGGCTCACGAAGATGGACGTCCCCCGCGAGCCGTTCTACCTGAAGGAAATCGAGCTCCGCATCTCACGCTCCTACGGGCCCGGACGCTACGACAACGATTACGAGGAAAAGGGACGGGACTACCCGTTCGCCTACGTGCGCTTCACGGAAAACCGGAACATGGGCTGCTTCCTGGAACTGCTCCAGGGAGGCCAGGTCC
The DNA here is from genome assembly GCA_964476125.1 of uncultured Verrucomicrobiota bacterium. GTDB lineage: Bacteria > Verrucomicrobiota > Verrucomicrobiia > Limisphaerales > CAIMTB01 > CAIMTB01. The sequence goes on along the minus strand of CAYZAE010000030.1, from coordinate 14,261 downwards.
GCCTCGATCCCCTCATCACCCACCGATTCAAGTTCGCCGACGCCACCTCCGCCTACTCCCTGATCGGCGGGGAACGCAAGGAACCCTACATCGGCATCCTGCTCGAGTACGACCGGCCCCTCGAAAAGATCAGCCGCCGTCTCGAGTTCACCCCGAAGAAACTGTCCAAGGAAAAGCTCCGCATCGGCATCGTGGGCGCCGGCAAGTACGCCACCACAAACCTGCTGCCCTGGATCTCCCAACACCCCGGCCTGGCCATCGGAAGCATCTGCACCGCCACCGGCATCACCGCCGTCGCCGTCGCCCAGAAATTCGGCGGAACCTCCGCCGAAAGCGACGCCAACGCCGTGATCGACGGCTCCGATGCCGTGCTGATCGCCACCCGCCACGATTCCCACGCCCGCTACGCCTGCGAGGCCCTTCGCAAGGGCAAACCGGTCTACGTCGAAAAACCGCTCGCTCTCAACGACGTCGAACTCGCCCAGGTGCGCGCCGCCCTCCAGTCCGCCCCCAACGCCTCCGTAATGGTCGGATTCAACCGCCGCTTCGCCCCCGCCTCCGATCTCGTCCGCCAACACTTCAAATCCGTCCCCACCCCCCTGCTCATCAACATGCGGGTCAACGCCGGCCCCATCCCCGCCGATCACTGGATCCAGGATCCCGAAGTCGGCGGCGGACGGCTCGTCGGTGAAGGCTGCCACTTCGTCGACCTCGCCGTCGCCCTCGCCGGCTCCCCCATCCGCGCCGTCCAGGCCAGCGCCATCCCCGTCGCCGGCACACCCCCCGCACGCTGGGACAACTTCTCCCTCCAGCTCGAACTGGAAAACGGCACCCTCGCCACCATCGCCTACACCAGCGTCGGCGACCCCGGCCTCGCCAAGGAACGCATCGAGGTCCACGGCGGTGGCAAATCCGCGGTCATCGACGATTTCCAAAGCGTCGAGCTCTGGAGCGGCCGGAAATGCCGACGCGAAAAATCGTCGACCCAGGACAAGGGCCAGCGCGCCGAAGTGGATGCCTGGGCCGCCGGACTCAAGGCCGGCACCGCCCCGATTCCCTGGCCCCAGCTCGAAAGCATTCATCGCGCCTGCTTCGCCGCCCTGCGGTCCATGCAGTCGGGAGAACGGATCGTCCTCCAACCCCTCGGAGACTGACCCACCCCTTTTCAGCCACACCGCCCCAAACCGGACTCCACCCGAGCCCCGCCCAACGTGCCTCCCCAACTCACCGACATCCGCCAGACCACGGAACAGCTCCTGAACTATTGTCGTCGGGAACAATGGGCCGGTTACGACCCTTACGACGGCCTGAACAGCCGGATCTTCCGCGCCCTGAAGTTCCTTCACTCCCGCTGGCCCCGGCTGGTGATGATCCAGTCGTTCAAACGCAGCCCGATCAACCTCCGCCCCCTCTTTGGCGTGTCCAAGGAGGTCAACCCCAAGGGGGCCGCCCTCTTCCTCAGCTCCCTCGTCCGGCTCGAATCCTGCGGACTCGCCACCGTCGAGCAGATCCGCGAGATGGCCGACCGCTTGATCGCCCTTCGTTCGCAGGGCTGGGACCGCGCCTGCTGGGGCTATCACTTCGACTGGCAGACCCGGACCTATCTCGTCCCCCGGTTCTACCCGAACATCATCTGCACCACCTTCGCCGGCGAGGCCCTGCTCGACGCCTATGATCGGCTCGGGGATCCGACCCTCCTCGAACTGGCCACCCAGGCCGGCTGGTTCCTGCTGGAACACCTGAAGCGCACCCCGCTCGACGACACCTTCTGCTTCAGCTACACCCCGCTCAAGCCGTCGCGCGTCCACAATGCCAGCCTGCTCGGCGCCGCCCTGCTCGCCCGACTGCACTCCAAGAACGGCATTCCCGAGTTCCGAACCGCCGCCGAAGCCTCCACACGCTACGGCATCCGACATCAACAGGCCGACGGATCCTGGATCTATGGCGAGGATCCGAACCAGGGCTGGATCGACAGCTTCCACACCGGCTACAACCTGCTCGCCCTGCGCTCCGTGGCGACCCATCTGAAATCCCCGGAGGCCGATGCCTGCCTCCGCCGCGGCTTCGACTACTACAAACGCCACTTCTTCACCGAGGAGGGGGTGGTGAAATACTTCCACGACCGGGTCTACCCCATCGACACCCATGGCGTGGCCCATGGCATCCTGACCTTCTGCCTGCTCGGCGACCTGGATCCCGCCAGTCGCGGACTCGCCGACCGGATCTACCAATGGTCCGTGTCCCACCTCCGCCATCCCGAAGGCCGATTCTACTACCAGATCACCCCCCGCATGACCAACCGCATCAGTTACATGCGCTGGACCCAGGCCTGGATGCTCCGGGCCCTCGCCGAATATCTTGCCACCGCCACGGGACCCGGCAGTCCGCCACCCAGGGCTCGCGCTTAAGACCCATCCCAGTCCACCCGATACCTTCCAAATCCTGATTCATCCCAGCCCATCTCAAAAATCGCTCCATCGAACCCCATGAAATCCATCGCCATCGTCGGCCTCGGTTACGTCGGACTCCCTCTGTCCCTCCAATTCGCCAAGTCAGGCGTCACCGTCCTGGGCCTCGACATCGACCCCAACAAGATCGAAGCCCTCAACGCCGGCCGCTCCTACATCCATCACATCCCCGCGGAAACCGTCGCCGAACAGGTCACCGCCGGCCGCTTCTCCGCCACCACCGATTTCTCCCGCTGGAGCACCGTTGAAGCCGCCATCATCTGCGTGCCCACTCCGCTCAACAAGAATCGCGAACCCGACATCTCGTACATCATCGAGACCGGCAAAGCCCTCGCCCCCCATCTCCGCCGCGGCCAGCTCGTCGTGCTCGAATCCACCACCTACCCCGGCACCACCGATGAAGACCTCCGCGCCGTGCTCGAAGAGGGCTCGGGTCTCAAGGCCGGCACCGACTTCCACCTCGCCTTCTCGCCCGAACGCGAAGACCCCGGCAACCCGCAGTCCCGCGTCGCTGAAATCCCGAAAGTCGTCGGCGGCCTCACCCCGGCCTGCCTCGAAAAGGCCAAGGCCCTCTACGGCCAGGCCATCAAGACCGTCGTTCCCGTCTCGTCCTGCCGCGCCGCCGAAGCCACCAAACTCCTCGAAAACATCTTCCGCAGCGTCAACATCGCCCTCGTCAACGAACTCAAGGGCGTCTACAGCGCCATGGGAATCGATATCTGGGAGGTGATCCACGCCGCCAAAAGCAAGCCGTTCGGCTTCATGGCCTTCTACCCGGGCCCCGGCCTCGGCGGCCACTGCATCCCCATCGACCCCTTCTACCTCACCTGGAAAGCCCGCGAATACGGCCAGGCCACCCGCTTCATCGAACTCGCCGGCGAGGTCAATACCGCCATGCCGGAACGCGTCGTCGACCACGTCGCCCACGCACTCAACGACCGCGCCAAGTCCGTCAAGGGCTCCCGCATTCTCGTGCTCGGACTCGCCTACAAGGCGAACGTCGACGACGACCGCGAGTCCCCCAGCTACCACCTGCTCGAAATGCTCCAGAAGCGCGGCGCCGAGGTCGCTTATCATGATCCCTACGTCCCGGTCATCCGCCCCTCCCGCGAACACTCCGCCTGGGCCGGCCGCCGCTCGGTGACCTGGGACCGCGCCAGCATCGGCGCCTTCGACTGCGTCCTCATCAGCACCGCCCATGCCTGTGTCAATTACCGTGAGCTCGCCGAGTGGGCCCCGCTCATCGTCGACACCCGCAACGCCATGGCCGGCATCCCCACGCGCCCCGGCCAGCTCTTCAAGGCCTAGCCGCCGGCGCCCAAACCCTCCCAAGGACTGAATCCCGCCGCGCCGGAATCCCAACCAGATACCGGCGCGCCCTTTTCCTGATGAAACTCCTGCTTACCGGTGCCTCCGGCTTCATCGGCTACCATACCGCCCTGCGACTCCTCCAACGGGGAGACACCGTGGTGGGCGTCGATAACCTCAACGCCTATTACGACGTTCGGCTGAAGGAAGCCCGGCTGGAGCAACTCCTCAAACACCCCGGATTCGAATTCCACCGGCTCGAACTCGCCGACCGCCCCGCCGTCGCCGGGCTGTTCGACAAGGTGCGGCCCCAACGCGTCATCCATCTCGCCGCCCAGGCCGGGGTCCGATACTCCCTCGAAAACCCCCACGCCTACGTCGACAGCAACCTCGTGGCCTTCGTCAACATGCTCGAAGGCTGCCGGCATCACGGCGTCGAACACCTGGTCTACGCCTCCTCCAGCTCCGTCTACGGCGCCAATACGTTGATGCCGTTCTCCATCCATCACAACGTCGACCACCCCGTCAGCCTCTACGCCGCCACCAAGAAGGCCAACGAACTGATGGCCCATACCTACAGCCATCTCTTCAAACTCCCCACCACCGGCCTCCGCTTCTTCACCGTCTATGGCCCCTGGGGACGCCCCGACATGGCCCTCTTCATCTTCACCAAGGCCATCCTCGAAGACCGACCCATCGACGTCTTCAACGAAGGCCGCATGCGACGCGATTTCACCTTCGTCGATGACATCGTCGAAGGGGTCGTTCGCGTCACCGACCGGATCGCCCAACCAAACGCGGCCTGGAACAGCGAACACCCGGACCCCGGCACCAGCCGCGCCCCGTACCGCATCTACAACATCGGCAACAATCAGCCGGTGGAACTGATGCACCTCATCGGCTGTCTCGAATCCGCCCTCGGCCGCACCGCCCATAAACGAATGCTCCCCATCCAGCCCGGCGATGTCCCGGCCACCTACGCGGACGTCGACGACCTCATCCAGGATGTCGGCTTCCAACCTCGCACCTCCATCGAGGAAGGCGTTCGCCGATTCATCGCCTGGTACCGGGAATTCTACCGGGTTTGAGCGGCCCACGCCCCGATCCCTCCACGGATCGCATCGTCCGCGTGCACCCCAAACCCACCCCAGGCCCCAGCGATCCGACCGTCCACGGCCTGTTCGCGATCCAGGCGGCGGTTTCACCCGAGAAAATCGCCGTCCGCTGCGGATCCGCGTCCCAGACCTACGCCCAACTCGCCTCGGCCTCAGGCGACATCGCCCGAAGGCTGCAAACACTCGGCGTCGCCCCGGGCTCGCTGGTCGGGCTGTTTCTCGAACGCTCCGTCAGCCTCCCCTCCGCCCTCCTCGGCATCCTGCAAACCGGGGCGGCTTACGTCCCCATGGACCCGGCGTTCCCCGCGGAACGCCTCCGCATGATGGCCGAGGATGCCACCCTCGCCGCCATCATCACCCAAACCTCCCTCGCTGACCGACTTCCCGCCCACCAAGCCCGGGTCCTCTTCCTCGACGAGCCCACAACAACTTCCCTCCCCGCTTCTCCGGACCCCGGCCAGGCTCGCCCCTCCCCGCTACCCACCCCCGAATCCCCCCGTCTCGCCTACGTCATCTTCACTTCGGGCTCCACCGGCCGACCCAAGGGCGTCCAGATCACCCACCGCTCCTTCGTCAATTTTCTCCAATCGATGCGCCGGGAACCCGGCTGCTGCGCCAACGACATCCTGCTTTCGGTCACCACCCTTTCCTTCGACATCGCCGGTCTCGAACTGATGCTCCCGCTCGCCACCGGAGCCACGGTCGCGATCGCCCCACGCGAGATCGCCTCGGACGCCGAACTGCTGAGCGCCGAAATCAACCGGACCGGGGCCACCGTCATGCAGGCAACCCCGGTGACCTGGCGCATGCTCCTCGCCTACGGCTGGAACGGATCGCCCCGGCTCAAGGTCCTGGTGGGCGGCGAATCGGTTCCCCGCGACCTCGTCAACCAGCTGGCGCCACGCTGTGCCCCGCTGTGCACCATGTACGGCCCCACCGAGCCCACCATCTGGTCCACCACCGGCCGTCTCGAAACCGGTGACGGACCGGTCTCCATCGGTCGACCTATCGACAATACACAGATCTACATTGTCGATCCCCAGCTCAACCCGCTCCCGCCCGGCAGCCAGGGCGAAATCCTGATCGGCGGGGAGGGCGTCGCCGACGGCTACCTGGGCCGACCCGACCTCACCGCCTCCCGCTTCATCCCCGATCCCTTCTCGCCTCTCCCAGGCGCCCGGCTTTACCGCACCGGCGATCTGGGGATGTGCCTCCCCGACGGTTCGCTGCGATGCCTGGGGCGTCTCGACGACCAGATCAAGATCCGCGGTTATCGCATCGAACTGGGGGACATCGAAACCTGCCTGCGCGCCCACCCCGGGGTGGAAGCCGCAGCCGTCGCGCCGCACGACCCCGGGTCCGGCGACCTTCGACTCGTCGCCTACCTCGTTCCGCGCGGCAAACAACCCCCGGAACTGGATCCCGCAACGCTGCGACAGCACGTCCGCGATCACCTCCCGGAGTACATGGTCCCCACGGTCTGGGTGACCCTGCACCAGCTCCCGCTCACTCCCAACGGCAAGCTGGACCGCAAAGCCCTGCCGCCCCCCGGCGCGTCCTCCAGCCCCCTGGCCGCACGCCATGTCGCCCCGGAAACAGAGGACGAACGGACCATGCTCCGGCTCTGGCAGGAAACACTCCATCTCAGCCAGATCGGAATGACCGACGGATTCTTCGACCTGGGCGGGAATTCACTCCTCGCCGTCCGGCTCTTCGCTGGCATCGAGCGAACCTTCGGCAGAAAGCTGCCTCTCGCCACCCTCCTCCGGCACGCCACCCCGGCCGCCCTGCTCCGGCAAATCACCTCGCCCACCGCTTCCCCCTGGAACTCGCTGGTCTCCATCCAACCCGGTTCCGCACATCGACTCCCACTGTTCTGCGTCCACGGCGCAGGCGGAAACCTCCTTCTTTATCGTGAACTGGCAGCATCGCTCGGGCCCGATGTGCCTTTCCTCGGATTTCAGTCCCGCGGACTCGACGGACAGTCCGACCCTCACGAGACGGTCGAAGCCATGGCTTCCGCTTACGTCGAGGAACTCCTCGCCGTCCGGCCCTCCGGCCCCTATCTGCTCGGGGGATACTGCATGGGTGGCACCGTCGCCTACGAAATGGCCCGCCAACTCGCGGCCCGAAACCACCCCGTGCCGCTGCTCGTGCTGTTCGACACCTACAATTTCGCCGCCCGCATCCCCAGCCGCGGCGCATTGGACCGCGTCCACCGACTCGGCCAGAAAGTGGTTTTCCACTTCTCCAACCTCCTGCGGGCCGGGAACCGGGGGCGCTGGGAATACTTCGTCTCCAAACTCCGCCTCGTCCGCGATCAAGCCCAACGCTGGCGCCAAAACCCGGCCCCCCCCCGCCCCCCGGGCAAAACCCCTGGCCAGGGGCTCTCCATCGAGTCCATCAACCATGAGGCGGGCATGAACTACCAGCCGGCCCCCACCCCCGTGAAGCTGATCGTCTTCAAGCCGGAGCGGAGTTATGCCGATTACCCTGATCCGAGGATGGGGTGGGAACCCTTCGCCAAGGGAGGCCTCGAAATCGTCGAACTCCCTCTCAATCCTCACGCCATGCTCGTCGCTCCCTACGTCCAGCACCTCGCTCGCGCCCTGCGCCAGCGGCTCGAAGCCGTCTGGAACCACCAACCGCCCCCAAATCAGGGCACCCGGAAACAAACCCAGTCCCCCTCCTGAACGAACCCCACGAACCGGATCGACCCAAAAGCGTGAATCCAATGGATTCCCAGATTCGTTCCTCCGCCGAGATGACCGAGGTCCAACCCACCGATCGCCACCCCCGACGCAGGCTCGTCGCGGGCCTGGCCGGCATGCTCCTTCTCGCCATCGCCGCTTTCGTCCTTGGCGCACACCCGTTCCTCGCCGTCACCGCCCCCATCCCCTCCAAAACCCTGGTCGTGGAAGGCTGGCTGCCGGATCACGCCATGGAGGAGGCGATCGCAGAATTCCGACGGGGTTCCTACGAACACCTTTTCACCACCGGCGGCCCCCACGAACGGGGCTCCCTCCTGATCGAGTACCGCACCTCCGCCGAAAGCGCCGCCGCCACCCTCATCCGCATGGGCCTGTCCTCCAATGTCGTCACGGCCGTCCCCTCCCAGGTCAAACACCGCAACCGCACCTTCGGCGCCGCCGTCGCCCTCCGCGATTACTGCCAGGAACACCGCCTCCGTCTCGACTCGTTCAACCTGCTCACCGAAGGCGCCCACGCACGTCGAAGCTGGCTCTGCTTCCGTCGCGCACTCGGCGGCTCCTGCCAGGTCGGAATCATCGCGCTCGTGGACCGCGACTACGACCCGCACCAGTGGTGGCGGTTCAGCGAAGGCGTCAAAACGATGATCGGCGAACCCCTCGGTTTTCTGTACGCATGGCTCGCACTCGACTACGGAAAGTGACTGACTCGCACCCATCGCCATGAAGACCCCCCGACCCTCCCGTCCACCCTTCGCTCGACCGGCCTCCGCCGTCCTGGGATCCTGCCTGGCCCTCGCCTCCTTTCTCCCGACCGCCGTCGCCCAAACCCGGGTCGATCCGCTTCAACTCGACCCGGAACCGGCCGAGCCGACGGAGTCTTATCTGGAATCAGAAATTCCGATGCCCACCTGGGCATCCCCCGACTCGCCCGCAACCCCCCGCTGGGCTCTGCCTTACCAGCAACCGAGTCCCTTCCTGAGGCCCGGCCTCGGCACTTCGGCGATCGGCGCCCCCACGCTCAGCCCCCTCGACCCCCAACCCAACCCCTCCCAGATCCGCTACGGCCCCTTCGACCTCTGGCCCCGCGTCGCCTACGACGTCTCCTACGGCAACGGCCTGAACGCGGGTCCCGACAGAAACCAAAGCACCTGGCTCCAGACCCTCAACCCGGCCTTCAACCTGGGCATCGGCAACCACTGGACCATCGGCTACTCCCCCAGCATCCGGATCTTCACGCTCGAAGGTTTCGAAAATACGGTCAATCAGAACATCAACCTCCTCGGACAGACCGCCTGGGAAAACTGGAACTTCCGGTTCAACCACGCCACGGCCATCTCGAACGACCCCCTCATCGAGACCGCCACCCAAACCGAGCAAACAACCCATTCCACCACCCTCGGCGCCACCTGGGATCATGGCACCAAGGGCGCCTTCGACTTCTCCCTCAACCAAAACATCCGCCTCGCCGACCGCTTCTCCGACCTCTTCTCCTGGTCCGCCCAAGGCTGGTACGACTACCCCTGGAAACGCGCCGTTCGGGTGGGCGTCGGCCTCGCCGTCGGCTACGACATGATGGAAGGGGGCTCGGACATGCTCAACGAACGGATCAACCTCCGGTTCTCCGGGCCGATCAGCCGGAAAATCTCCTACTCCCTCGGCGGAGGCGTCGAAGTCCGCTCCTACTTCGGCAGCGACGCGGATCCGTCCCTCTCCCCCCTGGTCAATGCCCGGATCAACTACCAGATCCTCGAACTGACCTCCCTCTCCCTTGGATTCAGCCACGATGTCGGAACCTCGTATTTCGCCGATCAGATCACGAAAAACACCTCGTTCCAGGGAACCGTCACCCAGGTGCTCGGCCGCGACTGGAGCGTCTCGGGCAGCGGCGGCTACCGGTTCTCCTCCTACCAGTTCACCTCCGCCGACCGAAGCGTCGCCCGCGAGGACAACTCCGCCTTCGGCGGCGCCTCCATCAACTGGCGCCCTCTGCCCCGGTTTTCCACCGGCCTCTATTACTCCTACCGGTCCAATGGATCGGACCAGCAGGAATTCAGCTTCGACAGCCATCAGGTGGGTCTGCGAATGAGTTGGGCTCTCTGAACGAACAATTCCATCACCGCCCGGTCCAATTCCCGACATAAAGACCTTTTCCCAAAGACCTGCCAGGGCTTCACCGCCGTCACCCCCGGGCAGTAACTCATGAAGCGCATCTCTCTCCCACCCAGTGTCACCCGGTACGCCCTCTATCTGGTGCCCCTGACCCTCGTCTTCAGCGCCGCCTGGATCCCCCTGGCCAAGGCCGGCCTGAGCAGCGGCTTCAGTTCCTACGCAGTCGCCATCCCCTTCATCTGCGCCTGGCTCATCAGCCAACGCCTGAACGAACTGCCCACCACCGCCACGCCGTCGCGTCTGCCCGCCATCCTCCTGATCCTCGCCTCCCTCACCTGCGCCGCCATCAGCATGGTCGGCCGCAAATCCGGGTGGTTCGAAGCCCGAAGCTCATGGATCACCCTCGAAATGTTCGGCTGGGTGCTCGGCGCCTGGGCCGGCGGATTCTGGTTCTTTGGCGCCGACTCCCTCCGCAAGTTCGCCTTCCCCTGGGGCTACCTGATCTTCACCGTGCCTCCCCCGGCCAGAATGCTCGACGCCATGGAGGCCGCCCTCCAGCACGGCTCCGCCGCCGCCGTCGAAATGGTCTTCCGCATCGGCCGTGTCACCTACTCCCGCGATGGCAGCAATTTCTGGCTGCCCGGACTCCACTTCGACATCGCCCCCGAATGCAGCGGCATCCGGGCCACCCTGGTGCTTCTGCTCACCAGCCTCCTCGGAGCCTACATGATCCTGCGATCCCCCTGGCGCCGCACCGTGCTCGTCCTCCTGGTGCTCCCCCTCGGCATCGCCCGCAACACCCTCCGCATCTGCACCATCACCCTCCTCAGCGCCTTCCACGACCCAACCATCATCGACGGCCCCCTCCATCACAAAGGCGGCCCCGTGTTTTTCGCCATCAGCCTCATCCCGTTCTTTGCCGTCATCGCCTGGTTCAGACGTCAGGAAAACCGCAGCGAAGGGAATCCAAACCCCACCGCTCTCCAACACTCTTCCCCGCAACCGACACCCAGGAGCACCCCCACCCCCTGACCCCATGAAAAATCCGCTCCAGCTTCTACCCGCCTGCTTTCTCCTCCTCGCCTTCGTCCTGACCTGGACCGCCGGCTGCTCGCGCCAGAAGGATCCCGCCAAATTCATCGAACTGGGCGATCGGGCCTTCGACAACCGCGAGTTCGAGAAGGCCAAGATCGAGTACATCAACGCCATCCGCATCCAGCCCACCAACGCCCACGCCACCCTGCGCATCACCAAAATCCTGATCGCCCAGGGACAGATCATGGAGGCCGGTCGCGCCATCCCCTGGTGCCGGCAGGCCTTCCCCGAAGACCTCGAAATCCGCGGACTCATCGTCGAGATCCTCGCCGCCGCCGGCGGCGAAACCAACCGGGCCCGTCTCATGACGGAAATCACCGAACTTCTCGAACGCGACCCCGCCAACGAACGCGCCATGATGGCCCTGGTTTCCACCACCCGGACACCCGAGGACCTCACCGCCGCCTCCAGCCGGATCGCCACCCTCAAAGCCAAGGCCGGCGAAAAACCGGTGTTCAAGATCGCCGAGGCCGAAATCCTTCGCCGCCAGGGCGACACCAACGGCTGCGAGGCCGCGCTCAAACAGGCCATCACCCTCGACCCCAACCTCCCCAACTCCCACGCCTCCTACGCCGCCTTCCTGTTCTCCCAGCGACGCAACCAGGAAGGCGAAGCCGCCCTTCGCAAATCCTCCGAACTCGCCCCACCCAGCGCCATCGTCCGCGAAACCTGGGCCCGCTACCTCGCCCGGGCCAACCGCGCCGATGAAGCCCGGGCCGTGCTCGACGAAATCGTCGCCAAAGCCCCCGAACGCATCAGCGCCTGGGCTCTCCGCGCCGAACTCGCCCTGGCCGAAAAGAAGCCCGAGGACGCCGAACGACTGCTCGCCCGCGCCCTCGGCCAGGCTCCCACCGACCCCGAAGCCCTTCGCGTGCTCGCCCAACTCCGGATCTCCCAGGGCAAGAATGACGCCGCCATTCGGGAACTCGAAAAGATCGCCCAACGCGTGCCCGGTTCGGCCCAGAACCAATACCAGCTCGCCGTGGCGCATCTGATCAACAAGGACCCCCTCAAGGCCGCCGCCGCCCTCGAACAATCGATCCAACTCAACCCGTCATCGCTGGGTTCCATCCTTCTGCTCGCCGACCTCAACATCAACCGCAAGGACTACGACCGCGCGATCACCTCCCTCCGGGATGTCGTCAACCGCGCCCCGGGCGTGGAACAGGCTCATCTCCTCCTGATGCGCGCCGAACAGGCCGCCAACCGGCCCGAGGAAGCCCTCACCGCGGCCAACAACGCCTTCCAGCGTTTCCCCACCAATGCCGCCATCGCCTTCCAACGAGGCGTGCTCCTGCGCCAGCTCCAGAATCCCGCAGAAGCCCGGAAATCCTTCGAGGCCGCCGCCGCGCTCACCACCAACAATCTCCCCGCCATCCAACAACTGGTCGAACTCGACCTCCAGTCCCGCAACGTCACCAACGCCCTCGCCCGGATCCAGTCGCGTCTCGACAAATTCCCCGATGACGCCGGCGCCTGGATGCTCCGCTCCTCCCTGGCCATCGCCCTCGGAGACGCCGCCACCGCCGAAAATGCCGCCCGCAAGGCCGTCGAATTCGCCCCCAAACTTCCCGGAGCCCACCTCACCCTCGCCCGCGCCCACCTCGGCGCCAAACGACCCAAGGACGCCATCACCGCCGTCGATGAAGCCCTCAAACAACAACCGGACGACGCCGAATCCCTGCTCCTTCGCGGCGAACTCGCCTCCCAGCAGGCCGACTACCCCAAGGCCCGCGAAGCCTATGAGGCAGGAATTAAAGTCCGCCCCGACTCCCCCATCTTCCTGAACAACCTGGCCTACGTGATCGCGGAAAACCTCAACCAGCCGGAAGAGGCTCGGCAGTACGCGCTCAAAGCCCGCCAACTCGCCCCCAAGGACCCCTCCATCGCCGACACCCTCGGCTGGATCGAATACCGCCGCGGCCAGTTTCCCGATGCCCTCCGCCTGCTCACCGAAGCCGCCAGCGATCCCCTCACCAAATCACTCCCGGAGATCCAGTTCCACCTCGGCATGACCCACTACATGATGGGCGAGGAAGGCGCCGCCCGGACCGCACTCCAGGCGGCGACCGACAGCCCCAGGGAATTCGAAGGCCGCAACACCGCCCGCGATTTCCTCGCCATGCTCAACGTCGGTTCCGGCAAGACCGATGAACAAGCCATCCGTGCCCTCGAGAAACGAACCAAGGACGCCCCCGGGGACGTCGTCGCCCTCACCCGCCTGGCCACCGCTTACGAACTGACCGGAGCCAACGAAAAAGCCCAGCAAGCCTACGAGGCGGCCCTCAAACTCAACACCCAGTCCGCCTCCATCCTCACCGCCTACGCCACCTTCTCCGACACCAAGCTCAACAACCCCGCCAAGGCCACCGAACTCGCCCGACGCGCCCGCAGCCTCGCCCCGGGCGATCCCGGCGTGGCCCTCGTCCTCGGCCGTCTCGCACTCCGGACCGGCGACGCCACCCTGGCCTACACCCTCCTCCAGGAAGCCTCCCGAGCCTCCACCAACCGGACCGAAATCGCCTACGACCTCGCCCGCGCCTCCTACGGACAGGGCAAGGTCGATGAAGCCGTCCGCACCCTTCAGCAGCTCTCCGGCCCCGGCATCGACCCCAAACTGACCCAGGCCGCCGCCAGCTTCCTCGAGATGGTCGCCCTCACCCGCGGCACCAATCCACCGCCCGCCCAGGCCGCCCAAAAAATCCAGGCCCTGCTCGAGGCCGATCCCACCCACGGCCCCGCCCTCTTCGCCTCCGGCCTCGTCGCCGAAGCCCAGGGCCAGTACCCCAATGCCCGGAAAGCCTATGAAACCCTCCTGGCCCGCTACCCCGCCTTCCTCCCCGGCACCCGTCAACTCGCCATCCTCTGCGCCGAACGACTCGGCGACGACGCCAAGGCCCGGGACCTCGGCAGCCGGGCGCGTGAGGCCTTTCCCCGGGACGACACCCTGAGCGCCGCACTCGGCAAGGCGGTGGCTCGCGGCGGCGACTTCAACTTCGCCGTCCAGCTCCTCACGCAGGCCTCCGCCTCAAGGTCCACCGACGCCTCCCTCTTCTACCACCTGGGCATCTCCCAGCAGGGACTCAAGAAATCCGCCGAAGCCATCAATGCCCTGGAGAAAGCCATCACGCTTGAACCCGGCGCACCGTTCGCCGAGGACGCGAAGAAGCGTCTCAAGGAGCTCAAGGAACCCGCCGCCGCCAAGGCCAAGTAATCCCGGACCTCAACCCCTCTCCCACCATCCACGGCGGCAGGGCCCACCCCTGCCGCCCTTTTTTTTCTCCTCCCTTCCTCCTCTTCTCCCCACTCCCCACTCCACGCACGCCCCACGACCCACGACCCACGACGCACGCCCCACGCCCCACGCGACCCACGCCCCACAACCTACTCCCCCAGCAACTGGCGCAGCTTGGCCCGGGCATCGTCCTCCCGGGAATTGGCACCCCGAGCCACCC
>CAYZAE010000029.1:34755-49235 GCA_964476125.1 uncultured Verrucomicrobiota bacterium | reverse complement strand
CGGTTCTCGCTGAACTTCCAGGACGCCGACCCGGCCGGGAACGCGATGCTGAACGACATGAAGCGCACGCTCTTCGGGGCCCGGACTCCCGAGGAGGCGTTGCTGGTGAAGACCCAGCTGGAGGGCGCGATGTACGAACGCATGCCCCGGTATGGCCGGATCGTGGCCCTGCCCAAGCCGTTCGTCTTCTATCTCCAGGCCCTCGACGATCCCGATCGCCGGGCCTCGCTCATCTTCTACGACAACGCGGGGGAACACTTTCAGCCGGGGCGCGATTCCACCGACTCCCCCGGAGCGCAGCACGTGGCCAGCTCGTCGGGAATCCTCTTCCTCTTCGATCCCTTCAACCACCCGGGATTCCGCCGTCGCATGAGTTCCGATGCGGATCCCCAGCTGGAACGTCCGGTCGTGGACCAGCAGGACGTGCTCCTCTCCGAACTCAAGGTACGGGTTCATCGACTGCTCAATCTCGGGGTGGGCGAACGCATCGACCGCCCCCTGGCGGTGCTGGTGGGCAAGTGCGACGCCTGGATGCACTGGCTCGGCCCCGAACCATTCGCGGATCCCGTCGGCGACCACCACCTCGACCTCGCCGCGGTGGAACGAAACTCGAACGCCGTCCGCTCGCTGCTGCTTGAGATCGCGCCGACCGTGGTCGGCAACGCCGAGACCACCAGCAGCCAGGTGACTTACTTTCCCGTGAGTTCCTTCGGGCACGCGCCCCGGCGCATCGGTTCCGGGAGTTACGTCCCCGACCCGGGCCAGCTCAGTCCCATTCTCGCGGAAGTCCCGGTTCTCTGGATCCTGTCGCGCGTCCGTCCCGACCTTGTGCCCTCGCGTTGAGCCGACGTCCCCCCATGGCCTGGCAACTCATCTTCACCAGCTCCCAGCGCACCCTGACCCCGGGTCAGTCCGGTTTTGGCACCGTCGCGCGCAGCCTGGACCTGCGTGAGGCGCTGATCCAGAGGCTCGAGCAGCTGAGCTACTACGATCCGGCGATTCCCGCCGCTCCCGCGGGCCTGCCTGGTGCGACCTCCTCGCGGCCCACCCCGGCGGTGTTCGCCCATCGCCTTCTGGATCTCCGGGGCACGACCTATCATCTCCTTTCGCGCATCGTGGTGGCGCCCCTCGATTTCACCCACCGCACCAACCACCTCGCCCACCACCTCGTCTTCAGCCCCGCCGAACTGGCCGATCTGCCGTCCCCCGCCACCCTCCTCGGCCAATGGGACGGCTGGAAGGATGCCTGGACCGGGGAACCCCGGTTCCTGGATGAATCGGATTGGGGCAACCTCCCGGAACTGCCGCGCTCCGTCCCGCTGCCCGCCGCCGCCTGGGCCCGGCACACCGGCGATGCGGGACGCGCCGCCGCACTGGTGGATTCCCTTCCTCCCGGGGGACAACCGATGCTCGTCGCGCCGGCGCAGCAACCGGCGCTTCTCCAGCTCTTCGCCGAATCCCTTCAACTGCTCGACCCCGATCTTCGGGCGCCCGGGCGGCGCTGGCAGTTCCCGTTCACCACCTGCCTCCAGCGTCAGGACCAGGCCTCCGATTTCCTTTGGCGGGCCCTCCCGGCCGCAACCTCCGCCCTCGCCGCCTCCGGTCCGGCGGGACAGTCCGGACCCCGGCGGCTCGAGGAACTGGCCATCCCCGAGGGGCCGCGAACGCAACTCGCCCGCCAGGGCACGAACCCCGCCCCGGCATCCACCGCGCCCCAGTCCTCGTCGAACCCCGCGAGTCCTGGCCAACGCATCGAGCCCCGCTCCTCCACCGCGCTGAAACTTTCCGGAGCCACGCCAAGAGCCGAAGGCACCCGGCCGATGCAGCGTTCGACGCCGGATTCGGAACTCCTCCGGGAACCCGGGATTCCGGAGTTCCCGGGTGCCAACGCCCGGGCAGGCCAGGGACTCCGGCTGCGGGTGTTCCTCCCGGTCCTCGGAATTGGACTTCTCGCGCTGATGCTGGCCGGGGGATTCCTCTGGCCCGGTTGGTTCCTCGCGAAACCCGGCAGGATCCAGACGGCCACGACCTCCGGGAAATCATCCCCCGGAGCGACCGCTCCAACGCCTGGGGAAACCGAAACCACTCCCGGGCCCGCGACGCAGGCACCTGCGCCGACGCCGATTCCGACCGGATCGAACCTGCCCCTCCCCTCAACCCCGGGCGTCACAGCCCCCGAGGATTCCGAACCCCCGGCGATCGACGACGACGCGGGCCGGGTGTTCGAGGCCGCCTTCGATACCCTCCCCACCTACCTCGTTCTGCCCCGAGCGGGCGAGGATCCGGCCCGCATCCCGGCGTTCCCGGAGATCGGTTCGCTGCTTCGACGCGTCTTCGGCGAGAACCCGGATGTCCCGAAGGAATCGATCGGGGTTCTGGTGCAGTCCGGGGACCTGCGCTTTTCCGTCGCCCCCACGCTCCGTGAAATCCAGCCGGCCCTCGAGCAGTTCGGGGGAAAGCGGCTTTCCATCAGCCTTCCGGCAGCCCCCGCACCGATCGCGCTGCTGGATTGTTCCGAATGGCTGAAGGACCCGGCCCAACCCCTGCTTCTCAGCGGATTCCGGGCCGCGGACCGCGCGCTCACCCTGGTCTTCCGTCCGTCCGCGGGCACGACCACCTTCCCGCCCTTCCGACTCCTCCTCGTCGGCGGAACCCCGGCGAAACCGGTGGAACTGCGCAAATCCCATCTCCGCGCCGGGCGCACAAACGTGAGCGAATCTCTCGATCCGGAACTTTTCGCGCGGCTTCCCAGATCGGTGGAACCTGGTTCCCCGGCGAACGCCTTTCGGTTCCAGTTCCGGCCCTTCGTGGGGTCTCCCGCCACGAACCTGTTCGACACCTCCCCGGTTGACTACCAGCCGGCGGAAGGATCGGAGCTGGCCTTCGCGTTTCATCGGGCGCGGGTGGAATCCCGCATGGCCGAACTGACGCGGGATCTCGAGCGGCAGCGGGCCAAGGCCGCCGAACTCGGAAACCAGGCCGAGAACACCACCACCAACGACCTCCGCCTTGGCTCCCTGCTCGGCATCCGACGGCAGACTCTCGACCGCAAACCCACACGCGAAGCCCACCTGGCCAGCCTGGCCGAGTTCGCCCGGGCACGACGGTCCCACGACCTGCCGGACCGGGAGGACTTCATCGAATACCTGCGCGCGCTGCTCGGGCACCTGGCGATTCCCTGCGAGGACCTGTTGAATCCCGTCCGGCGAAAACCAACCGACCGCGACCTCGCCCAGCTCCAGACGCGCCTCGCGTCAGCGGACCGCCGGATCCCTCCGGGCGCGGCCGAGACCATCCCCCCCGGCTACTTCACCAACCGCTGGATGCAGTTCGGCACCGTCGACCTGTTGCACACCCTGAACGAGCAGGCCTCCGCCGTCTCCAACCGCATCGCGCGGCTCCACGCCTTGCGCGACCGGATCCCCGCCAGCCTCGACGCCGTCCCCCGGGTCAGCCTTCATGTGGTCGATGCCCGGGGTCCGCGTCTGGAATTGATCCGGTTCACCGATCCCCCCGCTCCTCCCGCCCCATGAATCTGACCGACGTCGAACGTCTCTCGCGCCGGATCGGGGAATTGCTGGACGGCCGGGTTCCCCTCGAACAGGCGCGCCCGATCGCGCAGGAGTACGCGGCCCTCACCGAATCCGCCGCACACCGGCTGCGGCAATGCGTGGGCATGCTGGAGCAGGGCGACGAGACCCAGGCCCTGCAACTCGCCGACGCCTCGCCGCCTCTGCTTGATCTCGTCACCCGCCTGGGGTTTCGCCGGCTGGCGGAGTGGCGCGAGTACTGCCTCAAGAACGGGCTGCCCTGCGCCGAGAACCTCGACGCCACCTTCATCCGCCAGCTCAACGAGGCCTACGCCCGGGGCATTCCTCCCGGACACCAGCTCTACCGCCAGCTCCGCGAGGCCATGCTGGGACGCGACGACACCCGCATCCTCGACGCGCTCCGCGCCGTGCTCCGCCGGAACGAATCCGACACCAACGCCCGGACCCAGCTCGAGCGGCTCGAACGCAAGGTCCTCGACCAGCAACTCGCCCGCCTGGGGGACGCCCTTCATGCGGGGGACAACGCCCGGGTCATGGCGCTTCTCGAGGAAGTCGAATCCCTCGGCTTCTCCACCCGTCCCTCCGGCCCGGTCTGGAGCCAGGCCCAATCCGTCCGCTGCTCGATCCTGCTGCAGCAGGCGTGCCGCCATCGGGACCGACAGCCCCCGCCCCCGCGGGCCGCCCTCCTTCCGCTGGTTCAGACGCCGACCTCGCTCGTCCAGGCCCTGATCCAGGAGGAATCGTTGGTCCTGCCCGCCGCGGATGCCCGCACACTGGCCGATCTCGAGGCCTGGCTCGGGGAACACCGTCGTCACGCCGCCGAGGACCGGGATTTCGAAAGGTCCCTGGACGAACTCCGGCACCGGGTCGAGACCTGCGAACAGCAGTTGCAGGACACCGCCCTCCTGCCCCGCCCCGAGCTGCGGGAACGGATCCAGTCCCTCGAAGGCCTGTGGCGGAAGCTCGAGGGATTCCGCCGCGAAGTGGATCCGCAGCTCGACCGGCGACGGGCCAGGATCCTTGAGGTGCTGCGCGATCAACTCGAGTCGCGGGACCGCCGGATGCGCCGCTTCGCGTTGGCCGGTCTTTCGCTCGTGGTGATCCTGGCCCTGCTGCTCGGCCGGATGTTCTGGAACCAGCATCGCGCCCGCGAATTCGTGGCCGAACTCACCTCGCTCCGCGAATCCCGCCATGTGACGGCTTCGCGGAAAACCGTCGAGGAGGCCCAACGCCACCTGACCCGGCTGTCCGGTTCCTCCCCGGCCCTGCGTCTCGCCCTCGACGAATCCGCCCGTTTCCTCGACGCGGAAGCCGCCCGGCTCCAGTCCTGCCAGGCCCAGCTCAGCCAGCTCGGGGACCTCGTCGCCAAGGGCTTCGACACCCTCACCCCCGAGCAGACCCAGGCCCGATTCGAATCCTCCCGCAAAGCCGTCTCCGAACTGGCCATCGATCTGCAACCTCCCCAGGCCGCGACCCTGGCGGAGCTTCGACTGCGCTGGGAGGAATGGCTGGGCGTCCAGCGCAAGGCGCGTCTGGCCGATTTCGACCGTCGCTTGGCCGAACTCGAAACAGCCTCCGGAAAGCTCCGCTACGACCGGGGCCCCGACGGGGTCGCGTCCGTGCTGCGGGAGCTCGAGCCGGCGCAGCGCGAGTTGGCGCCGCTGGCTGCGCCGCCGGTTCCGCAGTGGACGCTCCCTCCCGACGCGCTGGCGCGGCACACGGCGCTCACACGTCGGATCGCCTCCTTCGCCGAGCAGGTCACCCGCTGGCAGAGCATCACCAACGCCTGGAACAATCCCGGCTCCCTGCCGACCTACCTGTCCGCCCTGCGCGAACTTCAGCGCTCCGAATTCGCCAGCGCCGCGGAACAAGCCCGGGCCGGCGCCGTGATCGCGCTCGACCTGACCGACGCCTCGCTCGCCGCGGGCCTCCTGCTGCCCGGAGACGCCGAAGGCTGGCGCCGCTTCGAACAGCGCCCGGCCCTTTCCGGAATGCCCTCCCAGGTTCTCCCGGGGGAACGCGCCCGCTTCAACGCCCTGCGCGACGACGAAAACCTCTTCAACATCTTCCGTTGCCAGCTCACCCGCGTCGCCACGCCGACCGAGGAGGCCCGAACCTGGACCGTGTTCTCCCGGGGCCCGCTGGGTCGCAACAAATTCGGACGCCAGATCGGCCGGATCTATGATCCCTCCGTCTCCACCGGCCCCGTGGAATTCCCAGCGCGCGAATTCAACAGCGCCGAGTTCACCGTGGCGTTGCTCGGGCCGGCCGGGGAATCCGACCTCGCGGATCGCATCGGTCTCAAGCGGCTGATCGAAGGAGGCACCGGCACCAACTTCTCGGCCTCGGCGATGGGCATCCTCGACGCCCTCAACCGCGAGGACGTCGGGAGCCCTCTCTGCCGGGCCTATCTCACGCTGCGTCTGCATGAACTCATCGAACTCCGGCCGCATGACTGGGATGCCCACTGGGCTCCCCAGGCGACCGCCGACCGCCGTCAACTTCTCGCCCTCGGCGCCCAGGCCATCGCCAGCGGGGACTGGCTCGATCTCCAGCGTTCCGCCGACCTCGATCGCCGGTTGACGGAATATTTCCGGCAGGCGCGCCAGGTGAGTTACCTCCAGCAGGCGGCGTTCCTCAACCGCCTCGCCCGGGCGGCGCATGACACGGGATTCCAGTTGGTCGGCAACGCGGACGCCGCAGGAGCCGCCCATCTGCCCCTGCCGCTCCCGGCGGGAACCGAGCTCTGGGGCTGGGCCGAAGGCACCCGGACGCCCGCGCTTCTCTTCCGCATCCGGCAGGGCTCGACGGCCACCGGAACTCAGCCCGGCCTGCGGGCCCTGCCGATGACTCCCCTCTACCGGTTCCGCGGGGACCGCGCGCAAATTCTGGAGGAAACGCGCCGGAGCACCGTCCAGGGCGGCAGCCTCGCAACCCTCGGCGCCCGGCTCCCCCCTCTCTTCAGCCCCGCCCATGAGTGAGTCCACCTCCCATCGACTCCGCTGGCGCGGCCAGGTCTCGGGCCCGTTTCCGCTGGCCCGCATCCTGGGCCGGCTGGACGACAACCAGATCGGGCTCTGGCACGAGATCGAGTGTGACGACGGCCGATGGCTGACCCTGGAGGAATTCCTCGCCGAGGCGGCGGCGGCGCGCCGCTCCGAAACCGCTCCGCCACGCCCGGAGCCCAGCCTCGCCCAGCCCCCGCGAACTTCCAACGCCCCGCCTGCACCCCCCACGCCGCCCCGCTTCCGGGCAGCCGCCGTCCGCGACACCGCCGGGACGGCTCCCAAACGGCTGGCGATCTTCGTGGTGTCGGGGTTCCTGCTCGGATTCCTCGGCGCACACAATTTTTACGCCGGCTATCGAGGAACCGCCGTCGCCCAACTCCTGCTCACCGTGACCCTCTACGCCCTGGGCTTCGGCCTGATCGCCACCTGGCTCTGGGCCCTCGTTGAATTGCTGGTCGTGCATTCGGATCAACGCGGACGACGCATGATCTGACCCGGCACGCCTCCTCCGACCCGCCAACCATGGACACCCCCTCCCCCTCCCACCGCTCCAAGTCCGGGGCCGCTCAGGGCCCCGACGCCGAACCGACCGTGCTGACCCTCAACTGGTCCAAGCAGGACATTGAGAACCGGCTCGGACTGTTTCGGGCTGGACGCTACACGAGCGCGAACAAGCTCCTGGGTTTCGCGCTTTCCCTGGGTCTCACCGCGATCTTTTTCGCGCTGCTCGCCTATGTCTGCCTCGGCACGCCCTGGCTCAAGCCGTTCGCGGTGGTCTTCCTCCGTCCGGGAAACCTCTACACGACCGGACCCGCGACCTTCCTTTTTCTCTGGTCCCTCAGCCTGCTGCTGCTCAAACGCCAGAAACTCGGCTACCAGGAACGCGCCCTCGCCCTCGCCGCCGTTCCCTCCGGCCCCGACTTCGTGCTCAACGAAACCTCCGCCCGCGCCGTGCTCGACCGCATCCATGGCCTGGTGGATCACCCGCGCCATTTCATTCTCCTGAACCGCATCGACCGCGCCCTGGCCAACCTCCGCAACATCGGCGGACTCAGCGACGTTTCCACGATTCTCAAGAGCCAGGCCGAGAACGACGAAAACCAGATCGCCTCCAGCTACACCCTCATCGGCGGCATGGTCTGGGCCATTCCCGTGCTCGGCTTCATCGGCACCGTGCAGGGACTCAGCGCGGCCATCGGCACCTTCACCCAGACCCTGGCCGCCTCCAACGACATCGGCGCCATCAAGAGCAATCTTCAAGGCGTCACCAGCGGCCTCTCCACCGCCTTCGAAACCACCCTCGTCGCCCTCGTCATGGCGCTCTTCCTCCAACTCTACGTCAGCGCCCTCCAGAAACGCGAAACCGACTTCCTCGACGAGTGCAACGACTACTGTCACCAGCACGTCATCGCCAAACTCAAACTCGTCACCCGCCCCCCGGAATCACCCCTCTCCTAACCCAAGCCAATCTCCGACCTCCAATCTCCGACCTCCAATCTCCGATCTCCGAACTCCGAACTCCGAACTCCGATCTCCGAACTCCGATCTCCCCACGACCCACGACCCACGACCCCCGCCCCCCGCCCCCATGCCTTCCCGGCTCAGATCCAACGCCTGCCCGAAGATTTCGTTCTTCTCGTTCCAGGACATCATCACGTCCGTCACCGGGATTCTCACGCTGGTCACCCTCATCCTGACCCTCTACATCGAGCCCCCGAAAACCTCCGCTCCAGGGGAGGAATCGCTCCAGCAACAGCTCGACGCAGCCCTCGATGAGCTGGCGAAAGCATCGGCGGCCAACGAAGCCACCCGCGCCCGGCAGACCGCGGCCGATGCCGCGCCGGATCCCGAGCGCCTGCAGGCGGAGATCCGCGAGTGGCAGGACCAGGTCCAGGCCTTCTCCAACCAACTGGTCTCCCTGCGGCTGTCCACCGCCCAGCAGATCGAGGCCACCCGTCAGCGATCAGAGCGGCTGGGCCTTTCCGAGGTGCGGGAGCGCGCCGAAACCGCGGAGCGCGAGTTGCGTCGGCGCGAGCAGTCGAACGAACAACTGCGCGCACAAACCTCGGAACTCGAAAACGCAGAGCAGGAGTTGAAGGTGAAGACCGACGCAGCCACGAACGAACCCAAGCTGTGGCTTCTGCCGCCCCAGCAGAATGCCGACTCGCTTCAGCCGCTGCTGATCACGCTGTCCGGCTCCGGGCTGACCTGGCAGCGCTTCCAGAATTCCACCAACCGCCAGACCCTCCCGGCCGCGGACCTCGAATCGGGATTCGCGGCAGCCTTGCGCGAATGGAAATCGGATCGCGACTACCTGGTCTTCTATGTACGCCCCTCCGGCATCGCCCTGTTCGAACGATGCCGAGCCATGGCCCGCGCGGCGGATTTCAAGATCGGCTACGACGCCCTGGAGGAATCCCGCGAACTCGTCGTCTCCCCTCCCCCCCGCCCATGAGCCGCCCGCGGTTGATGCCCACCGACAGCCTCGAAATGTTGCTCGACACGATGTGCAACACCTTCGGCGGCATCATCCTCATCGCCCTGCTCATCGCCTTGCTCGCCCGGAACCATGAGCGGACCGAAAACAATCCCGACGCCCCGACCTCCCTCAGCCAGCCCCTGCTCCGGCAACAGATCGAACAGGCTCGCCAGGACTTTCTCCGCGCCCAGTCCTCCTCCGAGGAACTCCTCCAACGCGCCTCGGATCCCAGCCGATCCCGCACGATCGAACTTGTCGAACAACGCGACCAGGCACGACGGCTCGCCCAGATGCTCGGCGGGGAAATCCAATCCGCCCGCCGCAGCCCGGACACCCAGGGATCGGAGGCCCTCGAACAGGCCCTGGATCGCATCGCCGCTCTGGACGCCGAACGCCTGAAACTGGAACGGCGCCGCGTCGAACAGGACAACCTCGCCGCCACCCTCACCCACCGCATCCAGGAACTCCGCCGCAGTCTCCAATCCCGCAGCAACCAGCTCGCCCGAATCCGCGCCCGCCAGACCCAGCGCCTCCGCCTCCCCCGGGAGCACGAAAGCGTCCGCAGCCCGCTGCTCCTCATGATCGCCGACTCCCGGGTTCACCCGCTCCAGAACCCCGCCGTCGGCGGACTGGTGAACAACACCACCACGCTCCGCTGGATCCGCGAACCCGACACCTCCGACCGCATCGAACCGGTTCCAGGCACCGGCATCCGCCCCGAGGATTTCGCCGCATCCCCGTTCCTCCGCGGCCTTTCCACCAACAGCCATTACCTGGTGTTCCTCGTCTCCAGCAATTCGTTCGCCGCGTTCAACCAGGCCAAGATCGATTCGGTCGCGCGCGGCTTCGAGTACTCGTGGGAACCGATCCCGAACGGAATCCCGGTGCGCGTCGGCGGCTCCGGCAATCGCAGGCCGCCGCCGCCGCAGTAAGTAAATCCGAGCCCCGGCCCTCCCCATGAGTCGCTTCTGCCCCAATTGCGGCCAACCCCGGCCTCCCGTCCCGGACGACGGAACAACGGCTCCCGCCTGCCCCACCTGCGGTGCGCCCGCGCCCGAGCGTTTATCTTCCGACGCCCAAGGGGGCTTCTCCCACCCCGACGATGCGCAGGCGCTCTGGCTTCAGTCCCGCCGTCGCACCACCCTCACCCTCGCCGCCGTCGTCCTGATCCTCCTCGGTCTCCTCGCTTGGCTGCTCCTGCATCCATCCGCTCCGGGATCCCCGGCCCGAGGCCTCAAGAATGCCGTCTTCGGCCCACGCGTCACCGCGGCGGTCGAACAAGCCCGACAAGGCTCGGAAGGCGGAGGATCCCGCGGCAACAACTCAAGTTCGAATCAGGGCGGGCGCCGGGCCGGCCAGGAATCGGCCCAGGGATCCTCCACGCAAAGCTCGGTCAATGGGTCCGCGGAAAACAACGGAAGCCAGGGTGGCTCAGGCCGACCAGGGACCGGAACCCCACACGATGGCCAAGGCTCGGATCTGCCTTCCAACGAACAACTGCCGGACCAGGCCGGCCCTCATCTTGAGGCCCCGCCGGAACGTTCCATCGGGTGGCTGGACCGCTTCTTCGGCACGGACCAAACCTCCGGTCCCATGCGCCCCGGCGAAGGCGGCACGGGCGAGCGCGGCGGAGCTGGGAACGACTCTCCCGAGCAAGCTCACCCACCCACAAATGTCGTCGCCTCGGAGAGGACCCGTCCGGAACCCGCCCCCGAAATGCCGCTGGATTCCAGCGCCGCGCGGCCCGAGCCCACACGATCCACACGCCGGACCAACGCGCCGTCCAACTCACTGACCTTCGACGCCTTCGAAACCCAGCTTCGCCAGCATCACGCGGGCACAGGCGATGTCCGCATCTCCCTGATGTGGGCCAACCGCAACGATCTCGACCTGCACGTGGTCGATCCTTCGGGAGGCGAGATCAACTACAACCAACGCCGTTCCACGACCGGCGGAGTGCTGGACATCGACACGAATGCGCGCGCCCCGCTCCGCAGCCCGGCGGTGGAGAATGTCTTCTGGCCCGAGCGCGGAGCCCCGGCGGGAGTCTACCAGGTGTTTGTAAATCACTTCCGCAAACACGACCGCCCCGATGTCACCCCCTTCACCGTCCGAGTTCTGATCCGGGGCCGCACCACCGACTTCCAGGGATCCGTCCGCTTCGGGGAACCGAAAAAGCTGGTCCACACCTTCACCCTGGGGCGGTGAGGCGAATTGCCCTCGCACCACCGATCCTTCCCCTCCCCCGAGGTTCCTCCGTTCCGCAAAAAAACACCCGCCTCCCCATCGCACCTGGAACGGCCAGGCGCAGGGAAGCGGGTGCTGCATGAAAACGATCCGAACGGAACCGATCGAGTCAGGGCCTGCTGATCAGCCGACGAGACGTCGCCGGGCAAATCCGATCGCGGCCACGCCGAGGCCGAGGAACGCGACGGTGGTTCCGGAATCCGGCACGGGAACCAGGAGATCCTGCGCACGGCTGGCCCAGTTGTTGTTCGGGGCATCCTGCGTCCAGAGATTGAGCACCTTCACGCCGAACGCGCCATTGGCGTCGACGTTCTGGTAGCCCGCCTGGGCTCCGGTGGTGGCGGCCAGGTAGTACGGGTTGCCGGCGCTCACCCCGCCCACTTCCCCTTCCAACGCCCAAATCGCGCGCTGCACCAGCATGTTCTGGGTGTTGTTGTTGGCGTAACCGCCGACCGTCGTGAAGTTGCGATAGAGCCACGCCGTCGCCTTGGAGATGGGGTCCGTCGTGAGGCTGTTCACGTTGTTGTACCGGGCGGCGTCGCTGACCTCGTAGAAGTACGATCCGTTGGGCCAGCCCCAGAGGTACTCCTGCGACTCGAGACAGAAGGAGATGAAGGATCCATTCGCCGTGGTCACCACATTGAAAGGGCGTCCATCGGTCTGGCCACTGGAGGTCACCGTCGCGATGGGGAGGGCGAAAGCACCGGAGGCTGCGGCCATCAAAACGGAACCAGCGATTGCGAGAGTCTTGTTCATTGTCGTGATCTTTCTGAATGCGCCCGTCACACCATCAAGGCATCAGGGTGGTAGCAACGGACGTGCCAGAGCCGGATCCCATGCCGTACCCGCGAAAAACCCACGCCAATCAGGGAATTCCAACTCCTTCCCAACCCTTCACCACGTCCCCACAGCAAGGGCGTTGCATTTGCAATGCACGCCGTCCATCGCGTCCGCAGGGTGCAGCCTCCAGGCGCTCCGCCCTCCCAAGTCATCCCTGCGCCTGGCTTCGTCATGCCCCTATCGCCCGCCGCCCGCGAACAGGCCTCCCCCCCCCGACCAGGGAATGAAGCTTCCGCTGCAAGCCCCTTCATGTCAGAAGCCGTCCATGACGTCGCCGACACCGGCTCCGGAAAATCTCGAACGCCCGGATCCGAGGCTGCTGACCTATTACGCGTTGTCCGCCCTGGTGTTCCCTCCGGCCTTCCCGTTCGTTTTTCTGTTCCTCTACTTCCGCTACCACACGCTCCGCTATCGATTCGATGCCGAGGGAATCTCCATGCGCTGGGGAATCCTGTTCCGCCGCGAGGTCCTGCTGAATTACGCGCGCATCCAGGACATCCAGATCCGGGCGAATCTCGTCGAACGCTGGCTCGGCCTCGCCCGCATCGAACTCCAGACCGCCGCCGGCAATTCGGGAGCCGAGATGACTCTCGAGGGCTTTCGCCAGTTCGAGGACATCCGTGATTTCCTCTACCAACGCATGCGCGGGGCTCACGCAGGGACGAAACCCGCCTCCGGCTCCTTGCCGGAGGCCCCGCCCGCCATCGCCGGGGCCCCGGCCGGGGTCGGCGACCTTCAGGAACTCAGCGCGGCCCTGCGGGAAGTGACCGCGGAACTCAGACAGCTCCGGGACAGCCTTCCGCCTCGCGGAGGCCCGCATGATTGAAATCCTTCGCACCCGATTCCTGCGAATCCTGCGGGTCCCCCCCGAACCGCAGGCTCCCACCGGCGCCCCCGGCTCGCTGCGTGTCTTCCGCGCGGCCCGCGGTTTCCTCTGGCTCCGGCTCGCCGGCTGGTCGGCACGGCAGGCGGCCGCCCTGGCCGGCCTGGTCTTCGGCCTGATCCTGCTTCACGAAATTCCGCTGCGAAATCTGGGACAGCGTTTCGCCGCCTTCGACTCCTGGCTCCCGCTGATCTACGGCTTCGAAGCCCTCGGCGTCCTCCTGTTCCTGGCCCAACTCCCCCTCACCCTCGCCATCACCCTGCTCGACTACCAGCTGCGCTGGTATCTGGTGACGGATCGCAGCCTGCGCATCCGATCCGGAATCTGGACCGTCGACGAACTCACCATGACGTATGCGAACGTCCAGGAACTGACGATTCACCAGGGACCTCTCCAACGCCTGCTCGGCATCTCGGATCTCAAGGTTCGCAGCGCCGGCGGCGGCGGCGGGGGTGGCGGCCACGGTGAACCGGGCGTCCCCACTCGCGAAACACACGTCGGCTACTTCCATGGCGTCGACAACGCCTCCGCCCTTCGCGACCTGATCACCCGTCACCTCCGGGAACAGCGGGATGCGGGCCTGGGGGATCCCGATGAGAAGACGCCCGCGCAGGGCTCCATGCCCCACGCGGTTCCAGGGCTCTCCGACACCCTGGAAGCTTGCAAGGAACTGGCCGACGAAGCGCGCGCACTCCGGAAACACCTGACCGCAACGCCCCGGGATCACGGATCTCAGGCCAGCACCGACGACAGGACCCGGTAGACACGCTCATCGTCGTACTCCCGGAAGAGGGCCTGGAACCGGGCCGTGGCCGGGCAGCCGGAGCCCTGGGACAAGGTCTCGAAATGAGCCTCCAACTCGGCGGCGGTCAGATTGGCGCGGTCCACGATCACCCGGGCCAGCCCCTTCGCCCCGACGCGTGATGCGAGTTCCTGGGAATCCGTCGAATGGGGAATCGCCAGGAGAGGCTTTCCGTGAAAAATGGAGGCCAGCACACTCGTGGTCTGGGCTTAGCACACCACCAGGGAGACGCGGTCGGCAATGTCTCCCAGGGGGACGTACCGGGTCAGGAAACAGTTCCCAGGAACCCGTGGCGGAGACCCCATGAAATCACTCCGGCCGATGTCCAGAATCGCGCCAACCTGGACCCGCCCCAGAGCGGTGAGCACAGGCTCCCACGCCGGAAAGTCCTCAAAGAGCCGGCCGATCTGGACATAGACGACCGGCCGTCCTGCCGCACGATGGAGCGCGATGAATGAGTCCAGCCGGGCATGGGACGAGGGCATGTCCCAGAGCAGCGGACCGACATGGCGAACCTGCCGTGGCAGGTAGGGTTGATCGGCGAGTTCCGGAACGCTTCGCAACAAATGCAGATCCCCGATCAGCGGGGAGGATTCCGGACTCGACTCCACCCGGGGCAGCCCAAGAGCCGCCCGATACGCATTGTACCGGTCGGTCATCGATTTGAGGC
>CAYZAE010000029.1:6547-34655 GCA_964476125.1 uncultured Verrucomicrobiota bacterium | reverse complement strand
CCACCCTAATTCCACCCGCCCACCCTCCTGGCGCGACCGCAAACCAGGAGGCCGACTTGGAACTGGCAGGCCCAGGGCGGCACCTCCACCCTTGGCGCCATGAAATTCGATGCGCGCTCCCGGCGGATCGCCTTCATGGCGGCGCTCCTGCTCGCGTCCTCCAACGCCTACCCGGCCAACCCCCTACCAACGCCCATCCCGCCCGTGAGCTCCCCTGACAATCCCCTGCTGACCGAAAGCGACCTGCCCTTGGGCTACCCGCGCTTCGACAGGATCCGCGACGAGCACTACCTGCCCGCCTACGAACAGGCCATGGCCGAGGAACTCCGCGAAATCGAGGCCCTCGCCGGTCAAACCGGCGAACCCACCTTCGACAACACCCTCGTGGCCCTCGAAAAGAGCGGGCTCCGGCTCGGCAACGTGGAGCGGATCTTCTCGAACCTGAACGGAACCCTCACCAGCCCGGCACTCCAGGCCATCGAGAAGGAAATGGCTCCCCGCCTCGCCGCTCATCGGGATGCCATTCTCCTCAACAGCCGTCTCTTCGCCCGCATCGACGCCGTTTACCAGAACCGCGGCAAGCTGGGCCTGGACCGCGAATCACTCCGTCTCGTCGAACGCACCCACGAGGACTTCGTCCGGGCCGGCGCCCGGCTGGGCGAAGCCGACAAAACCCGGCTCAAGGCCATCAATTCAGAGATCGCCGTGCTCCACACCACGTTCGCCCAGAACGTGCTCAAGGAACGCAACCGGGCCGCGGTCGTGGTCGACAACCCCTCCGAACTGGCCGGCCTGACCGACAGCGAAATCGCCACGGCCGCCGCCGCAGCCAAGGCCGCAGGCCAGGAAGGCAAGCACCTCATCACCCTCCTCAATACGACAGGTCAACCCGCCCTGAGCTCCCTCACGAACCGGCCGCTTCGACAGCGCCTTCTCCAGGCCTCCCTCGCCCGGGGCAGCCAGGGCGGCGAGTTCGACAACCGGTCGACCGTCTCCCGTC
The DNA here is from genome assembly GCA_964476125.1 of uncultured Verrucomicrobiota bacterium. GTDB lineage: Bacteria > Verrucomicrobiota > Verrucomicrobiia > Limisphaerales > CAIMTB01 > CAIMTB01. The sequence goes on along the minus strand of CAYZAE010000029.1, from coordinate 33,655 downwards.
TGGCCCGGCTCCGCGCCGAACGCGCGCAACTGCTCGGGTTCCCCCATCACGCCGCCTACCAGCTCGAAGTGCAGACCGCCAAGGAAACCGGCGCGGTCAATGCCCTGCTCGCCAAACTGGCCCAACCCGCCGTCGCCAACGCCCGACGCGAAGCCGCGGCCATGCAGACACTCGTCGATGACGCCCAAGGCGGTTTCGCCATCGCTGCGCACGACTGGGATTTCTATTCCGAAAAAGTCCGCCAGAGCCGGTACGCCTTCGACGAATCCCAGCTCCGGCCCTACTTCGAGATGAGCCAGGTCCTGGTCAAAGGCGTCTTCCACGCCGCCACCCTCCTCTACGGCATCACCTTCCGGGAACGCACCGACCTCCCGAAATATCATCCCGACACCCAGGTGTTCGATGTCATCGACCACGACGGATCCCCGCTGGCCCTGTTCATCGTCGACTGGTACGCCCGGTCCTCGAAGCGCGGCGGCGCCTGGATGAATGCCTATGTCGCCCAGTCCGCCCTCCTGAACCGACGTCCAGTCATCGCCAATCATCTCAACGTTCCCAAACCTCCCGCCGGGGAACCCACCCTGCTCACCTACGACGAGGTGAACACCGCCTTCCATGAATTCGGACACGCGCTTCACGGCATGTTCTCCAAGGTTCGCTACCCCCGGTTCTCCGGCACCAGCGTCCCCCGCGACTTCGTCGAGTTCCCCTCCCAGGTGAATGAAATGTGCATGACCTGGCCGACCGTGCTCACCCACTTCGCGCGTCACCATCGCACCGGGGAACCCATCCCCGCCGAACTCGTGGAGAAGGTCCGCGCCGCCCAGAAGTTCAACCAGGGGTTCCGCACCACCGAATACCTCGCCGCCTCCCTGCTCGACCAGGCCTGGCACCAACTCGCCCCCGCCGAGGTCCCGTCGGCGGACGGCGTCGTCGCCTTCGAAACCGCCGCCCTTGCCAAAGCGGGCGTCGATTTCGCCCCGGTTCCACCCCGGTATCGCAGCACTTATTTCTCCCATGTCTTCGGCAGCAGCAGCTATTCCGGCGGCTATTACTCCTACATCTGGAGCGAGGTGCTGGATGCCGACAGCGTGGAATGGTTCAAGAACCACGGCGGTCTGACCCGGGCCAACGGGGATCACTTCCGCTCCACCCTGCTCTCCCGCGGCGGCAGCGAGGACGCCATGACGCTCTTCCGCAATTTCCTCGGACGCGATCCGAAGATCGAACCCCTGCTCCGCCGCCGGGGCCTTGAGCCCTCGTCTCCCTGACGCGGGAAGGGTTCCCGCGGAGCTCCATTTCCCTAGAGTCGCGGAGCGACGGGACGATGGTAGCCAGGGGGTTCAGCCCCTGGATCCAGTGCGAGTTTCGGGTGCGTCGCGGCGCGACGCTTGAATCGGTCCCCTCCGGTCTCCTCACCAATGTCGATCGAACCCACCGATTCGTGCGGATCTTGAGGCAATTCAAGCGTCGCTCCGCGACGCGATCGTCAATAAAGATAATCCGGGATTCCAGTCGACCCTGCGGCACCCGCCCCCGACTGTGGTCATCGTGAATGAAAAGAAGGCTCCCACGGCTGGCTTGTCTCCGCATGCGCCTGATTTTCCGCGACCGGCCCGGGATCTTCACCAAGCGGGGTGGCGCCTCTCCCCACTCCCCTCTCCCAGCATTCGCCTGGGCCTGCTCCTGATCCTCGGACTGATCTCGACCCTCTCCTCCCCCGCCCAACCGGCCGTCCCTCAACGCGTCGTCACCGACGCCGGGGCCGGCAATCTCCCCGGCATCACCGGGTTCGAACTCTTCCGCGACGGCATCTACTGGTGGAAGAGCGGGGGCCAGAACAACGAGGTCACGCGGCGCGAGGGCACCCTGGCCGTGCGCAACTCCCTCGGCATCCGCCCGCCCCAGGCTGTCCAACTCGCGCCGGGCGATCGCTACGTCGGTCAGGGGTATGGATTCTCCCTCGACGGCGTGGTGCGCGACGATTTGTTCGTCTACTACGCCGCCAACGGGTACCTCCGAAGGAAGCCTCTCGCCTCCTCGTTCAGCGACCCCCTCGCGGATTCCACGCGTTACCTGGTGGAACGGACCCTGATCTCGCCGCCCCGCATCGAACTGGCGCCGGTCGCCGCCAACGGCGCGGTGTTGCTCTGGCGCGGGGACGTCTGGGGCTCGTACGCGGCCGGGGGCGAATTCTTCATCCAACGACCCACCGGTCTGTCGGTGTTCCGATCCTTCTCGGCTCCGGGCAGTGCCGTGAAACGCATGGAGGCGATCGAGGTGCTCCAATCCAACGGCTCCCGACTCAAGGACTCCCTGCTCGTCCTCACCCATGACCAGCGGCTGTACCAGTTCGACCTCGACCCCTTCAACTCCAACCCCGTGCTGCTCGCCCGCAATGTCTGGGACTTCTCGGTGCGCAACGAATCCACCCGCGGCGGCGGCGGCGGCGTGGTGATCACCCGCAATCACACCACCGCGATCTACGCGGCCATCGGGGATCTTTCCTCGACGCGTGCCAGCGGCCGGGTGCTCCGGATCTCCGCCCGCGACCGCAGTAGCTCCGTGGAGTACGACACCGGGAGCGCCAATCTCCAGGTCCGCGGCGTGGCCGTGACCCCCGACCGCATCTTCCTCACCGTCACCCCGCTCCGCTGCGGCGGCGTGTTCGGTTGCAGCTTCGACACCCCCAATGCCCAGATCGTCGGACGCCTCGCCGGCGCCGACAGCGACTTCGTCTTCGGACCGTACGGCACGATCGCCGACAAACTCACCGCCGGCGGTTCCCTTGAGGGATTCAACCTGCGCGCCGACCGCCGCTGGCTCTACTGGGTCAACGGGGACAGCGTCTGGCGGATTCCCGCCGACGCCAAACCCATCGAGCGGGACTTCGAGGTGCTCGGGCTTGAGGTGGTCCAGACCACCCAGGACTTCGACAACTCGACCCGGCTGGTGGCCAACAAACCCACCGTCGCCCGCGTGTACGCGCGACTCTCCAAGGACACCACCGGGGTGGGCCGCTACGCCGTCAACGGCCTGCTCACCGGGTACGCCGGCAACATCCCCCTGCCCGGCTCCCCGCTGTCCCCGGTCAACAACCCCACCCTGACCGCCACCGGCAACCTGGGCATCCTACGTTCCACCCTCGACAACGGGTACCTGTTCGAACTGCCGAAGGAATGGATTCAGCGCGGCCGGTTCCGGGTGGAATTCACCCTCAACCCCGGCATGGGCGTGCCTGAGACCGGCCTGAACGCGCTGGGAAACAACACGCTCCCCTCGGGCGACATCGAGGTCGTCCAAACCGGCTCCCCCTGCCTCGTGTTCGTCCCCATCCACACCTCGGCCCCGAACTATGACCCGCGCAATCCCGCCTCGGGATTCGGCGACATCCTGGCCCGCGCCCAGTCGATGCTGCCCATCGACCACTTCCGCTTCGCGCTCAAGGGCGACCGCATCAGCCGGCCGGTGGTGAAGATCAAGCTCTCGAAGCTCTTCATTCCCTACCCGGACATCGACTACGAGCCGTTCGATGTGTCGGGCGGATTCCAGGACGCGTTGGACTGGCTGAAGGTCTACTCGTCCTTTGAAAAAAACCCGCGGGACTGCGGCGACACGCACTACGTGGGCACGGTGCATTGGATGGCCAACACCAGCGCGGATGGATCCACTTCACTCGGCCTCGCCACGCGCCCCGAATCGGGCGTCGCCGAGGATCTGGTCGTGAAAATGGAACCGCCGGGCGCCGCCGGCCCCATCAGCCCCTGGAACGAACCCCGGGGCGGCGAAACCCTGGCCCACGAACTCGGCCACAATTACACGCTGCGGCACATCGACCAGTCGATGTCCCCGCTCGCCTGTGGAGGCGGTCGCCCGCTCCGCGCCGGCCCCTACCCCCTCGATGCCTGCACCATCGGGATCGTCGACGCCGCCAACCTCGCCACGGAAATCGCCAGCCGGACGACCCAGTACGGCTTCGACTCCCGGACCTACAGCGTCATCGGACCGACCAACGCCGCCGACCTGATGAGCTACCGGTCGTCGACCTGGATCTCCAAACCCTCCCTCGACACCCTGTTCGATCGCATCCCTGGATTTCAGGCCGCCGCCGCCCGCACCCTGGCAGGTGCCGGCGTAGCCTTGCCCGACACGGTGGTGCTCGTTGCCGGCACCGTGGACCTGGTGCTCGAAACCGCCCTGCTGCGTCCCTGCCACCGGCTGCCCTCCTCGACCTTCGACCCCGAGAAAGTCCGGGCCTCGCTCAATGCGCCCCCCGTCACCCACGACTGGCGGCTGCGCTGGGTCGATGCCAACGGGCTCACCGTGGGTGAGTATCCCCTCCTTTGGACGGTGGCCGAGGACGGCGAAAAATCCCGGGCATCGTTCGTCCAGTTCATCCCGACCGCGCCCGGCGCCGAACGTCTCCAGGTTCTCAAGGGCGGCGTGGTTCTCACCGAATACCTGCCCAGCGCCGGCATTCCGTCGGTGACACTGAACGAGCCCCGCTTCGATGCCGCCAACCAGCGGCTCTCCGCGGACTGGGTCGGGGCCGATCCCGATCAGGATCCGCTCTCCTACACGATCCAGTTCAGCACCGACGACGGCGGATCCTGGGAGACGCTGCAGGTCGGCTACCCTGATCTCGCCTTCGCCACCAACACCCGACTGCTCGCCGGCGGGGATCGCTGCCGCTTGCGGGTGGTTGTCTCGGACGGCTTCAACGCCAGCCTGGCGGAATCCGCGCCGTTCCGACTCCCGCGCCATGCCCCGGACGTGGTGATTGCCGGACTCCGCGAGGGAGCCGTCCTTCCCTTCGGCACGGTGCCTTCCGTCACCGCGATCGGTTATGATGCCGAGGACGGCAGCCTGGATCCGGCAAGGCTTCGCTGGGAGCTCACCGGCAGCGAATCCCGCGCTGGCAATGGCTCCCCCCTGTCGCTCCGCGATCTCCCGCCGGGTTCCTACCAGATCGACGTCACCGGCACCGACTCCGACCAGGAACCCGGCCGGGCCACCCTCCACTTCGAAGTGGAACCCCTGACCATTCCTGTCGCGGCCGCGCCGGTGCTCGACGGCGATTGCGGGGACGCCGCGTATGCGGGGGCTCCCCTGATCCGGCTCGCGCTGTCGAACGGCCGGTTCGTCAATGCCCGCATGGTTCACGCCGACGGCGCCCTGCACGCCTGCGCTTCCGATCTTCTGTTCAGCACTGCGGGTGCCCCACCGGCCCAGGTGGGCCTGCGGGTCGACCGCCGGGCCAATCCGGAACTCCCCGCCTCGCCAAGCGAACTCCCCGGATTTTTCGTGGATGAGTTCGGCATCCCTTCCGAACGTCTGGGAGACGTGGCCGCCATTCCGGAGGAGGGATTCATCGCCGTCACCAGCCGGGGCGACGCCACCTGGAGCGCGGAACTCCGAATTCCCGATGCGCTGCTCGGCGGCTGGAATCGGCAGGCCCCGGTGGCGCTGGTCCACGCCATTCCCACCGACTCCGTGCCCCTGCGCGCGTGGCCACCGGGCACAGACGAAACGCAGCCCGGGTCCTGGGCTCCCGCTTCCCTGGGAACACCCGCCCCGCGCCTCAACCGGGCCCCGATCGCCTTCGCCAAGGGACCCACGCAACCCGTGCTCGCCGGCTCCGCCACCCGCGTCCAGCTCGACGGCACCGGCAGTTCCGACCCGGACGGCGACCCGCTCACCTACGCCTGGACCCAAACCGCCGGCCCGAGCGTTGCTCTTGAGAACCCGGAGGCCCCCACCCCGACGTTCGTCCTCGATGCCACCTCGGTGGGCTCCGAACTCGAGTTCCGCCTGGTCGTCCGCGACGCCTCGCTGGAAAGCGCGCCCACACTTGTTCGGGTGGCGGTGCTTGCCGCGTCGCCGTCACCGGAGCCCGAGCCCGGGAGCGGCACCGCCGGGGACGTGCTCCCCTCCGGCGATCGCACCTTCACCCTGTTCTGGCCCGGCTCGCCCGGCGACCGTTGCCAAATCCAATCCAGCGCCGACCTCGTCCAATGGGATTCCGTCGGGTTCGTGAATGCCGATTTCCTGGGGCGCCTGCGATTCACGGCCCGCGCGGACAGTGCGGAAGGATTCCGCTTCTACCGCGCCGTGAGTGCGCCCCTGGAACCGCCGGACGATCCCCGGGGTGCCCTGACTTTCGGCGGGGTGAATGGATTCGTCGAAATCAGCCATCGGCCCGCGCTCAACGCCTACCCGCTCACCCTCGCGGCCTGGATCCAAACCTCGCGGAACGGCGCCGTCGTGGACGGCATCGCGAGCAAATACTTCGATGGCTCCTTCAATGGCTACAGCCTGTTCGTGTACCAGGGAAAGCTTCGCGCCTTTTACTTCGGACCGCCCGGAAGCTCGGTGTGGGGCGGGGGCCAGGGACTGGACGCCGGTCCCATCGCGGATGGTCAATGGCATCACGTGGCCTTTGTCGTGGATGCCACGGGCGGACGCCTGGTGGTTGATGGCCGGACCGCGATCGCCCGCCCCTGGGTGGGCGCTCCGGGTCCAGCCACCACCACCGCCCCCTTGCAGATCGGCCGCTACCACAATTACCCCAACACCTTCCTCGGACCCATCGACGAGGTGGGACTCTGGAACGTCGCTCGATCGAACGCCGACCTGGCCCTGCTCGCCGGCCGCCGGCTCCGCGCGGACGAAGCCCCGCAGCCCCTGGGGTTCTGGCATTTCGATGAGCTGGAAGGGCTCTCCACCCTGGATGCCTCCGCGAACGGGTTCACCGGCCTGCTCCGTGGCGATGCGCGCTGGACGACGTCCGAGGTACCGAAGCCCTGAACCCGGTTTTCGGCTCGCCCCCTCCCCGGGACCGTTGTACGAGTCGGCTCCGATGCCGCACGAACGACCGACCCGTCCGGGCCTCCGCGGAAGGGTTGCGCCGGAACCCACCGGGAACCGGGAGACGGACTCTCCAGGTCCGTCCCCGGCCCGGATCCGATGGCCAAAGCTCCCATGCGTGGCCATCGCGTTGATCCTCGCGTCCGGCTTCGGCTGTTCCTCCCCGAATTCCCGGGTCCAGGTAACACCCGCCACCGGGCTGCCCTGGCGGCCCGGTCCACGGCAGGAATGGGGTCCGGAGCGGCCCCACCAGCGCCTCGTGCCAAGCGAGGTCAGCCGGCTGGAGAAACCAACGGATGTACGCTTTGCCCAGGCACGACAGGCCTACTGGGATGGCGATGGCCGGGCCGCCGCCGTGGAATTTCTGGCACTGGCGAAAGAAACCCGCGAATCCGAGGAGCGCCGACACCTTCAACACCTCGCCCTCCAGGCCTACGAGGAAACCGGTCAATGGGCCGAGTCGCTCCGCCTCTATGAACCCCTGGGTCTCCTCGAGAGTCACAAGGCCCGGATTGATTTCGCCCGCACCGCCACCAACCGGCCCGACCTGGTGGTTGCGTTCGCCGACAAAACCGTCGCGATCCCCTTCGATCTCGCCTTCGGCCAACTCGTCATCGCCTCCGGGACCGTCAATGGCCATCCCGGGCGTTTCCTCCTCGACACGGGTTTCTCGAGTTCACTGGTGACGGAAGCCTTTGCCCGGAAAGCAGGGGTGGAACCCGAAGGTCCCCCCGTGACCCTTACCGATTCCGGGAGCCGCGACCGGACTGTCGGCCTGGGCCGGATCCAGGAACTGCGCCTGGGTTCCCTCATTGTTTCCCACCTGCCTGCGGTCATCAGTCCTCCCCGGCTGCTGAAGTTCCTGGATGCAAATCTCGACGGCGTGCTCGGCTGGGACGTCCTGCAACGGGTCCGGACCACCTGGGATTTTCCAAAGCGCAGGCTGGAGTTTTCTCCCACGGTCCCCGGTGACGCAGTGCTGCGGCCACCCAATCTCACGGGCCGTCGCGCCCCGATCCTGCGTGCGCTCTCGGCGGAGGGAGGCGAGCTCGATCTCTTCCTCGACACCGGTTATTCCGCCCGGCCACCGGGCCTGAAGTTCTTCGACAACGAGGGAATCCTGGCGACAAAAGTCGATCCCCGGAGCTTCCGAAGAAGCTGGCTCCCCGGCGTGTCCATCGGCATGCAGTCCTTCCGCATTCATTGGACACGGAGGGCCCGTGATTTCGAATTCGAGACTGCCGGCCATCGGTTCCGGATGCCTCTCGCCACCCGGCACCGTCGGACTCATCTGATGGAGGGGCTGGCCCTCGCCGACGGAATGATCGGCAACGCCCCCTTTCTCGGGGGCACCCTCATTCTTGATGGCCCGGCCCGGAGGCTCTCCTTCCAGGTCCCCGCCCCGTGAACAGGGGCGCGCTTCTCATCGATTTCCGGGAGCCAGGGCACTGACCTTCACCACGGGCCGATCCCCGGGAAAATGGCGGGTGAAAAACTCCGCCATGGGGCCGTCGTATTGCGCGACGCGCACCGCGCCCCAGGTGGCCTGGTCGCCGGTGGCGTAGGTCAGATAGGTCCGCCCCTCCCACTCGAAGAGGTCGACGTCCGAGTTGTTGATCCCTTCCCCGGGGCCGGCTTCGAGAATCGGATTGAACGGACTCAATTCCCACTCGGCCAGATCCCGCGACCGGGCGAGAAAGGAGACGTACCCCTTCCCTCCCGCCACCGCAGTGTGGAGATAGATCACGTAGTAATAGGGCGCGAAGTATCGGATCACAGGACACGCGCTGTACTCGCGCTTCTCTCCGGTGAAGGTCAGGCCGGGGATCTTGTCCCAATGCTCAAGATCGCGGGACCGCGCGAACTTGAAGCAGAACTGGACCGGGAGGTTGGACTCGTAGGCCATGACATAGCCGGTGTCGTCCCGGCAGACCGACGCATTGAACAGGTGTTCCTGGCCCTCCCGTTCGATCGCCGGCGCGCGTTGCCAGGTCTTCAGGTCCCGCGTCGTGAACCGGTACAGGCTCTGGAACCAATCGCGGTCCGTCCCCTCACTGGCGAAAACATGCAACCGGTCGCCCTCCACAAAGGCATTCGCGAACGAGTGCCCCTCACCGAACCGGCCCAGTTCCTCGCCCGTCACCAGGTCCAACAGATAGAGATGCATGCTCTGCTTGTAGCCGTCGGCGTTCGACTTGGTGTCGTCCCGCCGGTTGAGCACCTGGAGGGGGCGGCCCTGGAAAACAAAGGGCGTGTTCTCCATCGCCTTGCCCTGCGCGAAGGGGAGCTTGGCCAGCTTGGGCCGGACGGAGCGCGCGGACGGCGACAGCTCCGCGCCCTGAGCCGGAGGGGCGATCGCGGAGAAGAGCTCGGCCGGCCAGAGTCCCAGCCGTTCGAAACCCTCGGGCACGGCCTGCTTGAACTGCACATAGGCGCGGGTCCGCCCTTTCACCGTGTAGGTCAGCGCCTGGGCGTCGTCCCCGGGGGTGGCGATGGAGTAGCCGGCCAGGGAACAGTCCTCGAGATCCAGGTGCAGCCGGCCGCTCGGTTTGTGTCCCTGGGTGCAGAGAATGCCGGTGGATTTTCCGCCCATTTCCGGCTGGGTGAAGTTCAGCACCACCAGCCGGCAGCCACGGAACGTCGCCCGCGCACAGTCGCTGGCATACGAAAGCGCCACCGCATTGTCGGGATGAACCAGCGTGCAGTCCTCGAACACGCAATGCGGCTGTTCCGGCAGGGTCTTCTCGGTGCCGCCGAGGAGCACCGCCGCGGTGTCGCCCACCCAGTCGAGCGCCAGGAAATAACAGCGTCGAAAAATCGAAGGTTCCCCCGCCCGGACCTTCGGATAGACCACTCCGCCGCCAAAGGCCCGGCCGGTGCCGACGCAATCCTCCACCACCACGGTGAACCCCTCGCCGCTCCTGTTGGTGAGATCCCAGAACAACCCGGCATCCCCGCCCGCCGTATAAAGTCGGCTGAGCTTCCAGCGATCCCAAATGATGCTCGAAAAGGTCTCCTGGTTGTTCCCCACCGGCCAGTGCTTGTCCGAGGCCCGGATCGAACTCCACCAGTCCCAGCTCTTGAACCCCTTCGCCGGATCGCCCGCATCGATCAGACACCAACCCGTCGCCCCGGATCCCAGGCGTCCATCGAAATCGCCCTCCAGGGAGTTGTACGCGCCCGCCGCCCCCTTGTGCCGCGGGGAGAGGTTCGCCTCCGCATAGGTGTCCGGGCGCACCAGAATCCGGTGTCCCCCGAGATCGTCCGGAATCGCATCCAACGCCCGCTGGATGCTGCGAAACGCCGTCGCCCAACTCCGACCGTCCGTGTTGTCGCCCAGTTTCGAGACGTGGAGCGTAAGGCCACTCCGCGCTGCCACACCCTCCGCAGCCCCGGCGGGGAGCGCGACTACCAGACTGAGCAGCAGCCATGCGATCCCTGGCCACCCACGGTGAAACAACGGCTTCATGGGCGGTATCGTTTTCCAGATCGCCCCCCGGGACGCCATGAAAAGGGGCACGCTTCCGGCCGCGCCGAGCCCTGACTGGAACTTCACAACTCCGGCTCTACGCCGGTCGCCCTCGACGGCTATTTCCTGACCGACGATCCGGCACTGCCCGGAAAATGGCCCCTTCCCCCGGCCACCCTCATTCCGGCCCACGGGTTTCTCCTGGTCTGGCTCGATGGGGAACCGTCCGAGGGAACGCTCGCGGACCGGGTGATCTTCGGCGCGCAAACGTCGGGCGCCAGCCAGGGCCGACGTCCGGATGGAGCGCCCGGAACCAACTACGTGGTGTTTGCCAGTCCCAGCCCCGGACGTGGCAACGCCTCCACACCGCCGCCCAGCCCGGACATTCTCTCCCTGGAACAACGCTCGGGCAGTTCCCTGGTCCTCCGGTTCGTGGCCCGGCCAGGGGCACGCTACCGATTGCGCACCAAGGAACACCTGAACCACCCGGAATGGACCCCTTCGGGCATTACCGTGACCGCGGAAAGTGCGGTTGCGGAAATCGCCTGGCCGACCGACGGCGCCCCGCATCGATTTCTCCAGGTGGAACGGGTGCCGTAGGCCCATGTCTCGATCTCCCCGGGCCACGGTTGCCGGGGTTGGGGTGGGGCATTGCTCCTGAATCCACCGCGGATCCCGAAGGGATCCCAGAAAGTGGCCTGAGGTGGCGTCGTCGCCGACGCCACCTCAGGAAACAAGCCTTCTTGCAGAAGCACCCCGAAGGGCGTGCCAGAAGCCCCTGCGCCCTGCGCCCCCTCCGGGGTCGGGATCCTTTGGGCAGGGCTTCCGGAGGTCGGGCTGGAGCCCGACGCTCCGGCCACTTTCTGGCATGCCTCTCGGCAGGCTGCTCCCGACCCCATGGCCTGGAATCAGTTCGCAAGCCTGAAGAACTGAGCCGGGCCGGTCGTGGGAACGGTCAGGCTGTTGCCGGGCGCCAGGACTTCCTTCCAAGGCGCTCCTCCAGGCGCGGACGACTGCTGGAGCGTCCAGCCAGTGACATGCTCCGGCCATCGGATCACCACTTGTCCACCCGCCGGCGCCGTCGATCGGGTGATGGTCAGCCGCGGTGGGGTGGTGGAGGTTCCCGCGCTGGTGGCGGTAAGCCGCAGACTCCGGCCGTCGGGGTTGGTGAGTGCGTAGGTGAAGCCGGACGCCAGCCCGCGCACCTCCACTTCCGAAAACTCCCCGGTGACCGAGCTTCCCCGCACGATCTCGAACACCTGGCCCTGGGTCGGCGCGAAGCCATCCCGGAAAACCAACTCCACCCGACCCGCAAGCGTGACCCGGCCGGTGGCCTCGATCTGGTCCACGTTCGTGCCACCCTCGGCGCCCGCCAGTTCGATCTCCAGGGCACTGCCCTCGGCGAGGGTGAGATCGCCTTCGATCGTGGCGCGGCCCGGCGACGATCCGGGAAGAAACCGGCCGCCCTGCCGGAGCTGCACGGAACCGATCAGCCGGCCTCCCAGACGAAGCGTCCCCTGGTTGGCGACAATCACGGCGCCGGGAATGGCCGCCCCGGTGGTTTGGCCCACGATGGCGGACCCACCGTCGAGACGCACGACGCCCAGCCGGGAAACTTGAAGGGCAGACGCGGACTGAACCAGGCCTCCGGCGGAAACCGTGAGTTCGCCGGGCGCGGTGGCCGAACCCGATCCCCCGACGCGCAGGAGGTCGCGGGCTTGCAAAACTGAGCCCGGCCCGGAAACCGTCACCTTGGCCGAAGCTTCCATGCCGCCGCCAATCACGATGTTTCCAAAGTCCACGCGACCGCCGCGGGAGATGTCCATCGTTCCCCGGCCCAGGCTGCCGACGATCAGGGCGCCCCGTTCGCCGACCCACGCCGACCCCGTTCCATCCACCGTGACGGATCCCTGGGAACCGGGCAGGTGCGCCACGCTGGCTTCGCCGACGCCGCTGTCCGGGAGGAAGGTTCCCGTTTGAATCAATTTCGCGCCCTGCTGGACGTCGAGACGTGCCAGGCCGGTCTCGCCCACGTGCAGGGCCTTCGCGATGGTGAATGTCGAACCGCTTCTTGAAAGGCGCAGCTGGTTGGTCTGGGAATTGGATCCGATGAGCACCTCCTCCGCAGCGGCCGAACCGCCGGAGACCTCCATCCGACCCTGGCCCGCCCGCCCGATCTCGAGCGTTCCGAACACTTCCAGGCCGGCGCCCGCACCGCGGACCTCCAGAATTCCTGTGGCCGTGGCTTGCACCCCAAGCGTCAGTTTTCCGGAGAGCATGCGACCACGATTGAGCAGCTCGATGCTCCCCTTGCCCGCCAGTCCGACTCCGGTCTCACCGGTGAGGCGCGTGTCCAGCGCGGAGGGGGAAGCGGAGCCGCCGCCGTCCACCACCACCCTGCCTTCGCCGCTCCTTTGAAGCGCCAAAGCCAGGGACTCTCCTCGAACCTCAACCCGACCGCCCTCGCCCAGGCTGAGCCGGGCCAGACCGGAATCATCGCCCACGACCAGGCTGGTGCGCAGGAGCCAGAAGGAATCCGCGCCATACACCGAGCTGCCGCTCGATCCCCCCGCCTGGCCGCCGTTGAGCACACCCCGGGCGCATTCCAACCGGCCGCCGTTGTTGAGGTTGAAGCCCCCCTCGCCGAAGGCTCCCAGTTCGAGATTGCCGTCCAGGATCAGGGCCGAGCCAGAACCCGAAACACTGAAACCGGTCAATGTCCGCGGACGCATCGGCCCGCGCAGGGAACCTCCGTTCACCCGGCCGCCCTCCAGGATACTCAGACTGACGTCCTCCGCCCTTCCGACGAAGCGGAACAGCGAACCGGGACCGCGCACGGTCAACTGGGCTCGCAGAAGACTGCCCGCACTCCCCTGGCCCTGATTCTGAACCGTGACCTTTTGAGGACCGACGGCGGTGATCGATTCGGCGACCGCCAGGCTCGAACCGTTTCCATCGACGGTGTACCAGGCCGAATCCGCGATGGCCCCGGCCGACAACGCGGCTCCGGATTTTACGGAGACATCCGCGTAAAGCAGTCCTTCGCGGGTGGAACCCGAGATCGACATCCCGGTGCCGCTTCCTTCCAGCAACCATTCCGACAGCGCGGCCGTGTCGGCCGTCACCGTCGATCCGTTGATCGCGCGGCCACCGCCGATCAGGTGTCCGGCCTGCAACCGGCCGTGGTCCAGTTCCGCGCCTCGGACGGTGAGCGTGTCCGCGGCCAGGAGTGAGCCGCCTTCGACGAGGCACTTTCCGGCATCGAGAGCTCCGGTGTGGTGCCAGGTGGAGCCGCCCTCCAGCCGGGGCCTGGAGACACCGCCCCGCTGATCGGACGACGTGATCCTCGCCCCGTTCATCCCGATCAACCGCGACTCGATCGACCGTATGCCGAAATTGAATCCGGACATGGCGAGCCCGGATCCCTCCACGCGCAGGATGCCCTCGTCCGAAACCGTGAACGGACCGCCCCGGAGAGTCCCCCCGCCGCGCAGCACCACGGGGTTTCCTCCCTGGATGTAGGTGCCGGCGGTGAAATCGCCATCGAGCTGGAGTGTGATCAGGCCGATCATCTCAGCCATCCCTGCGACGGCGCCGTCGCAGGTCACCGTGTAAGTGCCGAATCGGAAGATCGCAAAGTCTCCGGCGCCGGGAAAACCGCCGCCGCCATCGGCGTTCTGCCAGCTGGAGGGGCTGTTGTAGGCGCCGCTGATGGGGGGATTCCGCCAGGCGAAGGTGCCGGCCCCGGAGGGGGAACTGCCAAGGGAGAGGAAGGCACCGAGGACTGCGTTGATCCCACCCCACGAGCACTTACGCATGCTTTAAACCATGCTTACGCACCCCACCTGCGGCAAGGAATGTGTTCGGAGCGAGCCGATCGGGGGCGCATCTGCGACTTGCGGATGGGTGAGAGACCCTCCCCCCCGTGAGGGGAACCTGAGGAGAAACAAGCGGACTCCGACGATCCCAAAGGATCGCGGAAAGTGGCCGGAAGTGGCGTCTCGCGACTGTCTAGGGAGTCCGAGGTAATGGAATTCGCGTCCGCAATTATCCGATTTGGTTTTTCTTCAAATCTGCCCCCGGGCCCGGTGTAGCCTCCATGTCCGAAGGAAGCCCCCCGCCCCGGTGTCCAACCGGCGCTCCGCGTGGAGCCGAGTGGGCCGCGGGACGGGATGCCTTCCGCACGATGAACCCAAATCGACGCACGATGCGCTTGGGCGGAACCGCCCTGGTCCTCGGCCTTCTCGCACTGGTTCCGGAACGGCCCTTGTGGGCTGACGATTCCCGCGTCTACCGGATCGGGTACGGCAACGACGTGCCCTTTCATTTTCAGGCGGGCGATGGACGACCTGCCGGGCTTGCCGTCGAGATGGTCCGGGAAGCGGCGGAGCGCAGGAGCATCCGCCTGGAATGGGTGCAGGCGCCTTCCTTCGCTCCGAAGACGATGGATTTCTGGGTGTTGATGAGCCATCGGGCGGATCGCACCAACGGCCCGCAAATCACGTCGCCCTACCTCCAGACTCACAGCTGTCTGGTGGTGCCGGCGGCGAGTTCGTTCCGGGAAGTGCGGGATCTGCGGGGCAGGCGGATCAGTTTCCTGAATTATGCCATCCACCGGACCCGCCTCCGCGAGTTGCTTCCGGACCTGCAGCCCGTTCCGGCGACGTCGAGTCATGCAGCCCTGGGCGAGGTCGTGGCCGGCCGGGCGGAGGCGGCCTACCTGGACGAGTACGCAGCCCTTCCAGCGCTGCTGAAAGGCGGGTTCTCGACCTCCCTGCGGATGATCCCCTCCCGGCTTCCCGCCGCCACCATGGGACTGGCTTCCACCCGGGAGGCCCAGCCGATCGCGGACCAGATCCGCGCTGAACTCGGGCGGATGGCAGACCAGGGACAGATGGCGCGGATTGCCGAGACCTGGAGCTTCTTCCCCAACCTGACCACGGACATGCTCCAGGGCGTGGCATCGACACAGCGCCGTCAGCGCTGGCTGGCGGGCGGGGTGCTGACGCTGGGATTGATGCTGGTGGGTGCGGCGTCGCTGGCCCAGTCCTCGAGGCGGCAGACCCGACGCCTCCAGGCCACCCAGCAGCAACTCATCGCGAGCCAGGAACGCTGGCGCGCGGTGGTGGAGTCCGAACCGGAGTGCGTCCTGCTCATGAGCCCGGACGGAGTGATTGTGGAAATGAACCGGGCGGGGTTGGAGATGCTTCAAACGAGCCTGTCCCAGGTCCAGGGACGCAACGCGACCGAGGTGGTGGCGGAGGCGGACCGGGCGCGGTTCGCCGAGTTGCTGACGGCCGTCGCGCGCGGCGAGCAGCGGCGGTTGATCTACGATATCCTCGGGTTCCATGGCCGGCGTCTGACCATGGAAACCGTCTGCGTACCCCTCCGGGATCCCGCCGACACCACCCGCATCGAGTACCTGGTCGGGGTGACACGGGACATCACGGAGCGCATGCGGGCCCAGGAGACCCTGGCGCGGAACGAGGCGGAACTCTCGGCGATCCACGAGCACACCCCGGTGATGCAGTGTGTCCTGGACGGAAACCTTCGCATCGTGCGGGCCAATGCGGCGATGGCCCGTTTCACAGGCCGCTCCACCCGGGATCTGGCAGGGCTCGCGGCGGGAGACATTCTGGCGTGCCTCCGTGGACTCGACGATCCCCGGGGGTGTGGTTTCGGGCCTGCGTGCGCCGAATGCCCCACGCGAAAGACGGTGATGGAGGTGATGCGGACGGGCGAGCCGGTGAAGCGCCTGGAGGTCCGGCCCAGGATGGTGCGCGGAGAAGGCGGCTCCGAGGTGGTGGCCCTCCTGTCCTGCTCGCGGCTGGACCTGTCGGAACGCGCCTGCGTGCTCCTGTCCTTCGAGGATGTCACAACGCACCGCCGGCTCGAGGAGCAGCTCCGGCAGGCCCAGAAGATGGAGGCGGTCGGCCAGTTGGCCGGAGGTGTGGCCCATGATTTCAACAACATACTTGCTGCGATTCTGATGAACCTCGCCCTGTTGCGGAACAATCCGATCCTCGACGAACCCAGCCGCAAGGGACTGCGGGACCTTGAAGCGGACGCGAACCGCGCGGCCATTCTCACCAAGCGCCTGCTCATGTTCAGCCGGGGCTCGGTGCTTGAGATGAAGGTGCTCGACCTGAGCGACGCCGTGGACGGGCTGCTCAACATGCTCGGACGCCTGCTCGGGGAGGACATGGTCCTGAACTTCCAGAGGAGCGACCGCGTCCTCCCGGTCGAGGCGGATGCGGCGCTGCTGGAACAGGTCCTGATGAACCTGGTGGTCAATGCGCGGGATGCCATGCCCCGGGGCGGCAGGATCACCCTGTCCACGGCCCTGATCACCGTCGATGCCGACCATGTCGCCACGCATCCGCAGGGACGCGTGGGAAGCTATGCGTGCGTCACGGTCGCGGACACGGGTTGCGGCATGGACGAAGCGACCGTGAAACGGATTTTCGAGCCCTTCTTCACCACCAAGGATCCGGGCAAAGGCACCGGACTGGGATTGGCCATGGTGTACGGCATCGTCGGTCAGCACCGGGGCTGGGTGGAGGTGGCGAGCCGACCCGGGGCGGGAACGACCTTCCGCTTGCTGCTGCCACTCACCGGCCGCCTCCCCTCGCGCCCGGTGGCTCCCGAGATGCCGAATCCCTCCCGGGGCGATGAAACCATCCTGTTCGTGGAAGACGAGCAGAGCGTCCGGACGGCCACCGCCAAAGGATTGCGCTACCTGGGTTACCGGGTTCACGAGGCCGCGAACGCCGACGAGGCGATCGAGGTCTGGGACCGGAACTCGCACGAGATCGATCTCGTGCTCTCCGACATGGTCATGCCGGGGACCCTTTCAGGACTGGAACTGGTGCGATTGCTCCAGCAACGCCGACCCGGGCTCGATTGCATCATCTGCAGTGGCTACAGCACGGAATTGTCCGAGGACGGCACCCCCGCCGATGGCAGCTTCGGACACCTGCCGAAGCCATTCACCCTTGAGGTGCTCTCGGGCAGGATTCGTCAACGCCTCGACCGTCGGCCGATCGGCGAGCGCCCGACCCTGGGCGAGCGGGAATCAACACATCGGCTGGGAACCCTGGCGGATTTTCCCGGATCCTGAGAAGAGCCGATCCGGCCGGAAATGTCGGGAGGCGGCCCCTGCGGGAAGCCGCCCGCGATCGGGACCACATTCTGTGAAATCACAACGACTTATTCTCGCCGTCGTTCTGGGCTTCGGTTTCCTGGGGGACGCGCTTCTCGGAGCGGACGTGTTTCGCATGCCGGCCGGGCTGCGAAGCCTCGAATTTGTGCCGGTGGGGGACCCGGTCAATCCGCCGAATTCCCGTGGCATGGGTGCGGTGCCTTATCCTTTCCGGATGGGCAGGTACGAGGTGACCACCGCGCAGTACGTGGAATTTCTGCAGGCCAAGGCCAAGGCGGATCCGGATGGAGGGCTATGGAACAATGACATGGACAAATCGCGGTCGGGCCAGGGTCCCCGCTGCGAAATCCGTCGATCGGGGGAGAAGGGACAGTTTCAGCACGCCATCGAGCCCGGGTTCGCCAACCGTCCGGTGACCCATGTGAGCTTCCTGGACGCCTGCCGTTTCTGCAACTGGCTCCACAACGGGCAGGGCGAGGGAGACACTGAGACCGGGGCTTACACGTTGAGTGGGTATTCGGGAACGGACGGACGCCGCATCCGTCGCAATCCCGAAGCCCGGTTCTTCGTCCCGAATGACGACGAGTGGTGCAAGGCGGCGTACTTCGATCCGCATAAACCCGGCGGCCCCGGATACTGGAGATACCCGACCCGGAGCGACACCAAGCCGGGTCGCGATCCGGCATCGTCGAACGCGGCAAACTGGTTCGACCGGACGCATTTCGACCCGGTCCATTACTTCGCCGAAGCCGGTTCCTTTTCCAATGCCCCCAGCACCTACGGGACCTTTGATCAGGGAGGAAACGTCTACGAGTGGACCGAGGGACTGAACCCGCCATTTCTTCGTGCGCTCCGCGGCGGCGCCTTTGACAGCGATGACGCAGGGCTCGATGCAGACACTCCCAACCCCGTGTTCTCCTCGATCTCCGACGTCCCCGACGTCGGGTTTCGCATCGCCGCATCCGTCGCCGGTGTTTCGATGCCGGAACGCCAGGCCGCTCCGGCCGGGGAAACAGGCAAGCCCGGGGATTTCGCACGCCGACCATGGCTGGATCCGCGCAACGGCAGGCCCTTTTTCCCCCTGGCCTGGTTCAGCTATGCCAGCGACGAGCAGGATCTCGACGAACTCGCGGCGCAGGGCGCGAATCTGGTGCTTTTCGTGAACTCCCCCGCCGACGTCGATACCGAGGAGCAGACCACCGAGAATCTCGGACGAATGCGCAAGTACCTCGATCTCGCGCAATCGCGGGGGATCCGGGTGCTGGTGCAAACCGGCGGCTGGTATGGAGCCCATATGCGCGGCGACACGGCGGAGATCAGCCGGCAGCGCAGGTGGATCGAGGCCGTCCGCGATCACCCGGCGCTCTTCGGTTACCAACTCTACGACGAGCCCGAGTACAAGGCGGGATTCGGCCTCGGAACGGAGGATCAACGGCAGTTGCGAGAGTTCGCGGCCGGACTCGAGAAGACCCGCGACTCCCTGCGCACCTGGGATCCCAGACCGAACCGCATGATCTCCGTCGTCTTCAATCTCGTCCCCCTCTCAAGCTGGACCGAGTACCTGCCGGCGATCGATTCGTTCCAGGTCGACCGATATCCCCTCGACCGGGACCAGGCCTATTTCGGACATCGGGGCGACTGGGGTCCGTTGATGATGGCCTGGTCCATGGCCCACGGCGCCGCCGCGCTCCGCCAACATTCCCACCTGAAAAACCCGGCCCCCTGCATGCAGGGCGTGGGCTCGGATCACACCGAATCGGGAACTCTCGGGATCTGGCGGAATCCCTTGTACGAGGAGACGCGTTACATGGCGTATTCCTCGATGACGGTCGGCGGATGGGGAATCTTCCATTGGATCCGGCGTTTCGGGCGGCCGGAGTCGCCGTCGATCAACGAAAACGTCGGGCGTCTCTATCGGGAACTCCGGACGCTCCTGCCCGCCCTGGAACAGAGTTACGAGAAACCGCCGTTCAGCGTCCGCCACAACCATGAGGCGATCACGCGGGGTTTCCTGACCGACTCCATTCCCGATCTCACCACCCTGCCCCTCGAGGATCGCGAGAACTTCTACCTGGTCGTCACCGACAACAGCGGCACGTTCAACCACGTGAGCCTGCGGTTGAAAGGATTGAACTTCAGCAAACCCGGAACCAGGCAGGCGCGGGTCCTGAATGAAAGCTGGAGCCGCACGATCTCCTACTCGGAGGAAACCTCGGAGTGGGTGATCGACACCCATACCATGTGCTTCGGCGATGTGAATGTCTGGATCATCCCCAAGGTTCCAACGGAAGACTGACCGCCCGCCGAAGCCCGATCAGGAAAGCACCTCCAACCCAATCACCCCAGGGCCGGCTCCCAGACAGCCGGGAGAGGACATCCCGCCCGTCCCCGGTCCGTTCCGGTTGATTCGCCCCGACTCAACGCGACGCAATGCGACCTGACACGGCACGGCTTGCCTTCGGCCGGGTCGGGGGCGAGCCTCCGCCCGATCGCATGCGCCCCTTCCTTCCGCAGCCAGCGCGCGTCCTTCTTGCCTCCTGCGCCCTCGCGCTCGGGGGCTCGGCGATGGCGGCCAGCACCGTCTACATTGACGGACCGAATGCCAGCGACGCGCAAAAGATCGCCACCCAGATGCTGAACGACGCGGCGGCCGGCCGCGGACGCGGCATGGACTTCCGCCGCCCTTCGAATCCGTTCGATCAGATGATCCAGGATTACGAGAACCGGCGGCGCGCCCGGGCGCTCGAACTGGAGAACTACGCCAGGGAAGCCCAGCAGAACCGCGCCGAGCGGGAAGCGGAAGAACGGGCGATGCGGGAGGAACAGGCGCGGAACGAGATGGCCCGGCGGGAACTGGCGCGTTTCGAAGCCGTTCACAAGGAGGCCGAGGAACTCCACCCGATGGCGCACGTCCGGCTGGGGATGATGATGGAGTCCGGACGCCTGGACCCGGACAGCCTGAACATGCCCGAGGGCAAGTCGCCACAGACTTACGCCAAGGAGCGGTACAGACAGGCTGCGAGACTTGATTTTCCGCTCGGCGAAGTGGCCCTGACCTGCAGCGAACGCAACGCCACCCCCGGATTTGTCCTCCTGTGGGAGACGTTGCAGGGCCTCAAGGACAACGCCGCACGACGCACCTACCTGGAGCGCGTCGCGGACGGCGGTCACGTCGGCGCCGCCTTCTGGCTGGGGGCCTGGGCGGCGGGGAAAGATGTCGGGCTCGGCGCTTTCCTGCTCCCGTCCGGATACACGAAGGCCCGCGCCTACGCCCTCGAATGGCTCGCCAAAGCGGACCCAGACCGGCTGGGCGCACTCTACGCGGACGTCGTCCTCTCCGGAGACGCGGATCCCGCCACCCGACGGCGGGCGATCGAACTCCTGGAGAAACTGGCGGTGCGGGGCGAAGGGGGACATTACAACGCCTTTATCGCCCTGGCGCAGGAACACCTGCGCCGGGCGCGGTTCGAGTCCGACATGGCACGGCCCCGCGCGCTGCTGGGTGTCTTTCAACAGGCCGACATCGTGCCCGGCATGCACGCCCTGGCGGCCATGCATCTCGACGGCGCCGACGGGCGCTTCCAACCCGCTCAGGCGGCGAGGGTCTATGCGCGGATGCCCGATAAACCCAGGTTTCTGGCTTTCCGGGCAGCCGGCCATATCTACCGGGGACTCGATGCGATCCTGGGTGTCGAACAACCCGTCCGCCCCTCGGCGGCGCTCGAGGAATTCAATACCGCCGCGGGGATCCTGGATCGCACGCCGGGCTTGTACCGGCCGGCGGACCGCTGGCTGAAGGTGGAAACAGCGCTCTGGCGCGCCTTCGCCCGCGCCGAGGCAGGGGAGACCGGGGTGGGTGAGGACGATCCGGTGGAGTTCCTCATGCAGCACGCCGATGCCGGCCAGGGCCTGGGACGTCTGCTGTTCCGCGTGGCGCTGCTGGGTCGAAACACGACCGACGCCAGTCGCGCCTCCGTCGTCTGGGGATTCATCCGGACGGAGTCTCCGTTCACGGCGCCCCTGAGTCCGGCGCAGGTGCTGCTCCACCTTCAATGCGCCATTCGCGCCTATGATCGGGGCGGGGCTCCTGAATTGGAACCTGTGATCGCCCGGCTCCGGGCACTGCCCCCCCGCGAAGCTCCCATCCGGGGCTCGGCCTTGCTCGCCCAACTGACCTTCCAACCGGGGCGGTTGAGTCGGGATTCAGCGGATCGCCGGGGATTGGCCGCCGTCTATGCCGCGCTGTACCGGGCTGCCTGGCGGGAGCCCGTGCTCTGGGCAGAGACCGCCGCACTTCTCGAGGTGCTCCAGATCGAGCCCCTCAATGAACAGGACTGGGCCCAGGGCTGGCTCCGTCCCTGGCTCGCCGACGCCTCCGAAGCGGGTGGTCCGGCCCGGGCCTGGGCGAACGTGTTGATGAACCCGAGCCCGCGCGCCTGGAAGGAAGCCAGCGGACAACCCTGGGGAAGACTGGTTGAATCCCTGCTCTCCGACTCCCTCCCCGCCCCCACGACACCGGTCCTGGTGCTCCGGGACAGCCTGCAACTCCGGTCGACGCCGGATCCCAAGGTCGCGGAAGCGGCGTTTCGCTCGCTGCTCGAACTGGGCCGTCAGGGACACTGGCACGCCCAGGCGCTGCTCGAGGATTTCGATGCCCGCTATCGAACCGCCTACGAAAAGCGTGGTGCCTCGCAGAGTTTTCAGGTGCACGCCCGCGAGGTGGCGGAAACCCTCGCCGCCTGGCGGGTCGAGGGCCTGGGATTTTGCCGGCGCGACCGCGACGCCCGGTGGCGGGCGATGGGTCGGGCGCTGGAGTTCGGCAGCATCCGGTTCAGCCGGGCGGATCTTGAAACGGGGGCCAAGGAGGGCTCCGAAGCGGCCCGGGTGGCGCTTTTACGGCTCAAAGCTCTCGAACCTTCCGCAGCTCCCGCGAAGCCTTGATGCATTCGCGCCTGGTCCGAAGAGCCACCCACCGCCATCCGATCCATCGATCGCGCTCCCCGCAGGCTTCCAAACCACTCTCAACGCGCAGAACCCACCCCATGACACGCCGCCTCCTTCAGCAACTTATCCTCGCCTGGGTGCTGGCCGGCCTGCCGCTCCGCGCCTTCGCCGCCGGGTCCCCTGCCCTTCCCTCCGCGCCACGCCAACTTTGGACGAACACCGTGCTCCTGGGTTCCCCGGAGCCTCCCTCGCCCTACGTCATCGAACGGGTCTTCACCAACCTCGTCCTGCGCAACCCGCTCTACACCGCACCCCTGCCGGGGACCAACCGCCTGTGGATCGTGCAGCAGGGCGGCGAACCCGATCGCCCCTCCCTCGTCCTCTCGGTCACCAATCGGGACGACATCGCCACCCACGAGACCGTGCTGACCGTCGATCGGCACATCGTCTACGGCCTGACCTTCCATCCCGGATTCGCCAGCAACCGCTGGGTCTACGTTTTCATCAATGGCCCCAACGGCGCCGCCGAACGCACCAACCGCATCCAGCGCTTCACCGTGGAGGCGACCGCCCCGCACCGCTGCGATCCGGCCTCGGTCGTCAACGTGCTGGAATGGGCCTCCACCGGCCATGACGGCGGCGATCTCGCCTTCGGGCATGACGGCATGCTCTACATCACGTCCGGGGACGGCTCGAGCGACTCCGACACCTTCGACAGCGGCCAGGACGTCAGCAACCTGCTGGCCACGCTGATCCGCATTGACGTCGATCACCCGACCCCCGGCCGCGCCTATTCGGTGCCCGCCGACAATCCCTTCCTCCAGACCCCGGGCGCCCGCCCCGAGATCTGGGCCTACGGCTTTCGCAATCCCTTCCGCCTTTGCGTGGATGAGAAGACCGGGGACATCTGGGTCGGACAAAACGGACAGGATCTCTGGGAGACGGCGCACCTCGTCCGTCGCGGCGACAACTACGGCTGGAGCGTCTTCGAGGGCAGCCACCCGTTCCATCCCCATCGTCGACGTGGTCCCACCCCGATCGTTCCGCCCACCATCGAGCACAGCCACGCAGACTTCCGGTCCCTGACCGGCGGCGTGGTCTATTACGGCGACGAACTGCCCGATCTCCGCGGCACCTATGTCTATGGCGACTACGGGACCGGCAAGATCTGGGGGGCCCGCCACCGCGACGGCCGGCTGGTGTGGCAGGGGGAACTTGTCGACACCGCGCTGCAGATCGTCGCCTTCCGCGTCGACCAGCGCGGCAGATTGCTGGTGGTGGACATCGGCGGCGGTCTTTACCGGCTGGTTCCCCGACCGCCGGCAGCCCCGGGCCTCCCCTTCCCCACCCGACTCAGCGAAACCCGGCTGTTCGAGTCCGTGGCCCGGCACGTGCCCGCGCCCGGGCTGGTGCCCTACGACATCAACGCCCCCGGCTGGGCCGACGGTGCGCGCGCACAACGCTTCCTCGCCCTTCCCGGCAGTGCGCCCATGCAGTACGCCGGTTCCCGCGCCTTCGGGTTTCCCAACGATTCCGTCCTCGTCCAGACCCTCTCCCTGCCGCGCCGCGAAGGAGATCC
This sequence comes from uncultured Verrucomicrobiota bacterium, assembly GCA_964476125.1. Classification (GTDB taxonomy): domain Bacteria; phylum Verrucomicrobiota; class Verrucomicrobiia; order Limisphaerales; family CAIMTB01; genus CAIMTB01. The sequence continues at coordinate 9,634 of CAYZAE010000029.1, read as the reverse complement.
CTCGACGGAACGGCGCCTCGAGACGCGACTCATGATCCGGCAGGACGGGGAATGGTCCGGATATTCCTATCGCTGGAACGAGGATCAGACCGACGCCGTGCTGGTGCCGAAGGAGGGCGAGGATTTCGCCCTCGACCGCGAGGACTCCGGCGGCAAGCCGTTCCGCCAGCCGTGGCGGATTCCGTCGCGGGCCGAATGCCTGGGATGCCATTCCCGCGCGATCGGATTCGTGCTCAGCGTCACGGAACCCCAGCTCAATCGCGCGGTTTCCCCCGGGGGTTCCGACGCTGTCTCCCGGAATCAACTGAGCCATTTCGCCGCCCTCGGACTGCTGAAGGGATTGCCGGCCGGGGAACCTTCGGAGCGCCCGGCCCTGGTGAATCCCTACGATGCCAGCGCCGACCTGGACCGGCGTGCGCGCTCCTATCTGCACGCCAACTGCGCCGTCTGCCATGTCGCTGCCGGAGGCGGCAATTCGAGAATGGAATTCGAGATCACCCAGGCGCGCGAGGCCATGAACCTCATCGAATCCCGCCCGCAGCACGACACGTTCGGCCTGCCCAACGCCATGCTCGTGGCCCCGGGGCATCCCGAACAGTCGGTCCTCATCCACCGCCTCTCCCGTCGCGGCCGGGGCCAGATGCCGCCCTTGTTCTCGCATCGCGTCGACAACCAGGCCGTTGCCCTGATGCGCGACTGGGTATCGTCCATGCCGCCCTCCCGGAAAACGGTGCGCGCCTGGACCGTCGCCGATCTGACCGGTGACCTGCCCAAGGTCGAAACGAACCGATCCCGCGAGGCCGGCCGGAAGACCTTCCAGACCCTGGGCTGCATCCAGTGCCATCGCCTGGAGAATCAGGGTGGCAACGTGGGTCCGTCGCTCGACGGGTTGGCCACGCGCCTGCCGAAGGAGGCCGTGCTCGAATCGCTCCTGGAGCCTTCGCGGACCATCGCCGACGCCTACGTCAGCCACGAAATCGAGCTGCGCGATGGCGAGGTGTTGACCGGCCGCATCGAACGCGAGACCGCCACCGAGCTGTTTCTTCGAACCGGTTCAGGGGTCGACGCCCTGCAACCCGTGCCGCTGGCCTCCATCGTCCAACGCACGCGTTCCAAGGTTTCGAACATGCCCGCCGGAATGCTCGATGTGCTGGAGAAGGAGGAGATCCTCGACCTGCTGGCCTATGTCCTGGCGGGAGCCGAACCCGGCCGGACCAATCGCTGATTTTCGAATTTGCGAGGGATGGGGCGCATCTCCGACTTGCGGAGGGGTGAGGAACTTTCCCCACCGGTGGGGCGCGAACTCCGGGGGCTCCCGCATTTCATCCCCTCCCGCCGACAACTCGGAGTTCGGAGTTAGTTCCGATTTCGTCCAGGACATGTCGTCAGGGGATTTTGGACAGGATGGACAGGATTCACAGGATGGTCCGGATCCAGTCTCTTCCTCAGCATCCTGTCGATCCTGTTCATCCTGTCCGAAAGAATTCATCCCGGCCGGACACTTCAGTCGTACGTGATCCTGCTCAGGGTTTTGGCGTTTACAGAGGACTGGCATGAGGAGGCGACACTTCCCGAACCATCGCGTCGATCCCAACCGCCTCGGCCCTCGTGGCTCCGACCTTGCGGTTGTCGCGGGCGGTGGATCACGCTGGTCGATGCGCCCCGAGGGAGGGGGAGTGCGGCTTCGGGGTCGCCAATGGACCCGAAGTCCGCAATGCTTCGAGGCACCGATGCACCCCCGCCGCGCCACAACCTTTCTCCTGCTGTACGCCGCCATGAGCCTCGTTCTTCCCACCCAGGCCGCCTCCCGCAAACTGCCCGGAGTGGGCGACGCGATGAAGGCCCAGGTTGAAAAGAGCGAGGTCGCCGGCGCGCTCACGCTGGTGGTCTCGGCGGATCGCATTCTGCACCTGGAAGGGACCGGTCACGCCGACATCGCCTCGGGCCGGCCCATGACGGCGGACACCCTGTTCTGGATCGCCTCGATGACCAAGCCGGTCACGGGCGTCGCGGTACTCATGCTCCAGGATGAGGGGAAGCTGAAGGTCACGGATCCCGTGGCGAAATACCTGCCCGAATTCGCGAATCTTCGAACCCCGTCCGGGCAGCCTGCCAATCTCACGCTGGTTCAGGTTCTCACCCACACTTCGGGCCTCGGGGAAGCCGGCGGTCCGGCGGCGCAGAACGCCCATACCCTGGCGGATCTCGTGCCCCTCTGGCTGGCCGCCCCCATGCAGTTCGAACCCGGTTCGAGATGGAGCTACTGCCAGAGCGGCATCAACACCGCGGCCCGGATCGTGGAAGTCGTCAGTGGGATGTCCTTCGACGTCTTTCTGGAAAAACGGCTCTTCGCGCCGCTGGGAATGAAGGACACCACCTTTTATCCCACCGAACGCCAGCTTCGCCGCCTGGTCACCGCCTACGCCCGCAACGCAACCACCGGGGCCCTTGAGATCGTACCGCCCCGGCATGACTTCGGTCATCGCGACCGTCCGCCCCAGGGCAATGGTGGTCTCTATTCGACGGGTCCGGACTACGCGCGGTTCTGCCAGATGCTGCTCGGCGGCGGGACCTACAAGGGACGCCGCTACCTGAGTTCCACGGCGCTCCGTTGGCTGTCGACCCCGCAAACCGGCGAGCTGCCCACCGGATTTCTCCAGACCGAAGCCTTCGGCCGCCATGGATCCAAGTACGGCTGGGGTCTGGGCACCTGCGTTTTGAAAACACCGCACGACGGCCTCGCGTCCATGCTCTCCCCCGGAACCTACGGACACGGCGGCGCCTGGGGCACACAGGCCTGGATTGATCCGGTCCAGGGCGTCGCCTACCTCCTGATGGTTCAACGTTCCAATTTCCCAAACAGCGATGCCAGCGGGGTCCGGCGATCCTTCCAGGAAGCCGCCGCCGCGGCCCTGGCCAAGCGCGGGAAGTAAACGCTCCGGCCTGCGGGGCATCCCGCAGGCGCTCGAGTTTGGGCCATTTCGCGAATTGCGCGGGGGTCGCGTGGCGACAGGAAGATGGCAGCATTGGCGCACGAACTCCTCGATTCGCGTACGCCTTCCTTAACGGTCGTCCGTCGCTCCGCGA
>CAYZAE010000029.1:0-6447 GCA_964476125.1 uncultured Verrucomicrobiota bacterium | reverse complement strand
CGCAAACCGTGGGCGTTGCCCACGGCTACCATCGTTCTGTCGCTCCGCGACGCCTGAAAAGTCGTCCCACCCGGAAGTCGCGCCCTACCGCCCGCTGCGCGGGGCGGCTTTCGCGAGCTCCCGCAGTCGCAGGGCCGCCGCGACCCCCTTCTTGGCAGGATGCCGGACCGCATGCCGGATCAGCCATTTTCGTTCCTCCCCGGCCCCGGACACCCATCGTTCGCAGATCCCAAAGGCCAGTTCCGGATGATCCTTGGCGATGTCGCCGAGGTGGTTGGCGACGCTGCGCCGGACGTACTCGTGGGGATCATCCCGCAGCGCCTCCAGAATCGGGAACACCGGACGCGGATCCCGGATGAAGGCGGGGATGCGAATCGCCCAGGGGAGTCGGGGACGGGCGCCTTCACTGCAAAGCCGGCGCAGGTGCGGGTCCGGATTCCTCGTCCATTCCAGAAGCCGGGCCAGGGTCCGCTCCGGCCACCGGATGAGGAACGGTCGCATGGAGAACTCCGCACTGAACCGGCGGGTCAGTTCGTACTGGGCGGTCATCGAGACTTCGAACGGATCGCGGCCGCCGTTCTCCGCGGGGTCGAGTCCGTACGTCGCCACGAAGGAGACGTGGGGCAGGTAGAAGAACACGGCGAGCCCGAGATCCTCGGTGCGCGACGCCGCAGGAGTGAGGGAACGCATCAGGACCTCGATGGCCTCGCTGTAGACCCGCGGCAGATGCGCCCGCAGGACCCGGGCCAGGTGTTCGCCGCGCCGGAGGATCGACAACGGGGCGAGACCTTCCAGAGCGTCGCGGCGGAATCCGGCGGCATCGAAGGCCGGGTGAACGAGCGCGATGTTGTGGGCGAGACACTCGATGGCCTCGCGGTCGAGGAGCAGGGCGAGGGAACTGCCCTTCAGAATGGAACGTGGCGCCTCGGGAAGGCGTGGGCCGGGCGTGGCGCCGGGGGCTGCTTTCGATGTCCGCATTGTCGCGACCCTGACAGCCCTCCAACCGTCGGGCAACGACGCGGCCTACTGCTTCGTGGTGCCATTCGGATTTCCGATGGCCCGTGGCTCAGTGATGAGGACGCGCGACTGGGCGCTTGGGTCCGGGAATCGATCCCGGTAGAGTTTCCGGAACTCCATGCACGTTCCGATCGACTATCCGGCCGCCGGAAAACCAGCCGACCTGCTCATCCATCGGTTGCTGGACCGCCCCCTGACCTGGGCACCCCGCCAGACCATTCACTACCGGGAGCAGCGGGTGTTGACCTACCTGGAGTTGCACGAGCGCATTCAACGACTGGGCGGCGTGCTTTCGGGGCTGGGGGTTCGACGGGGGGATCGGGTGGGGGTCATGGACTGGGACAGCCACCGGTACCTGGAGTGCTTCTTCGCGATTCCCATGCTTGGGGCGGTGCTGCACACCATCAACATCCGTCTCTCGCCCGAGCAAACCCTCTACACCCTCCAGCATGCGGAGGATGAAGTGGTGCTGGTTCATCCCGACTTCCTGCCCCTGCTGGAAAAGCTGGCGCCGCATCTACCACGGCTGCGGGCGGTGATCGTTCTCCCCGACGACGGCAAACTACCGGCCAGCGCGCTCCCGGTGGTTGGGGAATACGAGGCCCTGCTGGCCGGGGCGGCACCGCGGTTCGCCTTCCCTGAGTTTCCCGAGGAGACGGTGGCCACGTTGTTCTACACCACGGGCACGACGGGGGATCCGAAGGGGGTGTTCTTCAGCCATCGCCAGATTGTGTTGCACACCCTGGGGGCGGGACTGGCGCTGTCCTCGATGGACGACCCGCTCTCCCTCCGGGCCGGGGACGTCTACATGCCGCTGACCCCGATGTTCCACGTGCATGCCTGGGGGGTGCCGTATATCGCGACGCTGCTTGGGTTGAAGCAGATCTACCCCGGACGCTACGAGCCCCAGCTGCTTCTCAAGCTGATCCAGCAGCACGGCGTCTCGATCTCCCACTGCGTGCCCACCATTCTGCAGATGCTGCTCCACCATCCGGCCAGTGCGGACGTGGATTGGAGCCGCTTCAAGGTCATCATCGGCGGGGCCGCCCTGCCGAAGGGACTGGCGAAACAATCGCTCCAGCGCGGACTCCGGATCGTGGGTGGGTACGGGATGTCGGAGACGTGCCCGATCGTGGCCATCGCCCACCTCAAGCCGGAGGATCTGGAGGCGGCGGACGAGCGGCGGCTGGAGGTCATCACCCGGTCGGGATTCCCGGTGCCGCTGGTTCAGGCCACGGTGTTCGACACCGCGGACAATCCCCTGCCGCCGGGCCCCGCGAACACCGGGGAACTGGTCCTGCGCGCCCCCTGGTTGACCGCGGGGTACTTCAAGGATCCGGCGCGATCGGAGGATCTCTGGCGTGGGGGCTGGCTGCACACGGGGGATCTGGCCTACATCGACGACGAGGGTTACGTGCGCATCACGGACCGGCTGAAGGACGTCATCAAGATCGGGGGGGAATGGATATCGTCCCTCGAGCTCGAGAACGCGTTGAGCCAGCATCCGGCGGTGAAGGAGGTCGCGGTGGTGGGCCGGCCCGATCCGAAATGGGACGAGCGCCCGCACGCGGAGATTGTCCTGCGCGACGAACACCGGGGCTCGGTCACGGCGAAGGAGCTCCTGCATTTCCTGCATGGTTTCATCGACCGCGGCACGATCCACAAGCGGGCGATCCTCACCGAGATCCGCGTCGTGGAAGCCATCCCGAAGACGAGTGTCGGGAAGATCAACAAGCGGGAGATCCGCAGCCACCTCAAGGAACCGCAGGACGCCCCGGCAAACGGTTGAGATTGGCGCGGGCCACCGCGTCGCCCGGGTTGATCTCGAGGGCGCGCTCCAGGTGTTTCCGGGCCTCGGTCAGGTTTCCCTGGCGCATATAAATCGTGCCGAGACATCCCTCGGCCTCGTAGTCGTCGGGGTTCAGACGCACCACCGTTTCGAATTCCGGCTTCGCCAGATCCAGGCGGTTCTGGAGCAGGAACAGGAAACCGAGTTCATAGTGGCCCTTGTCGTGGTCGGGCCCCACCCGCACGGCTTCGCGCAGCTGTTCGTAGGCAGCCTTGACCTGGCCGCGCACGTGGAACACGCGACCCACCTTGGTTCGCGCCACCGCGTTGCTCGGATCGAGCCGGATCAGATGGAGATTGTAGTCGAGCGACCACTGGCTCAGTTGCCCCTGGAAATCCCGCAGCAACACCTCGCGATCCGCCGGATTAAGGGGAACCACCTGGAACCAGAGCTCGGCCATCTCATCCGTGGACTGGAGCCCGTACCCGACCCGCTTCGGCGGATGATGGGGATTCCGCACGTTGCGGTCGGAATTGTCGTAGGAGAACCGCATTTCGAGCCGGGTCCCCTTCGGCAGTTCGAGCGGCGTGGCGTAGCGATAGTCCCCCTGCCAGTTGAAGTCCCAGTCGAGAATCCGCAGCAGGCTCAGGCGGGAACCGTCGGGCAGGACGGCGAACCCCTGGAGGTCCCGGCCGAGGTAGTGGGCATGCGGACAGATGCCGTGCAATCGCACCGCGACGGGCAGGGTGTAGGAGCGTTCCACCACCGTGTTGGTGGCGCCCGCAGGGAGATCGATGAACAACTGGCTGAGGTTCAACCGCACGGCCTGCTGCGTGGGGGGCGTGTCCGTGAAATAGAATCCGACGCTGGGCTGCACCGTCTCGGGTTTGCCGGACGGATTCAGATGAAGCTGCAGCACCAGATCGCTGCCCGGATTCAACACCCAGGGCAGGCCTTCCGGCACGAACATCGGGCGTTTCCCGGGCTGCCAGCCGAGCAACTGGCCCCCGGGCATGCGCGCGGTGTCCGGCAGCACCATGCCTTCGAACGCAGGCGGATCGGCACGCGCGGCGAGCCGGCGTGAGTACGGGGTTTCATCGATGTTGACGAAGGCATGATGCACCGCGCGCGCGTTTCCCGGATGGAACTCGACGCCCCGCACGAAGCGGCGGACACCCCCGGGGATGGGCACGACGAAGTTCCGGTAAACATCCCGGCCCTCCGACCCGAGGGTGTAAGCCTTGGGCAGGGTCACCACCAGGTCGGGAACGCCCAGAACCCAGCCGCCGACGGCAGGAGGTGTCGGAGGCACGGGAAGATCCTCCGCCAGACCCTCGGGCATTCCCGCCTTCACCCAGTCGCGCACGCTGGCAATCTCGGCATCCTCCAGCCGTCGTTCGCCCACCAACGGAGGAACCGACGGTTCGGGCAGCCACGGCGGCATCAACCGGGTCTCGAGAACTTCCACGATCTGCGGCCCACGCCTTTTGAAGTCCTCGAAGGTCAGCAGGGAAAACGGAGCCGACTCCCCGGGGCGATGGCAGGGAGCGCATTCCCGGAAGGCGATCGGCGCAATGTCCCGGTTGAATTTGGGGGGAACAGCCTCGGCGAGGCTCCTGGTTCGGGCGGAAGCCCAAACCCCGAACACAACCATGCAAGCCCGTAGTACATACCGGACGACAACACGCACGCGACCTGCAATGCACAGCCCTCCGCTCGATCAGCAAGGGATTTGTCCCCCGGCAACTGGCGGTCGGGGCCTCCCGAGGTCGTGGCTCGCACGCGATCTCCAACCCCTCCGCTCTCGCCTGCCGTCCTCACGCAATGCGCCCCAGGAGAGGCCCTCCCGCGCTTCCGCAGGCAAGGAAGCCTTCCCCGCGAACCCCCAACGACACCGGCCCCGGGAGAGGAATCCCTCCCGGGGCCGGATCGGAGAACCCTGCTGTCCGTGGTTGTCCGTGGCTATTCAGCCGGATCGTCGGCGGACACGCCGCTGGGCTGGCGGACACGGTAGAAGCCATGACCCTGTTCGCGGGCATTGACGTCGACGCATTGCAGCGGGGCCCCGGAGAGCGCGGTGGCGACAACCGGGTACCAGTTCACGAGATCCGAGGAGGTCTCGAGGATGATGGCGGCGCCGAGCGGACCTTCCACCTCAAGATGGACGCCGCTTTCGGCATTCCAGCTCAGGGCGGTGATGGTCACGCCGTCGAGCCCGGATTCCACCACCGCACCGCCCAGGTTGAAGTCGTTGTCGACGATGGTCACGGTTGTCGCGGCCGTGCCGAAGGTGGCCTCGCCCGTGGGCGTGGAGAGGCCGACGGTGAACGTCTCGTTGGTTTCCACCAGCACATCGTTGGCGATGGCGATGGCGACGGTCTTGTTGGTTTCTCCGGCGGCGAAGGACACCACCACGCCGGAGCGGCCGGTGTAATCGGTGCCCGCGGTGGCGGTGCCGTTGGTGGTCGAGACCCGGACGGACGCCGCGGCGATCGTGCCACCGGTGCGGATCAGCGTGAGGGTGGTGGTTCCGGCGTTCTCGGCAACATCCACGGCGTTGGTGGCGAAACCGATGACGCTGTCGTTGTCCAGGACGGTGATGGTCGAGTTCGTGATCGAACCCAGGGCGGCGCCGGAGACGGACTCCAGGGCGACCTTGAAGGTCTCGTTGCCCTCCACGGAGGAGTCGTTGAGCAGCGGGACGGTGATGGTCTTCTGCCGCGTGCCCGGATCGAACGTGAGGGTGGCATTGGTCGAGGTGTAGTCAGCCCCGGCCGTGGCGGTCGTGTTCGTGGTGAAGAAGTCCACGGTGGCCGCGTAATTCGTGCCACCGGTGCGGAGCACGGTCAGGGTCACGCTGGTCAGGCTTTCCGCGACGGACACAGCGTTGGTGGTGAAGGCCAGCGTGCTGTCGTCCTCGAGGATCCGGACGGTCGCATTGCTGGTGGTGAGCAGCGTCGCTCCGGAGGCATTGCTGAGCACCACCCGGAAGGTCTCGTTGGTCTCGATGGTGCTGTCGTTGGTCACCGGCACCGTAATGGTGAGGCTGTTCGTGTTGGCCCCGAAACTCAGCGAACCATTGGTCGCGGTGTAGTCCGAGCCACCCAGGGCCCCGCCGTCGGCCGTCGCGTAATCCACCGTCGCCGAGGCCGAGAGATTTCCGGTCTGCACGACGGTGAGAACGATGTTGGTGCCGGCCTCGCTCACGGAGTAGGTGGCGGCCGAGAAGGCCAGGCCGACATCATTTTCCGTGATGGTGATGTAGGCGGTGTTGGTGCCGGTCAGATGGGCGCCGGAGCTCGGATTGGAGAACACCACCGTGAACTGCTCGTTCGATTCCACGAGCGAATCATTGACGATGGGAATCGTCAGCGTGGCGTTGGTGGCGTTCGGCGCGAAGGTGATGAGGCCGTTGGTGGCGGTGTAGTCCGCGGCCGTCGCCGTACCTGCTTTGAGGGTGTAGGCCAGCGTGTTGGTGGCGGTCAGCGTGCCGGTCCGGTTGATGGTCAGGGTCGCACTGCCCGCACTCTCGGCCAGCGACACGATGTTGGTCTGGAGACTCAGCAGCGCGTCATTGTCGGTGATCGTCACGGTCACGGCGTCCGGAGAACCCACGACTCCCGCACCGGTCGGAGCACTCA
>CAYZAE010000028.1:0-49535 GCA_964476125.1 uncultured Verrucomicrobiota bacterium | reverse complement strand
GGGTTCATCCCGAGCCTCCGAAGCGGCGCACCGGCAAGCAGGTCGCCGTGATTGGTTCGGGACCTGCCGGCCTGAGTGCCGCAGCCCAGCTCAACAAGGCCGGGCATTGGGTCACGGTCTTCGAGCGCGCCGATCGGCCGGGCGGATTGCTCATGTACGGCATCCCGAACATGAAGCTCGACAAGAAGGAAGTCGTGATGCGCCGTCTCGATCTGCTGGTGAAGGAGGGGATCGAGTTCGTCTGCAACACGGAGATCGGACGCGACAAGTCCGCCCAGGAACTGCTGGCCGAGTTTGATGCGGTGGTGGTCTGCACGGGCGCGACCAAGCCCCGGGATCTCCCCATCGAAGGACGCAATCTCCAGGGGATCCATTTCGCCATGGATTTCCTGACCGCCAACACCAAGGGCGTGCTCCAGGGGCACTTCAACGGCAACCACATCTCCGCCGCCGGCAAGGACGTCATCGTCATTGGTGGCGGTGACACCGGCACGGACTGCGTGGGCACCTCGCTCCGGCACGAATGCAAGAGCCTCGTGCAGGTCGAGATTCTGCCCAAACCGCCGGCGGAGCGTGCCGCCGACAATCCGTGGCCGGAGTGGCCGAAGACCTACAAGATGGATTACGGCCAGGAGGAGGCCGCGGCCAAGTTCGGCGCGGATCCCCGGGTCTACCTGACCACGGCCAAGAAATTCATCGGCGACGCCGAGGGCCGGGTGTCCGGGGTGCATCTGGTGAACATCACCTGGAAGAAGAACGAAAAGGGCCAGTTCATTCCGGAGGATGTCCCGGGCAGCGACCGGGTGGTCCCTGCGCAGTTGGTGCTTCTGGCGATGGGTTTCCTTGGGCCTGAACAACCCCTGCTTGAACAGCTCGGGGTGGATCGCGATCCGCGCAGCAACGTCAAGGCGGATCACGGGAAGTTCCAGACCACCATTCCCAAGGTCTTTGCCGCCGGCGATTGCCGCCGGGGCCAGAGCCTTGTGGTGTGGGCGTTCAACGAGGGCCGCGGCGCGGCCCGCGAGTGTGATCGCTGGCTCATGGGCTCCACCGACCTGCCCTGATCGCGGCGCCCCCGGCGCAGGGATGCGGCGCAACCATGAACCGCATCGATCGGCTGATGGCGACGATCCTGTTTTTGCAGGGCCGTCGCCTCGTCCGGGCGGAGGAAATCGCCGGCCATTTCGAAATCAGTCTCCGGACGGTTTACCGGGATATCGCCGCCCTCAGTGAGGGCGGCGTTCCCATAGCTGCCGAAGCTGGGGTTGGCTACTCGCTGCTCGATGAGTACCGGCTGCCTCCCGTCATGTTCACCCCCGAGGAAGCCGGGGCCCTTTTTCTCGGAGGCGAACTCGTCAACCAGCTGACGGATCTCTCGCTTCAGGCGCCAATGAAAACGGCACTGCTCAAGATTCGTGCCGTCCTTCCCCGCTCCCAGCAGGACCGCCTCGACCGCCTCGAAGGCACCACCGCCTTTCTGGCCCGCTTTCGCAGCCCTGGAAGCGAGGGCAAGCTGACTGTCCTTTCGCGAATCCAGTCCGCCCTCGCCGGTCGCAGAGTGCTCCGGATCGCGTATCGCAAGGACGGCGAGGCGGCAGCGACCTGGCGGGAGGTGGAGCCGCTCGGCCTGATTCATTATGCCGACCATTGGCATCTGATCGCCCACTGCCGGATGCGGAACAACCTGCGGGACTTTCGCTCGGACCGGATCACGGATCTCGAAATTCGCAGCGAGGTGTTCGTGGGCCACTCCGAATTCTCCCTGCGAAAACTGGTCGATTCCTGGCGCGACGGGGCCCGGGCCCGGGAGGTCGTGGTCCGGGTGCATCGCCGGGTGTTGGATCGGTTTCGTCGGGCCTGGATCGGAGCAATCGTGGACGAGACAGCCGTGGCGAGCGATGGGGTGCGGTTGACCCTGATGGCGAGCGAGTGCGAATGGCTGACGGGTTGGCTTCTCGGCTTCGGCACCGCGATCACGGTGGAGTCGCCCGTGTCGTTGCGACAGCGGTTGGCGCTGATGGCGGAAGGGGTCGCCCGCCACCATGCCAGCGATCCGGAGGGCGGGGGCAGTCGCCACGGCCCGAAGGGGGAGGGCGAGTAGGGGGGGGAGGGAGTGGGGAGACGGGAGACGGGAGACGGGAGACGCTGCTGACATAGGGTTGTCAGTGCGGGATGGGAGGGTGTTGCCGTCCGGTCGCCGCGGCTGGGGAACTCGTTTGAAGTTCCCGGTCCGGTGGTCCGGAGCAGTCCAAACACAACACGATTCAGTCCTCCTATGACCAAGCCAAATGCATTGAACTGGTTCGAGATTGCCGCGGCCGACTTCGATCGGGCGGTGGCCTTTTACGGAAAGATTCTGGGAACCCCATTGACCGAAGTTCCGTCCGGGACCTTCCGGATGGCGATGTTTCCCTACCAGGAAGGGGTGGGGGTGGGAGGCTCGGTGACGCAGATGGAGGGGATGAGTCCCGGGGGGGGGGGGGGCGGGGTGAACGAGGGGGGGGGGGGGGTGCCGGGGCCGGGGGGGACGATGGTGTATTTGAACGTGGAGGGAGATCTGGAGGGGGTGTTGGGAAGGGTTCCTCAGGCGGGAGGGAAGATCGTGAGGCCCCGATTCGGCATCGGGGAGCACGGATTCATCGGCATCATTCAGGATTCCGAGGGGAATGTGGTGGGACTGCACAGCCTGAAATGAATCCGGATGGACCCCGGGATGGTTCTCGGGGTCCGTTTCGTTTTCAATGGACGGCATGGCGCGTGACTATGTGCTGCAGGGGTTCCAAGCCGGGGGCGATCTTCGGATCGACTATGCGGCTGAGCTGAACGAACAGCAGTACGCCGCCGTGACGGCACCGCCCGGTCCCGCCCTGGTGCTCGCCGGGGCGGGTTCGGGGAAGACCCGGACCCTGACCTACCGGGTGGCCTACCTTCTGGAGCACGGGGTTCCGCCCGACCGGGTGCTGTTGCTCACCTTCACCAACAAGGCGGCTCGGGAGATGATGCGGCGGGTTTCAGAGCTCCTTGGGGAGGACCTTCCCCAGCTTTGGGGCGGCACCTTCCACTCCATCGGGGCCCGCGTGCTCCGGCTGAACGCCGAGTCGCTTGGGTTTCGCCCGGATTTCACCATTCTCGACCGCGAGGATTCGGAAGTCCTGATTAAATCTTGTGTGGGGTCGGTCGGGGTGGATTCGGCGTCGACGCCCTTTCCCAAGCCGGAGGTGCTGGCGGACCTGTTTTCACGCGCCGCCAACGAGAGAAAAACGGTCGCCCGCATCGTGGAGGCGAGGCATCGGGGCATGGAATCGGCGCAGGCCGCGATCGAGCGGGTGGCGGTGCTTTACACGGAGCGCAAGCGCCAGGGGAACCTCATGGACTTCGATGACCTGCTCGCCCTTTGGGTCCGGTTGCTGGAGGAGAACCGGGAGGTGCGGGAGCGGTACCAGCGCCGGTTCCAGTTCATTCTCGTGGACGAGTACCAGGACACGAATCAGATCCAGAGCGATCTGATCGATCTTCTGGCGCAGATGAACCGCCACGTGATGGCGGTGGGGGATGATTCCCAGAGCATCTATTCGTGGCGGGGCGCCAATTACCGGAACATTCTGGATTTCCCGCGCCGCTATCCGGATGCGCGGGTTTTCAAGATCGAGGTCAACTACCGCAGCACCCCGGAAATCCTTGCCGTCGCGAATGCGGCGATCGCGTCGAACACGGACCAGTTCGCCAAGCGGTTGACTGCGGCGCGAAAGTCGGGGACGCGACCGGGTCTGGTCCCCTGCGAGGACGCGCAGCAGCAGGCGGCGTTTGTCGCCCAGCGGATCGCCGATTCGTATGAGGAGGGCATCCCCCTGCGCGAGATCGCGGTGCTGTACCGGTCCCACTTTCATGCGCTTGAGCTCCAGCTTGAACTGACGCGCCGGAACATTCCGTTCGTGATCACCAGCGGTATCCGTTTTTTTGAGCAGGCCCATATCAAGGACGTCTCGGCCTGGCTGAAACTGGTGGCGAATCCGGCGGACGAACTGGCCTTCAAGCGCATCGCCCTCCTTCTCCCGGGTGTGGGGCCGAAGGCGGCCGAGAAACTCTGGGCCGCCTACTCGGATGCCCGCGCCTCCGCAGCACCCGCGCCCGCAGCTGGAGAGTCCGCGCTGCCGCCCTCCGAGTCCCCATCCGTTCCGGTGGTGGCGCCACTCCTGATGGCGGCCGCCAAAGCCGTACCGAAAAAAGCGGTCGCCGCTTGGGCCAATTGCGCAACCACGGTGGCCCAGATCGAGACCCCGCCCGCCGCCGGAAACCCCGGCGCCATGATCCGTCTGGTGGTGGAGGCCTTCTACGCGGATTACGCCGAGGATAACTTCGCCAACGCGCGGAACCGTCTCGATGACCTCGAGCAGTTGGGGATTTACGCCGGCCAGTTCACTTCGCTGTCCGAGTTCCTCACCCAGTTGTCGCTGCTCGGCAATGCCGAATCGGAAGCCGAGCAGAAATCGAAGGAGGACGACGAGCGCGTCCGCCTTTCCACGGTGCACCAGGCCAAGGGCCTGGAGTACCGGGTGGTGTTCGTGGTGATGCTTTGCGAGGCCCTCTTCCCGTCGGCCCGCTCGGTCGAGGACCCCCAGACCCTGGAGGAGGAACGACGGCTGTTTTACGTCGCGGTGACCCGGGCCGAGGACGAACTTTATCTCTGTTATCCGCTCCTCCGTTTTACCCAGGCGCAGGGGATGATGATGCTCGAGCGGTCCCGGTTTATCGACGAGGTGCCGCGCGAATTGCTGGAGGAGTGGAATCTGCGACCCGCCCGATCCATGGATTTTGGTGGGGCTTGGCCCCGCGAGGCGCCGCCCCATGGCGAAATCAGGGCCGGGGAAGAGGACCCCTTTTGAGGCGTGCGCGCCCGGAACTGGCGGCGGACTCGTGATTCCGCAGGGAACGAACCGCCTCTCCCCGCCTCGGGCCAAGCCGCGCTCGTTTTCGCCAGACACCTGCACATCCTCGGCCTGCGAATCTGAAGGGGGGCATTCTGCCGCATCCGAGCCGAGGCAGAAAAACTCTGGTGAGTTTGGTTGCTTCGTGCATCGTGCACTTCGCTGAGACTGCTTGGTCGGCGTATCGTGGCGGGTAACGTTTCCGGGCTGACGCCAACCTGGAGGGGAACGTTTTCGCCGGGGTTTGGCGCCGATGCCCAGTGTTCCTTCGTTGACCTGCGATCCTATGAGAAGTCCTTTGAGCGCTCGGCCGGCCGTGACGGAAGCCTGCGTGGGGCGGCGGTGGATCGGTGGATCGCGCATGGTCCTGCTCGGCGCGCTGCTAGCGGGGTTGGCCACTGGTGGAAATCTCGTTCCCACGGCGCGGAGCGCCGCGCCGGCGTTGTCGGTTGCACGGACCAGCGATACTTCCCTTCGGTTGTCCTGGACGGCCGAAGCCTCGACCTGGGTTCTGGAATCGACTCCGCGCTTGGAAGGCCGTCGCGTTTGGCAGCCGGTCGGGACGCTGCCAGCACAAGCTGGAGGCACCTTTGCAGTGATCGTGGGGGCCGACGGGCTTGGTCGCTATTATCGCTTGCGTCAGGATCTGCTGGCCGGCCGAAACGCATTGCCGGAGGTGCGCCTCGTGCGGCCGACGCCAGGGAGTGCGGCGCCGGTTCCCGTGTCGGCGACCCTCGAGGCGGCGGCCACGGATGCCGACGGAACGGTCCGTTCGGTGGAGTTCTTCGTGAACGGACGTTCGCTCGGCGTGGATGCGTCGCCACCGTACACGATGGGGTGGGTTCAAACCACGGCGGGAGTCTTCGAGATCTTCGCCCGGGCGACCGATGATATCGGAGCGATGGCGAGGTCCGAGTCGCTGACATTCCAGGCTTTCGATCCGGCTCAGCCGCCGCCAACCACATTTGTCAGTTCACCGACGGTTGGTGCGACCGACGTGGCCGTGACTCGGGAAACGGTCCTGCGGTTCTCGGCTCCGCTGGCGGGGAGTCCGGTGCCCGGACCCGACACGGTCTTTGCGTCGCATGGGGACCGGCGTTTGCTGTCACGCCTTGAGTTGGGATCGGATCGGAGGACGCTGACGGTGTTTTACCTCGAACCGATGCCTGGGAGTGCGCGGGTTCGGCTGACGGTGAAAGGGGATGCCTTGCGGGACGAACGAGGTTTCGCGGTCGACGGCGACGGGGACGGGCGCTACGGCGGGACGGGTTTTGTCGACTTCGACACGGTGAGCCTCACGCCGATGGGGGAGACCGCGGTTTACGGGCGTGTGTTTGCCTCCGAGCTGAAGCCGGTTCCTGGTCGGGCGAACGAGTTTGTGAACGACCCGCTGGGCGGAGTGACGATCACGGTCGACGGCAGGGAGGAGACCCTGCGTGCGGTGACCGATGCGCAGGGCAATTTTCGCCTGAGCCCGGTCCCGGCTGGACCCTTCTTCGTGCACATCGACGGGCGGACGGTGGCGAACGACGCGGTGGGCATCCGTTATCCCAACCTCGCGTACTACCCGAACGTGGGGAAAAAATGGGAGGCCCGGGCCGGGCAGGAGACGATGCAGGAGGCGATCTACCTGCCATTGATCCCGAAGGGCACATTGCAGCCGGTCAAAACCGATGCGGTCACGACGCTTTCGTTTTCGTCGGAGTTTGTGGCGGCCAACCCCCAATTCGACGGGGTGGCCATCCGTGTTCCGCCTAATTCGTTGTACGGCGAAAACGGGGTGCGGGGTGGGAAGGTGGGGATTGCCCCGGTGCCGCCCGATCGTCTGCCGCAACCGTTGCCGCTGGGACTGGAGATCCAGGACGTCATCACGATTCAAACCGATGGCGGCCTGAATTTTGCCGAGCCGGTTCCGGCGTGTTTCCCGAACCTCCCGGATCCCGCGACCGGCCAGCCGCTGCCTCCCGGGGCGAAGAGCGCACTGTGGAGCTTCAACCACGACACCGGCCGATTCGAGATCGTCGGTTCGGCCACCGTCTCGGCGGATGGCCGGTTGGTCTGCACGGATCCCGGTGTTGGGATCATTGCGCCGGGATGGCATGGGACGCGGGAAGGCACCCAGGGCAGGGGGGGGCCGATCCTGAATCCCGGGAGTAGTCCGGACGGTTCCCCGACACCTCCGCCCGAGGGCGGGTCCCCCGAACCGGATCCCGGACCCAAACCCCAACCCCGGGGACCAGGGCCGGCTCCGCGTCCGGACGACATCCACCAGCCGCCTGGACCGGACGACAGTTATCCTCAGGCCGCCCCGCGGGGTCGCGGTCCGCGCGGCGACGGGGATCGGAATCGGAACCGGGACCGGGATCATCGGGGACCCGACACCTCCGACGACGACGCGTTGCCACCGGACGGGCCGCCGGTGCCGGATTCGAAGGGGGGCGGGGGCGGGGGCGGCGGCGGAGGGAACAAGGACAAGGAGGACAAGGAGGACGAAGATCCGGATGCCTGCCCCACCGGCGGCACAAGCGGGAAGCCGGTCAACCTCGCCACCGGCGAGGAGCAACTTTCGGTGGTGGACCTGGTGGTGCCGGGGCGAGGACTCGACTTTGTCTGGTCGCGCACCTACCGCTCGCGGACCGGCACCTACACACGCATGGGCCGCAACTGGACACATTCCTACGACGTCGGGCTCTATGCGGAGGGAACAGACCTGGTGTTGCTGGACGGAACGGGCCGGCGCGACCTCTACCGGCTTCAGCCCGGTGGATTTTATCAGCGCGCGGAGTTCTTCCGCCGCATCGAGCGCGAGGACGACGGTTCGCTGACGGTCCGTTTTGAAAATCAAGGGCGATGGAACTTTTTCCCGTTGGTCGGTGATGCGCGGGACGGGCGGCTCCGGGAACTGGCGGATCGCAACGGGAATCGGCTGCGCTTCGCGTATGACTCGGCCGGGCGCATGACGAACATCGTGGACACCCTCGACCGGTCCATGCGGGTTGCCTATCACCCTGACGGTACGATCGCGACGGTGACCGATCATCTCGGTCGCCAGGTCCGGTACGAGTACTACCGGGACGGTGACTCGGAGGGTGGGGCTGGTGATCTCAAGTCGGTGACCACGCCATCGGTGGCGGTGGCGGTGGCGGGGAACACGTTTCCGAACGGCAAGACCAGGACGTACACCTATACGCGCGGGTTCCGCGATGACCGCCTCAATCACAACCTCCTCACCGTGATCGATGCGGCCGGCCAGGAGTACCTCCGCAATACCTATGCCGCGACGACCCATCCCGACGACCTGCTCTTCGACCGGGTGATCCGCCAGTCCTGGGGATACACCAACGAGGTCATGGACTTCGTTTACGTGGCCCTGGCATCGCCGCGGGACCTCCCCAGCGCAGTGCTCAAGACGGTCGTGAACGACCGCGTCGGCAACGTCAGCGAGCATTTCTTCGATGCCGGCAACCGACTCCTCGCGCTGCGCCAATTCACGGGCCGCGCCGATCCGCGCCTGCCCACCACCGAGGTTTCCAACCGGCCCCGGAACCCCCTGCGGCCGAACGATCCCGCTTATTTCGAAACGCGCTACGACTACAACTCGGATTCCCAGGTCCGGCGCATCTGGCACCCGAACGGGAACCAGAGCGAGTTTGTGTACGAATCGGATCTCGATCCGCAGGCTGAACCGGAGACACGGGGCAACCTGCGCCTCGTTCGTCGATCCCCCGGCACTCATGTGCCGGCCGGCGACTGGCCGGTGATCGAGGAGCGGTACGAGTACGCCTCGGGCCTGGGCGGTTGCTGCGGGGGGGGCTTCAACTTCATCACCCGGCACGTCGACGGCCGAGGCAACGAGATCGTTCACCGTTATGACGAGCGGGGAAACCGAACCAACACCGTCGATCGCATTGCCGGTGTCGTCCACGACTTCGAATACAATGCCTTCGGTCAGATGACCGCCCGGATATGGCCCGACGACGGTTCCGGCCGGCGGCGACGGGACGAGTTCACCTATCACACCACAGGCCACCAACGCGGCTATTGGGCTGCCACGGCGATCGACGCGGGCCGACTGGCCCTTACGCACCGTTTCGAGTACGACGCCGCCGGTCGGCGCACGCGAATCGTCGATCCCAACGGCCACGCCATCGAGGTGCTCTACAACGAACTCGACCGCCGCGTGCGCGTCACGCTTCCCGAGTTTCGACCGGGTTCAGGCCTGCGGTATGTCACCGAGTTCCGCTACGACGCCAACGACAACGTCGTTCGCATGGACGCCACCAACGCGGACGAGGTCGGGGTCGTCGCCGACAATCCCGTGCTCACCACCTTGTACGAGTACGAGATCCTCAACCGCATCGTCGCTTCATCCATCGAGGTGGAAAGCAACCGCGTCATCCGACTCGAATACGAATATGACGCCAACCGCAACCAGACCCTGATCCGACAGGGCGAGGCCGTCGCGGGCCGCCAGTCCGAGAGCGTGAGCGCTTTCCTGTTCGACGAACGCGATCTCCTCTACCGCCATGTTCGTTCTCCCGGCAGCGCCGCGCAGTCCACGCTCCAAATGGACTACGACGGCAACGCCAATCCCCGACACCTCTGGAGCGGCCTTGAGCAGGCGCCCCGCCTGAGGACCTTTGTGTACGACGGCTACAATCGAACCGTGGAGACGACCGACGCGCTCGGGAACCGCACGCTCCGCCGCTTCGACCCCGACGGCAATCGCATCAGCCTCCGGACGGAGGGGGAACTCCTCGATGTCCCCGGGACGAATGCCAACCTGCGCCTCTCCGAGGTCCATTTCCGGTTCGACGCCCTGGATCGGCTGACCCGCACCGACGCTGCGTTCTTCGATCCAGCCAGCCAGGCCCCGATCGACGACGGGTTCGTCACGCAGCGCTTCGAATACAGCCCGGCCTCGCTCACCCTTCGGGTCATCGATGATCGTGGACAGGTCAGCGAGAACCGTTACGACACCGCCCACCGTCTGGTGGAGGAGCTCGACGCCCTCGGGAATCGGACACTCAGCCGCTACGACAACGCTTCCGACCTGGTCCGGGTGGAATCGGTCGAACGCTCCGGCACGGGGGGGGCCGAGGAACGGTTCGTCACAACCTTCGAGTACGACCCGCTGCACCGCCTGATCCGGACGACCGATCCGGTCGGCAATGTCAGGTCTTTCGGCTACGACGCTCAGAATCATTTGGTTCGCCACGTCGATCCCCGCGGCAACGTCCAGAAGCTGCGCTACGACGGACTCGGCCGGTTGCTCGAGAGCGAGAGGGTGTTGACGGACACCGGCGAAGGCGCAGGCCGCCCCGCGGGCTCGATTCGCACCCGCATGACCTGGGACGACAACTCCCGCCTGGTCCGCCGGACGGATCCGCTGGGGAACGTCACTGAGTATCGGTACGACCCCTTGGATCGCGAGATCGAGAGTGTCCGGGCCGATGGTTCCGTCACCCGGCTCGAATACGACGTGCATGACAATGTCGTTCGCAGGACCGATCCCAACGGCACTGTCCGGAAAACCGCTTACGACGCGTTGGATCGCGAGATCCGCAACGACTTTGTTCCTGGCACTGGTGTTGCCAACGACACGTCCTTCGAAGTGTTCGCCTACGACGGAACCGGCCGCCTGGTGAGTGCGGATAACGACGTCACCCAAGTCCGGCGCGCCTACGATTCGCTCTCCCATCTGGTCCGCGAAACCCAGGGGGCCGCAGTCATCGAGGCGGGATACGACGGCCTGGGCAATCAGATCGCCCGCCTCGCGCCCTCCGGCCAGTTGGTCACCGCCACGTACGATGCTCTGGACCGGTTGGAGTTACTTTCCGATGACCAGGGCGTTGTCGCGTCCTTTACCTACGACGGCCCGTCGAGCCTCCGCCAGCAGGTCTACCGCAACGGCACCCGCACGGACTTTGCTTACGACGGACTTCGCCGGGTTTCCGAGGTCGTTCACGTCCGGTCTCCTTTCGGTGGTGCGGATCGCTTCGGTTCGCTCACGCTCGGGTGGAGTTCCACTTCCCAAAAGACCCGTCGGGATCTGGTCAGTGTGGGTGGGGCGCGTCGCGAGTTGGTTTATGATTCTGCCGACCGCATGGTTCGGTCGGTGACCACTCCTCCGGCTGGAGTTCCGCAGGAGGAAGTGAAGTACGTGCTCGATCTGGCGGGCAACCGGGTGCGGGTCGAAGGCGGTGCGCACGCGGGGGCCTACGTCCTGGATTCTTCTGTGCCGCAGCCTGCGGACGCCCAGGTGCACCAGTACAGCCGGACGCCCGAAGGCGCGCGGAACCACGATGCCAACGGAAACCCAATTTCCGCGGCCGGCCTGGGCACCTTGCGGTTCGATGTCCACAACCGGCTGGTCGGTTTCGCGGGCGCCAGCGAAACCGCGACTTACTCCTACGACGCGTTGGGACGACGGATTGACAAGACGGTGCGCAGGCTCCCTGCCGGCGAGGAGACCCTCCGGTTCTTCTACGACGGTTGGCGCGTGGTCGAGGAACGGAATGGGCAGGGCGCGACCCTGGCCACCTACCTGCACGGCGAGGGTCTTGACGAAATCCTGGCCATGGATCGAAACGGCCAAAGGCTCTACTTCCATGCGGACGATCAAGGCAGCGTCACACACCTCACCGATGCCTCCGGGAACGTCGTTGAAGGATACGATTACGCGGATTACGGCGAGCCGTTCTATCGGGTCGCTGGCGCCATCGACACCGGGAATCGGTGGTTGTTCACCGGCCGGTATTACGATGCCGAAACCGGCTTGTACGAGTTTCGCAATCGTTATCTCGACCCTGTCTCCGGTCGGTTCCTTACGCGCGATCCGGCGGGCGACTGGCAGGACCTGGGGAACTTCGGCAACCCCTTCACGTATGTCGGGAACTCGCCGTGGACGCGCCTGGATCCCCTCGGTCTCGACGGTTGGGAGACCGCGCGCGAGGTGGGGCGCGCCTACCTGTACGGGACTGGCATGATGATTCGCGATGGCGCTGTTTGGGCTGGTTGGAGGATGGACGAAACCGGCAGGACGGTGGACCGCTCGGTTCGGGCCGCTGGATACCATGTGGGTGTCCGGGGCGTGGGAGGCACCACGCACGACGTCATCGTCGCTGGCGGTGACAAGATCATGAGCACCAGCGATTCCGTCTCGAGCAAGGTCATCAAGACCGGTGCTGATCTGGTCGAGAACAACCCGGTCACCCGAATCCAGGACGTCGGCCGCAGAGCCCAACACCGAGCCAACCAGAGCCATGGCCGGGGGAATGACCCCGCCGACGCGGCCTATTGGCTGCGTCAGAACTGGGGAAGCCTCAGCAAGGAGTACCTGTTCGAGATCAACAAGCTCGCCGGGCATGCGGACATCCAGGCCGAACTCGCGACCTGGGCGCAGCGGGAGCACATGTACAACCAGTTCAAGAAGAACCCGACCAAGTTCCTGCGCGATCACGGAGAGAAGTTCTTCAAGGAAAAGGCCAAGGACTGGGCGGACGAGAAAACCAAGGGGAAGGCCAAAGGAAAGGTGAAGTCCTCCTGCAAGAAAGCCATGCAGGACCTGGCTCCCCACCTCTACAACGAACTCTTCTAGCGCAGCCGTTCCCCGCTTGCCGCCTCCCCGCATCGCCACCCCATGAACTCCGCGTACCCGCCGATCGTCCCGCGCCGCGCCGTTGGCGACCTTCCCCATGCACCGGTCCCTCCCAGGGTGAGGCGTGGGGGTTGGTGCGCTTCGTGGGTCCGCCTCCTTCTCGGGCTTCTGGTGTCGTTGGCTTCGGGGCTTGTCTCCGACGCCGCGGGCCTCGAAACCGGCCTCCATTACTATGCCATCGTCGACCTGAGTCGTGGCGACGTCGTGCAGCGCGGGCGGGCCGGCGAGAACGGGATCGCGTTCGACCAGTTGATCCTCGGCCCACGTCGGCCGTATCGGATTTTCCTCCTTCAGGCCTCCACCTTTCGCGTGGCGGAACAGAGCTTGGTGACGCCCAACAGCGGGTTCACGTTTGTCCTGGCACCGTTCACCCTTTACCCATCGCGCACGGTCGACACGGATGGCGACGGTCTGCCCGACGACGGTGAACTCGTGATGGGGACAGACCCCCGGAGGCCCGACACGGATGGCGACGGCCTGTCGGATGCGGCGGAGGTCCGGCAGGGCGGCGATCCGCTCTCGGGTTTGGCGGTGCGCACCGGGTTACTGGCGTCCGTCCAGACAGCCGGCCGCGCGATCGACGTGGCCGTCGAGAACAACGCCGCGTTCGTGGCGCTCGGCGATCGAGGGGTGGCCATGTTCAATGTCTTCGCCGGGCTCAATCCGGTGCTGATCACCCAGGTCGATACGCCTGGCGACGCCCGGCGCGTGGCGGCGTCCGGAACCTGGCTCGCGGTAGCGGATGGACCGGCGGGCTTGGCGGTGGTCGACATCGCTGATCCGCCGGCTGCGACGGTCGCGCGCCAAGTGCCGCTGAACGACACGGCGACCGCGGTTGCGACCGCCGGCTTCCTTGGCTTCGTCGGGCTCGAAGGGGGTGAGATCGCGGTGGTCGACATGACCACCGGCGCGGTTCTGGCGCGTCGCTGGCTGGGGGCGCCGGTGGCGGATCTCGCATTTGGTGGCGATCGGCTTTACGCGCTGACGACGTCCGACCTGCATACCTTGCGGTTTGCGGGCGATGGTCTGGAGGTTCTTCATACCGCGAACTCGCCCGCCTCGGCGGTGTTCCCCAACGTCAGACTGTTTGTCGGCGGTGACCTGGCCTGCGCCGCCCACGGCGATGGCTACAACGTCTTCGACCTCTCCCAGCCGGAGCGCCCGGCTCTGGTGTCCGCCGGAACCAGTCCTTCCGCAGGTTGGCGGCAGATCGTTCTCAACGGGTCCGGCGAGGGGGTTGCCATCGTCGCCCCGGCTGGGGGGCCAGGCGCCGATGCCGACGTGTCGATCTACGATGTCCGGCAGCCCGCCGTCACCGACGCCATTCTGGCGACCTTCCCCACGCCCGGTCTCGGTCGCGCAGTCTCCCTGTTCAACGGCCTGGCCTATCTCGCCGACGATGCCTCGGGCCTGCACGTGCTCAACTACCTGCCGCTCGATCGGGCCGGAGCAGCGCCGACGATCCGGTTGGCCACCAGTTTCCCTGAGAACAAGGCCGAGGAGGGGAAGATCTTCGCCGTCCGCGCGCTGGCTGCGGACGATGTGCAGGTGCGGAACGTCGAGTTCCACCTCGACGGGCGTCTCGCCGCCACCGATGGCAACTTTCCCTTTGAATACCGGTTCGTCGCGCCCTCGATCCTGCCCGGCAGGGATTCGTTCACGCTTCGGGCCCGGGCCTTTGATACCGGGGGGAACTCCACTTGGACCGACGAAGTCCTGATCCGGCTTGTTCCCGACGCCACACCGCCGCGCATCATCCGGCTGGCACCCGCCGATGGCGCCTTTGCTCGCGATGTGGCCCAGGTCAGCGTGGTGTTCACCGAACCTCTTGATCCCTCGTCAGTCGCCACCAGCCTGACCCTCCGCGGAGCAGGACCGGATGGCGCGTTCTTCACCGCCGACGACCTGACGTTCGGTTCGAACCCTGCCGTTTTCCGTCCCGAGATGCTGACGGCCCTGTTCGCGTTAGGCACGCCGCTCGCGCCCGGCCGGTACCGTCTCGACGTCGCGGCCGGTCTCCGCGACCTGGCTGGCAACCCGCTGGGAACGGCGCGTTCGTCGGCGTTCTGGATCTTCAATCTGGCGGGCGATTCCGATGGCGACTGCGTTCCGGATTCCCTTGAGCCGGCGCTCGGGCTGGATCCGGGCAAGAAGGACTCCAACAACAATGGAGTTTCCGATGGAGACGAGGATTTCGATCAGGACGGGCTCTCGAATTGTAGTGAGATTCTGGTCACCCATTCCGACCCCGGAAACCCCGACAGCGATGGCGACGGCATCAAGGACGGGAACGAAGATTCTGACAACGACGGGATCGTGGACGGGGAGGAGGTGCTTTCGGGCAAGGACGGTTTCCTCACCAACCCATTGGCTGCCGACAGCGATGGCGACGGCGTCGACGACGGGGTCGAGATTGCGCTTGGGTTGGATCCGACGAACCCGGGGGATGGGCAGGGGGACATCATCATCGACAACCGGACCGTGACGCTGACGGGCACGGCGCGGTTGAGGAACCTGATCCTCCAAAACGGCGCGATTCTCACCCACCCGGCCTACACCGGGGCCGGCAACGTCGGAATCCATCTGGTGGTCTCCAACCTCACCATCGACGCCACCAGCGCGATCGACGTTTCGGAGCGGGGGTATCCGGGCGGTCTGAGCGGTTACAACAACCGATCGAGTCAGGGGCGGACGCGGGGTAACGTGTCGGGCAGTCCGCGACGATCGGGCGGCAGCTACGGCGGCCTGGGTGCGGTGGGCAATGCCGATTCCCAGGTCAACGACGTCTACGGCGATCCTTTCACCCCCATGGACCTCGGCTCCGGCGGCGGTTCCGATGCGGGACCCGGCGGCTCCGGTGGCGGTCGGATTCGTGTGACGGCACGGAACCTTCTGGTCGAGGGCGCGATCCGAGCCAATGGCGGCAACGGCTCGCGGTACGCCGGGGGCGGGTCCGGCGGCTCCGTCGCCCTCGAAACCGAGGTTCTGGCGGGCACGGGGCGGATCGAGGCCACCGGCGGTTCCGGCGAGATCGAGTCCTCGGGCGGTGGCGGGGGCCGCGTCTCTGTTGTCGCGACGAGCGTCAACGGGCCATTGCTTTCCCAACTGGGAGTTGCCGGCGGCACCGGCCTGCGCACGGCGGCGCCGGGCACGATTTACACCCGGATCGGGAACCAACTTTCCGAACTGGTCATCCGCGGAACCGGCGCCGAGACCTTTTTGCCGGCGGGCAATCCGAACGGACGCCTGGTTCTGGACGGGGTTCGCGTGGCCGCCGGCGCCCTCAACGCGGCTGAGCTCCGAATCATCAACGGTGCGGTGCTCACTCATCCTCCCGCGACCACCACCGCTGAGTTCCGACTCTCCATCGACGTCGACACGCTGGTGATCGATCCCGGCGCCCGGATCGACGTTTCCGGGCGCGGGTATCTCGGCGGCCTCTCCGGTGCGAACCCCGACATTCGCGGACGGACCGCCGGCAATCTGCCCGGCTCGGGCGCCCGCACCGGCGGCAGCCATGGTGGCCTCGGCGGCGTGGGGAATTCGGCGAACGCATCTGCTGGCGTGTACGGCGACTTTCGCGACCCGATCCTGCCAGGAGGTGGGGGCGGCTCCGACGGGGGGACAGGCAGTTCCGGGGGCGGGGTGGTGCGCATCCGGGCCCGGGTCTTCGAATTAAACGGCGACTTGCTCGCCAACGGCGGGGATGGCGGACGCTTCAACGCGGCCGGCGCCGGGGGCTCGATCCGTCTCGAGATTGATGCGCTTACCGGGGAGGGCGCCCTCCGCGCGAATGGGGGAACCGTTGCCGCAGGCATCGTCGAAGCGGCGGGCGGTGGTGGCGGCCGGATCTCGATTCGTTATGCCAGGACTTCTGGCTCCGCCCTGGCCAATGCCCAGACACTCCCCGGTTCGGGGTTCGCGGTCGGCGGTCCCGGCACACTTTTCCTGGAATCGCCTGGCGCCACCCCGCTCCTCATCATTCGTGGTGCCGGCCGTGAAACGCCTCTGCCGCCGGGCAACCTGGGGGTCAACGTCCTGCTCGACACGGCAACCGTGTCCTCCCTCGAGTTCGGCGCGCTCGACCTCAGCCTCACCAACGGTGCCGTCCTCACCCATCCCCCAGCCACCGTCAACGCCGAGTTCGCCTTGCGGCTCTCGGTCGAACGGTTGCGCGTCGCGGCAGGCTCACGGGTCGATGTCTCCGGTCGCGGGTATCTTGGCGGCTACTCGGGCTCCAATGGGAGCGACACCCGGGGCCGCACCGGCGGAAATGTTCCCGGCAGCGGCAGCCGTACCGCCGGGAGTCACGGAGGCCTGGGCGGTGTGGGCAATTCGCGTACGGCGCTCGCAACCGTCTACGGCGATTACCGCAATCCGAATGTCCCCGGAGGCGGGGGCGGTTCAGACGGCGGCACCGGCGCCTCGGGCGGCGGCGTGCTGCATCTGGACGCCCGCACCATCGAACTCCAGGGGGAGATCCTGGCCCACGGCGGGGACGGTGGACGTTTCAACGCCCCGGGAGCCGGCGGTTCCATCCGCATTCGAACCGTCAGCCTGACCGGCGACGGCAGCCTCCGCGCCAATGGGGGGAACGCCATCTCCGGAATTCAGGAATCGGGCGGCGGGGGCGGCGGACGCATCGCCCTGAGTTACACCAACGCCACCGGCCTCGCCTTCGCCAACGTTCAGGCCATCCCGGGTGCGGGGTACGCCCCGGGCGGTCCAGGGACCGTCTTCCTCGAATCACCCGGCGTTCCCCCGCTCCTGATCATCCGCGGCGTGGGAAAGGAAACCCCGCTGCCCGAAGGCACCCACCCCGTGCAGGTCGTGGTGGACGCCGCGACGGTGTCCGCGCGGCAATTCGGCGCTGCGCAACTCAGCCTCACTCGTGGCGCCGTCCTCACCCATCCGGCCGCGGTCGCCCCTGAAGTGACCCGGCTCGGCCTGACCGTGGGCTCGCTGCTCATCGACGAAACCAGCCGCATCGACCTGACCGGCCGCGGCTTCGCCGGGGCTTTCAGCCGCGGGAATAACCAAACTTTCGGCCTGACCGTCGGGTTCGCGAACGGGAGTTTTCGGCGATCCGGGGGCAGCCACGCCGGACTGGGAGGACGTGGGAATGCCGAAGGAATCGTTGCCGCGATCAACGGCGACTACACGGTGCCCGATCAACCCGGCGGGGGAGGTGGAGCCGACGGCGGCACCGGCGGCGACGGAGGAGGCGTGCTCCATCTCGTGGCCCAGAACGTCACCGTCCACGGCGCGATCCGCGCCAACGGGGCCGAGGGTGGACGTTTCGGCGGCGGTGGCGGCGGCGGCAGCCTTCGCATCGAAACCGACCTGCTCGCTGGCACCGGGCGACTTGAAGCTCAGGGCGGCGGAACAGGGGTCGGATTGAGCGAGTCCGGAACGGGCGGCGGCGGCCGGATTTCACTCGTCTTCAACCGCACCGAAGGTTCGATCCTGCAAACGGCGTCTGCAGTTTCGTCCACACAAGGCCATTCCCAGGGCGCTTCCGGGACGATCTACCTCCAGCGCGGTTCGGAGCCTGGGCAACTGATCGTGCGTGGCAAGGGACGCGAGTCCACCGCCCCCGTCGGCCCCGCCACCCATCGGCTGTTGGTCGATCAAGCGACCTTGAGCGCGACGAATCTGACATTCGGCGAAATCCGACTCGTCGCAGGCGCGGTGCTGACGCATCCCCCGGCCACGCTGACCAACACCTCGCGGCTGGTCGTCCGGGCCGCTTTGCTGGAGATCGACGCAGGGAGTCGGATCGATGTCAGCGGTCGCGGCTACGGTGGCGCCTTCTCGCTGGCCGGTATCGGCCAGCGCGGACAGACCCTCGGTCATGCCGAGGGCAGCGTCCGCCGCGTCGGCGGCAGTTACGGCGGCTACGGCGCTTTCGGCAACGCCGAGAAGATCGCGAACGAGCCCTATGGCTCCTGGCGCAATCCCGACGAACCCGGCAGCGGAGGCGGTTCCGATACGGGGTTGGGCGGGAACGGAGGTGGGGTCTTCATCCTCGTCGCCGACGACTTGAAGCTTGAGGGGCAGATCCTTGCGAATGGCGGCGAAGGCGGCCGTTTTGCGGGTGGCGGTAGCGGCGGCGCCCTGCGGTTGGCGGTCGGGACCTTGCGCGGCACCGGCACGATCCGTGCCCACGGCGGTGTCAGCACCCTCGGGCTCGCGGATGCCGGCGGCGGCGGCGGCGGACGCATCGCGCTCCAATACACCAACGCCCTCGGATTTGACCTCGAGCGGATCGAGGCTTTCGGCGGTCCCGCCGGCAACGGCCTCGAAGGCACGCCCGGCACCCTCTACCTCGCCGGTTCCGGGCACGGCACTCCGGAACTGGTGATCCACGCCGGCAGTCGCTCGCCGACCCGGCCCACCGTCCTCTGGTCCCTGGCCGGGCGCGAGGCCACCGCCCTGGCGTCCAACCGGCTCACCGACACCAACGCACTCTGGGTTCCAGGCGCGCTCGTCGGCCTCGAGCTCAACCCCAATACCGCCCAAAACCGGACCTTCACCATCGTCGCCAACGACGCGACTTCGATCCTGACCGATCCCGCCGATGGCGATCTGCGGACCGTTGCCTCCGGCGCGTCCCCCTACGCCGCGCGCCTGTCGGTGGACCGCGTGTTCGTTCGCGATCAGGCGTTGCTCGAGATCGTCGATGCCAACCGGGCGCGACCGGATCGTTCGGGGTCGCTCCGCGCCAGTTCGGTGATTCTGGCGCGACGCGCCGTCGTGACGCATCCGGCCGCGACGCTGGAACGCGTGTTCGGGCTCGACCTGGCGGTGAGCGGACTTCTGACGGTCGACGATTCCAGCCGCTTTGATGTCAGTGACCGCGGTTACCTGGGCGGGCTCCGAGCTGAGAACGGTGCCAACCAGAGCGGGCGCACGCTGGGCCAGGCGTTCGGCAGCACCCGCCGCAACGGCGGCGGTCATGGAGGCTCGGGAGCGTTGGGCAATTCGGCTGGAACGGTGAATCCCACCTACGGTGATCCCGCCAACCCGGCGGAGCTCGGCAGCGGCGGAGGATCGGATTCCGGACCGGCGGGCAGCGGCGGTGGACGCCTCCGGCTGCAGGCCGGAGAAATCGTGCTCGACGGGCGCCTGCTGGCCAATGGCGGCGACGGCGCCCGGTATGCGGGTGGCGGCAGTGGTGGAAGCCTCGTTCTGGACACGGCCTTCTTTCACGGGAAGGGGATCGTCAGCGCGGCCGGGGGTAACTCCGGTCTGGAGTCCGGCGGCGGCGGCGGCGGTCGCATCAGCATTCGCACGAGCCGCACCGCGGATTCCATTCTCGACCGCGTTTCCGTTTCCGGTGGTGTCGGTGGGACGCGCGCGGGCGAACCGGGGACGTTCGATCGCCGTTGATCGGCGATCCCGTCGCGGGGGCGGTCGGCGAGGAACGCGGGGCGCGAGATCCTGAACAGAATGGATGGCCGGGGGCGCCTCCCGGCGTCTGAAGGGTTGGCGTCTGAGGCATGGACACGATTCCGGGCCCGGGGCAGACTGCGACTGCTTCAGGTGGATTCTACGGGAGCGATTCCCGGAGCCGCCGCCCGCGGCAGCGGATTTGTGAAACATCCATCGATCATCCAAGGCGGAATGGGCGCGGCGGTCTCGGATTGGAGGCTGGCTCGGGCGGTCTCGGTGACCGGACAACTGGGGGTGGTTTCGGGCACAGCCCTGGCCACGGTCATGGCCCGGCGACTCCAGCTCGGGGACCCGGGAGGCGCTTGCCGCAGGGCCCTGGGACACTTTCCGATCCGTTCCGTGGCGGACGCGATCCTGGCGGATTATTTCATCGAGGGAGGGAAGAGTGCCGACGCAGCGTTTGATCTGGGGCCGCTCCCGAATCTCAAGGCATCCGCGACCCAGGACCGGTTGACCGTGGTGGCGAACTTCGTGGAAGTCTTTCTGGCCAAGGAAGGCCATGACGGGGTGGTCGGTTTAAATCTCCTGGAGAAGATCCAGATTCCGACCCTGCCTTCGCTGTATGGAGCGATGCTCGCCGGGGTTGACTACATCCTGATGGGCGCGGGGATCCCGCGCTGCATCCCCGGCGTGCTGGATCTCTTCGCCCAAGGAAAGGCCGCAGAATTGAAGGTGGATGTCGAAGGCGCCCTGGCGGGGGATGATTTTTCGGTGAGATTCGATCCGGCCGCGTTTTTCGGGGGAACCGCCCCGGTGCTCCGGCGTCCTTGGTTCCTTCCCATCGTGGCTTCCTCGACCCTGGCGATGACCCTGGCCCGGAAATCCAATGGCCGGGTGGATGGATTTGTGGTCGAAGGCGAGGTTGCCGGCGGGCACAACGCCCCGCCCCGGGGCCCGCTTCAGCTCTCCGCCGAAGGTGAACCTGTCTATGGGCCGAGGGACGTGCCGGATCTCGAAAAAATCCGCGAGCTCGGTCTGCCTTTCTGGCTCGCCGGCGCTTACGGGCGTCCGGGGCGCCTGGGCGAGGCCAAGGGTTTGGGGGCCGCGGGCATCCAGGTTGGGACGGCCTTCGCGTTTTGCGCCGAGTCCGGGATCCGGCCCGATCTGAAGTCCCTGGCGCTGAAGGTCAGCGCGGAGGGCCAGTCCCGGGTCTTCACGGATCCTGCCGCTTCTCCGACGGGGTTCCCCTTCAAGGTGCTCCGGTTGCCGGGCACGCTCTCGGATCCCTCGATCTATGAATCCCGCGAGCGGATCTGCGATTTGGGATATCTCCGCCAGCCCTATCGCCAGCCTGACGGTAGTGTTGGCTATCGATGTCCGGGCGAGGAGGTGGACCGTTTCGTGAGGAAAGGGGGCACCGAGTCCGGGGCGGAGGGGAGGAAGTGCCTCTGCAACGGTCTGCTGGCAACCGCTGGGCTGGGACAGGTGCGGGACGGCGGGGAAGGGGAGCCTGCGATTCTCACGGCCGGGGAGGATGTGAGCCGGATTGCGGGGTTTCTGAAGCCCGGAAAGAGCGAGTATACCGCGGCGGACGTGGTGGCGGCGTTGCTGGAGGGCGAAGCCGCTGGATGATGAGTTTTTCTTCTAATCCAGGCCATTAACTGGCGGTAATTCTTGCTGGATTCTGATTCGTGGCTTGCGCGAACGCGGGCCGGTTCTTAAACACACTGCCCGGCGGACCGTTCTTCCCGCCGCGCCCGCTCCCAGACCGTGCCGAAATCAGGAAAGAATGCGGTTTGGGAGCGGGCGTTGCGTTGACACGGTTTCCGAATTGCTGGTGAAATGCCGCGCTCAGGCGCGACGCCGACCCATGTCCGACATATTTCCCAGGTGGACCAATAAATTGCCGGCCCAATTGATCGCAGGGGCGATCCTGGCCGGGACCGCAGCGGGGGCGGGAGTCTGGTATTACTTCACGCCGAAGTACACGCGAGTGGGGTACCAGCCCGTTCAACCCGTGGCGTTTTCACACGCCACGCACGTCGACCAGGTGGGCCTGGATTGCCGGTACTGCCACGATGGCGTGGAAAAGTCCTGGTACTCGAACGTGCCCTCCGCCTCGACGTGCATGAACTGTCATAACCAGGTGCTCGCGGCCGATCCCCGCCTCGAACTGGTGCGGGACAGCTACGCCACCGGCAAACCGATCCCGTGGGTCCAGATCCACAAGACCCCGGACTACGTCTATTTCAATCACTCGGTCCATGTGAATCGCGGCGTCAGTTGCGTTCACTGCCACGGCCAGATCAACAAGATGGATGAGGTGCAGCACGCCAAGCCGCTGAGCATGGGGTTCTGCCTCGAGTGCCATCGTGATCCAGCCGCCTTCCTCCGCGATCCCAAGCTGGTCTTCAACCTCGACTGGCAGCCGGAGAATCCCCAAGCCCATAAAGACGCGATGACCCAGGCCGTCCACGACTGGAAGATCAACTCGTCGCAGAACTGTTCCGCCTGCCATCGATGAAGACAATTCCGCCTGCATGTCCCGAGCCGCCGGATGGCGTTCGCTACTGGCGGGGATTGGATGATCTGGCCGGTACTCCGGCCTTCAACCAATTCCTCGAACGCGAATTCCCCGAGGGTGCCAGCGAACTCCCCGACGGCACCAGCCGACGCAGCTTTGTCAAGCTGATGGGCGCGTCTCTCGCGCTCGCCGGGGTCGGCCTCACCGGCTGCCGCCGGCCCGAGGAAAAGATATTCCCCTTCGGCAAGCAGCCGGAAGGCTATGTCCACGGCCTTCCCCAGTTCTTCGCGACGGCCATGCCGACGCGTTCCGGGGCCATCCCGCTGGTTGCCAAACAACACGACGGAAGGCCCGTCAAGGTCGAGGGCAACGATCGGCACCCCGACAGCAACGGGGGAACGGACGTCTTCGCTCAGGCTTCGATCCTCGGCCTTTACGACCCGGATCGTGCCCATCGATTCGTCAAGGGGGGCAACACCGTCCCCCGTGAAAGCGCGATCGACGCGCTGACCGAGCTGGCCAAAGGCCTTGCCGCGCGCCAGGGGGCGGGGCTTGCCGTTCTCGCCGGCCATTCCTCCTCGCCGTCCCGCCTCCGCCTTCAGCGGGCCCTCGCCGCCAAGCTGACTGCCTCCAAGTGGTACAGCTACGAGTCCGTGGACTTCGACGGCCACCGCGCCGGTGCGGCCACCGCTTTCGGCGCTCCCGTTCGTCCCTATTACCGGACGGAAGCTGCGGACGTGATTGTTTCCCTGGATTGCGACTTTCTCGGTCGTGAAGAGGACAGCGCCCGCCTGAGCCGGGGATTTGCCCGACGTCGCAAGCTCGCCTCTGCCCAGGACGGTCTCAACCGTCTCTACATCGCCGAGGCGGCTCTTTCGGTGACCGGATCGAACGCCGACCATCGCCTCCGGCTTGCGTCCGGTCAGGTTTTGGCGCTGGCGGCGGCCTTGGCGGCCGAGATCCTGCCTGCGGGTGAGGCGAAGCAGGCCGCCGCGGCCGTGGCCAAGCCGGCGGGTGTTGATCCTCGGTGGATCCAGGAATGCGCCGCGGATCTTGTCGCGCACAAGGGAAAGGCGCTGGTCCTCGCGGGTTACA
This sequence comes from uncultured Verrucomicrobiota bacterium, assembly GCA_964476125.1. Taxonomy (GTDB): domain Bacteria; phylum Verrucomicrobiota; class Verrucomicrobiia; order Limisphaerales; family CAIMTB01; genus CAIMTB01. The sequence goes on along the minus strand of CAYZAE010000028.1, from coordinate 25,936 downwards.
ACCAGCCTTTGGCGGTTCACGTTCTTGCCCAGGCCATCAACGAGGCCTTGGAGTCGATCGGCAAGACGGTGGATTATCTGGAGCAACCTGCCTCCCAGGCCGGATCCCTCGCCGATCTCGGTGCGGCTCTCAACGCTGGCCAGGTGGAAACCCTGGTGATTCTGGAAGGCAATCCGGTCTATGACGCCCCGGCTGATTCCGACTGGGCGACCACCCAGGGGAAGGCCAAGAACGTCATTCGCCTCGGCTATTACGAGGACGAAACCTCGGAGAAGTCGGTCTGGCACTTCCCCTCGGCCCACTTCCTGGAGTCCTGGGGTGATGCCCGTACTCCGGACGGCACGCTGGTGGCTGTTCAGCCGCTGATCGAGCCGCTTTTCGGGGGCCTTACCGACCTCGAAGTGCTCGCGCGCCTCGCTGGCGAGGAGCGACCCAAGCCTTACGACGTCGTCCGGGCAACCTTCGCCGCAGAATCGAAGAACCCGGGAGACGAGGCGTGGTCCAAGTTCTTGTACGAAGGCTTCCTCTCGGACTCCGCCGCGAAGGTGGCCAAGGTTGCCCTCCAACCCAAAGCCGTGGCTCAGGCGGTCGTTGCCGCGGCGAAGAACTCCGCCCCCGGCAAGGAGAGTCTCGAACTGGTTTTCGTTCGCGACAGCAAGGTCGACGACGGCCGGTTTGCGAACAACGGCTGGCTGCAGGAATTTCCGGAGCCGGTGACCAAGTTGGTGTGGGACAACGCCGCGTTCATCAGCCGTCGCACGGCCGTGGAACTCGGGTTGCTCAACACCGAGATCGTTACCATCCAGGTTGGAAATCGTTCTCTTCGGGCCCCGGTCTGGGTGGTTCCCGGCATGGCTGATTTCACCGTCGTGCTCCCGCTGGGATACGGACGGACCAAGCCGGGTCGGATCGCCTGTTTTGAAGGGCATGCGGTGGGCGTCAACGCCGGCGCGTTGCGAACCTCGCAGGGATTCTGGATTGCCGGAGGCGCCCGCATCACCGGTACACGCGAAACCCACACCTTCGCCACCACCCAAAGCCACTGGGCGATGGGCGGCCGGCCGATCGTGCGCGAGGCGAATCTTGATCAGTTCAAGAAGAACCCCGCCTTCGCGAAGAATTTCGACCTCGAGTCCCACTCCGAGCACATCCCCATGGGTCCGGATGGGAACCCGGTCCAGCTCTACAAGACCGCGTACACCGAGCGTCCGAAGACGCAGAAGAGCGAGGTCAACCAGTGGGCGATGTCGATCGATCTCAACGCCTGCACCGGTTGCGGCGCCTGCGTGATCGCCTGTCAGAGCGAGAACAACATCCCGATCGTCGGCAAGGATCAGGTGATCCGTGGCCGCGAGATGCACTGGCTCCGCATCGACCGCTATTTCACCGGATACAAGGAAGGCCAGCGGAACAAGCTGATTGCCGACGAGAATCAGTGGCATGAAACCTGGATCGACGACCCGCAGGTCGTGAACCAGCCGATGATGTGCCAGCACTGCGAAAAGGCGCCGTGCGAAAGCGTCTGCCCGGTCAACGCGACGGTCCATGACGAGGAAGGCCTCAACATCATGGCCTACAACCGCTGCGTCGGGACCCGGTACTGCTCGAACAACTGCGCCTGGAAAGTCCGGCGCTTCAACTTCTTCGATTACAACAAGCGTCCCAACAACTACGGCGACACCTCCGCCGGAATGTCCGGGAATCTCTACAAGGGTCCGTTCGGAAAGCGCGGCGCCGCCGAGCTCGAACTGATCAAGATGGCCAAGAATCCCGAGGTCACCGTCCGCATGCGCGGCGTGATGGAGAAGTGCACGTTCTGCACGCAGCGCATCGAGTCGACGAAGATTGCCCGGAAGGTGAAGGCGGGTGCCGGCGGCGATGTGCAGGTGACGGATGCCGATGGTCTGAAGACCGCCTGCCAGCAGGCCTGCCCGGCCGAAGCGATCGTGTTCGGCAACAGCCTCGACGCCACCAGCCGGGTGAACGTCGCCAAGAAGAACCCGCGCGACTACACCGTGCTGGGCTTCCTCGACACCCAGCCGCGGCTGACTTATCTCGCGAAGGTCCGCAACCCGAACCCGAAGATGCCGGATTATCGGGCTGTTCCGCTCAGCATCGAGGAATACAAGCTGATGTATCATGGGGATCCGTTTGTCGAACATCATGGCAAGCCGGCCGAAGCCGGGCATGCCGCGCCCGCTAAGGAGGGAGGTCACTGATGGCACACGCCGTTGACAAGATCCCGACGTACGTCGTCGCGCCTCCAGCCGAGCTCGAGCGCGAGCCGCTGGTCCTGCACGAGCGCCCGCCGTCCTGGATCTCCGACAAAATCGCCGGCATTGCCGAAGGAAAAACTCCTCGGTGGTGGTGGATCGCCCTGGGAGTGAGCATCTGCGGGATGCTGACCATGTTCAGCATGATCGCCTACCTGATCTCCACGGGCGTGGGGGTTTGGGGTCTGCATCAGCCGACCGCCTGGGCGTGGGATATCACGAACTTCGTCTTCTGGATCGGCATCGGTCACGCCGGAACGCTGATCTCCGCGATTCTGTGCCTGCTCCGGCAACGATGGCGAACCTCGATCAACCGCGCCGCCGAGGCGATGACTCTTTTTGCCGTCGTCTGCGCCGGTATCTTTCCCGTGGTGCACACCGGACGTGTCTGGTTCGCACTCATGCCCGGTTACCTGATCCCGTTCCCGAACGCCAATGTGATCTGGCCGCAGTTCCGGTCGCCCCTGCTCTGGGACGTTTTTGCGGTGTCCACGTACGGTACGGTCTCACTGTTGTTTTGGTACACCGGGCTGATTCCCGATCTGGCCACCATGCGGGACAGGGCGGTGTCCAAGCTGAAGAAGTTTGTCTACGGACTCTTCGCCATGGGCTGGACCGGGTCCAACCGGCACTGGAGCAATTACGAGAAGGCCTATCTCATCCTCGCCGGTCTGAGCACGCCGCTGGTGCTTTCTGTGCACTCCGTCGTCTCCTTCGACTTCGCCGTGTCCCAGGTTCCTGGATGGCACACCACCATCTTTCCACCCTATTTCGTGGCGGGGGCGATCTTCTCCGGTTTCGGCATGGTGCTCACGCTGCTGATTCCGCTGCGGGCGATCTGCCGTTTGGAAGACGTCATCACCACACGCCACATCGAACTGATGTGCAAGGTGATCCTGGCGACGGGTTCGATCGTTGGATACGCCTACGGGATGGAGTTCTTCATCGCGTGGTACGGTGGGAATCCCTACGAGCTCTACGCCTTCCAGAACCGCGCCTTCGGTCCGTATTGGTGGGCGTATTGGAGCATGATCACCTGCAACGTCATCAGCCCGCACCTGTTCTGGTTCAAGTGGTGCCGGACGCGGATGTGGTTCGTGTTCCTGGTCTCGATCGTCGTGAACATCGGCATGTGGTTCGAGCGCTTCGTGATCATCGTCACCTCGCTGCACCGCGACTACCTGCCGTCGAGTTGGGATTACTTCCGTCCGACCTACGTCGACATCATGACCTTCGTGGGGAGTTTCGGACTGTTCTGCACCCTGTTCCTCCTGTTCATGCGGTTCCTGCCGATCATCGCCATTGCGGAGGTGAAGGCTGTGACCCCGCATGCTGATCCCCATCATCCTCTGGGTGGTGCCAAGCCGGGAGAGTCGCACTGATGAGCACTTCCGCTAAACCCTACGCCCTCGTGGCGGAATACGATACGCCGGCGGCGGCCATGCACGCGGCCGAGAAGGTCCGCGATGCCGGTTACAAGCGCTGGGATGTGCATACGCCTTTCCCCGTTCACGGCATGGACGGTGCCATGGGGCTCCGCAATTCCAAGGTGGGTTGGTTCACCTTCTTCGGTGGCGCGAGTGGATTTACGCTGGGCATGCTGATGATCTGGTGGATGGGCAGTGTCGATTACGCCATTCCGGTCGGTGGCAAGCCGCTGTTCAGCCCGATTTTCGCGTTCCCGGTTTCCTACGAGCTCACGATTCTCCTGGGTTCGTTTGGGACGCTGTTCGGCATGTTCTTCCTCAACCGGTTACCCCGGCACTATCACCCTCTCCTGAAGCATCCTCGCTTCCGCAGTGTGACCCACGACAAGATCTACATCGCGATCGAGTATGCCGATCCGCGATTCTCCGAGACCGAGACCCGTCAGTTGCTCGAGAAATCGGGCGGCCGGCACATCGAGGTGGTGGAGGACTGATATGCGCTATTTCCTCGGTCTTTTCGTGGTTGCTTGTGTGCTGGTGGTGGCCGTGGCCGGACGCCGCGGCGACGCCACGCGTCGCCCTCCCATCGAGGTCTGGAGCGACATGGATCGCCAGCTGAAGCTCCGTCCCCAGGCGACTGCCGGATTTGCTTCCTGGGAGGATGACCGTTCGTCCCGTCCCTGGGTTGCCGGCACGGTTCCCCGGCTTCAGCCGGTGAAGCTGGGTGGCAAGGAGGTTCATCGGTTCGAGGATCATCCCGTGATCACGGGACGTGAACCTGGAAAAACCAACTTCGTGGACGTCAACCCGCTTCCGGTCACCGAAAAAGTGCTGGCCCGGGGGCAGGAGCGTTTCAACATCTATTGTGCTCCGTGTCATGGCGGGGCGGGTGATGGCAACGGCGTGGTCAAGAAGTTTGGCCATGGAGCTGTGCCTGCGTTGACGGATGAGATTCGGGTGAAACATCCGGATGGATACCTTTACCGGGTGATCGTGGCGGGCAGTCCGTCCGGCCTGATGCTTCCGTACGGTGACAAACTGACGGCGGAAGATCGTTGGGCCGTCATCGCCTATGTTCGGGCCCTCCAATTGGCCCGGCTGGGCAAGGTTGAAGACCTTCCCGAACCCCTGCGCGCGTCGATCAAGTAAACGATTGTTATGGCTTCTTCCGCTGCTTTTGCTTCTGCCGCTCCCGCCACTGCCGGGCAGGTTTCCCCTGCGCTGGCGCGGCTTCCCGTGCTGCTGGCCGGGATTGGGGGCTTCGGGGCGCTGATTGGCCTGCTGGTTCCGGGACTGCAGAAGCAGTTCTGTTACTCCTGGCTCGTGGCGTTCATGTTTTATACGAGCCTGATGCTCGGGGGCTTGTTTCTGGTGATCCTGCATCACTTGTTCGACGCCCAGTGGTCGGTTCCGATCCGGCGCATCACGGAGCACTTGGCTTGTTCCTCCCCGGTGATCGCGGTGTTTTTCCTGCCGATCCTTGGCAATGCCCTGCTGGCCGGTCCGGAAAAGGCGATCTTTCAGTGGATGCACGCGGACGCGGCGCATGATCATGCCCTGTACGCGAAAGCCGCGCTGTTCAACAAGCCAGCCTGGGTGATTGTCTCCCTGGCCGTTCTGGTGATCTGGTACTTCCTGACCACCGGGCTGCGAAAGGCCTCGCTCGCCCAGGACAAGTCGGGTTCGGCTTCGTGCACTCAGCGCATGCGGTTCCTGTCTGCGCTGGGGATCTTTCTCTTCGCCATCACCCTGACGCTGGGGGCGATCCTGTGGATGAAGTCGCTGCAATGGCAGTGGTTCTCGACGATGTACGGCGTCTATTATTTCGCCGGGAGCGTCTGGCTGACGTTGTCGACGGTCTACGTGATCACCATGTACCTCAAGCGGATCGGGCCGCTGTCGAAGGTGGTTCAGCCGGTGACCTTCCATGACCTTGGCAAGTTGTTCTTCGCCTTCACGGTCTTCTACGCCTACATCGCCTTTTCCCAGTATTTCCTGATCTGGAATGCGGGCATACCTGAGGAGACCTTCTGGTACGTGCTGCGTGAGAAGGGATCGTGGTGGGGGGTGGGGATGCTGATGATCTTTGGGCATTTCTTCCTGCCGTTTCTCCTTCTGCTGCGCATCGACACCAAGATGTCGCTGACGGTTATGCTTCCGCTCGCCATCTGGGCGTGGCTCATGCATTTCTGTGATCTTTCGTTCAACATCATGCCGGTGCTGCATCCCGAGGGGTTCGTGGTTCACTGGCTGGATCTCGCTTGCATGGCCTTCATGGGTGGGGTCATGGCTCTGTGGTTCATTCGTAACTTCAATGCCCATCCGCCGTTTCCGCAGCGGGATCCCCGAATGGCTGAGTGCCTCGGAATCTATCTGCCGAGCCCCGGCTCCAAATCGCATGGAGGTGCCCATTGAGCAGTGATTCAGGTATTTGCTGTCGGACCACGATGAACTGGATCGGTGTGGTCGGGGCGTTTGTGGCGATGGCGGTTCTGGTTGCCGCGCTCAAGCACTACACGACCGTTCCTTCCGTCAACGCGGCGCGGGCCGAGGAACGGTCCAAGATCGCCTCCGAAATCCGGCAGAAGACCCAGCTGGAGCTGGAGACGACCGGCTATATCGACAAGGAGAAGGGGGTCGTACGGCTGCCCAATTCCGTGGCGTTGGCTCTGGCCGCCAAGCAGTGGAGTGATCCGGCGAAGGCGCGTACCGAGTTGCTGGAACGGGCTGCCAAGGCGTTCTTCGTGCCTCCTCCACCCCCTCCGCCCCCGGAGAAGAAGAGCGACTTCGAATGATCCGTCCGATCCCGTGTCGATCGTTCACCGCATGAGCTCTCCCGCGGCCCACACTTCCGGTTTTGAACCTCCGATCTCCACGGGCCCGACGGCCGTGGAGATCGATGCCTCGTTCAGATTCCCCACGCTGGCCCTGGCTTCCAAGGCCATCTGCTGGCTGGTGGCTGGATCATTCCTGCTGCTGCTTGCCTCGATTAAGCTGCATGCGCCTGCTTTGCTGGCAGGCAAGGCCTGGCTCACTTACGGGCGGATTCTTCCGGCCGGTTGGTCTGCCTTGGTTTACGGCTTTGCGGGTCAGGCCTCGGCGCTGGTCGGGCTCTGGGTTCTGGCTCGAGCTGCCGGCCAGCGGCTTCAGGCCCCGGGCCTGATGATCGCGGGCTGCGCGATCTGGAACATTGGGGTGCTGGTCGGAATGGCGGGGATTCTTTCCGGAGCATCCACGGGTCGTGAATGGTTGGAGATGCCTGCGGGTGCCATGGCCGCTCTGGTTGTGGCGGCGTCCTTGTTTGGTGTGTGTGGCTGGATGACGCATGCCGCCCGGACCCGGACCTCTCCGTTTCCGTCGGCTTGGTTTGTTCTCCTGGCGTTGCTTTCCTTTGTCTGGTTCGGCTCGACCGCTCTGGCCATGCTTGCCGGCGACGGTGCGCATGGGGTGGTTCAGGTGCTCGTCCAGCGCTGGTACGCCGGGGGCATTGTGCGACTTTGGCTGGGCGGATTTGTGGTGGCCACCACCCTTCATTTTCTTCCCACCCTGGTGGACCGCCCGCTGGCGAGCCGGCAGCTGGCGTTGATCGGGTTCTGGTGCCTGCTCTTTTTTGCGCCCTGGGCGGTCACGAGGCATGGGGATCCGGTTCCCCGCTGGTTGGTGAGTGCCGGGGTGGCCGGAAGTTTTCTGGCTACGATGGCTCTGCTCGCGTTTGCCCTGAATGCATGGAAGACGGTGGAGGGGCAGCTGGGACGGTTGTTTTCGACACCCACCGGTCGGTTGGCTGGGGGCGCGGCGTTCGCCTATGTGTTCGCGGGTTTGCTGCAATTCCTTCTTTCGTTTCCGCAGTTCGCGGCGGTTGCGCGGCTGACCTGGCTGGAGGCCGGTCTGGATTGGCTCGCGGTGGGGTCGGCGGCGATGGCGGCGCTGGCTGCCTTTCCGATTTTGGTGCAGCGGTCGACCGGCAAGGCCATGGCCCCGGGTCTGGTTTCGGCGCATGCGGTTCTTACCCTGGCGGGTGTGGTGGTGACTGCCATTCCGCTGGTGTTTGGAGGCCTGGTGTTTGGCGGAAAGCTTGGCGGTCAGACGGCTACTTTTCTGGAGGCCCTGCGAGGCAGCATGCATCTGGTGCGGCTGAGCACCTTGGGACTTACTCTTCTTCTCGTGGGCCAGGCGGTTCTCGCGGTGGCGTTTGTCGGCGTTGCGAAGGCGCTGGTCACCGAATGGATCGCGGTCGCTTCGAAATGGTCGGCGCCGGTGGCGTCCGGCAAGACGGCGGGGGTGCGTTCATGAATTCGACGCCGCTTGTATTTCTGGGAATTCTTGTGGCCCTGGGCTCCTCGTGGTGGGGCGTGATTGTGGCTCCTAAGCTGCAGTTCGGGCTGGGCTCCACGGTGGTGTCGTCCGAGACCGGACAGCATTACCCTCCGAATCGCCCGGGCATGGCTCATCTTGGGGCCGAGGTTTACCGCTCGGAGGGATGCAACACTTGTCATAGCCAGATGGTGCGGCCCGAGGGGTTTGGTTTCGACATCGCCCGGGGTTGGGGCAAGCGCCGCACGGTGGCCCAGGACTATCTGCGGGATCATCCCGTGATGCTGGGGTCGGTTCGGGTGGGGCCTGATTTGGCGAACATCGGTTTTCGCATGGGTGCGGGTGATTCCAATGCCCAGCCCGCGATGGTGGCCTATCATCTCAAGCATCTTTACCACCCTAGGGCTGTGATGACGGGGTCGGTGATGCCGGCCTATCCGTATCTGTTCGAGACGCGCCCGATTCGCGGGGCCGGTTCGCCGGACGCGCTGAAGCTGGAGGGTGAATTTGCTCCTCCCGCGGGATACGAGGTGGTTCCCCGGCCTGAGGCCAATGCGCTGATGGCCTATCTTTTGAGCCTTCGCTCCTCGGTTTCCCTGGCGGAAGCCCCTGTGATGCCGCCTCCCACCAACCAGGTGGCCGGCGCCACGAATTCGGCGGCAGCGCCCGTTACCGGGGCAGACAAGAAATGAAGAAATCACGTTCCAGTGAGCGTTCGATGGCAGCCGGGGCGGGGGCTTCGGGCTCCGGTCCCTCGGTTCCCCAGGTGGGCAGTTACACGGCGCCTGCCGCGTTCTTTGTCGGCCTCGCATTGCTCGCCTACCTTGGACACGCCGAGCTGGGCTACAATCACGGGCTTTTCTCGGCGGGTGTGTACGAGCCGTATGCGGATCTTCGGGCGATCCCGAAGGTGGGTGGTCCGAGCCGGTATGACATGGGGCGCGAAGCCTATACGACCTTCGGTTGCGTGGCGTGCCACCAGCCGGCGGGCAACGGCAACCCGGCGAACGGATGCCCGCCCTTGGCGAAGTCCGATTGGGTTCTGGCCGACGGTCCGTCGCGTCTGATTCGGCTGGTTCTCCATGGGGGCCAGGGACCGATTGTTGTCAGTGGCAAGCCCTGGGCCGGCGGTGTGATGACGCCTTTCGGGGCGAGCATGACGGATGATCAGATTGCCAGTGTGCTCACCTATATCCGGCAGTCTTCCGACTGGGGGAACAACGCCTCCGAAGTGACCCCGGAAATGGTGAAGACCGTGCGTGAAAAAACGGCCAGCCGGACCACCCCGTGGACTGCGGATGAACTCCTGAAGATTCCTGTCACCGAATAAGACAGGAGGTCTTGTGGCGGACCTGCCCTGAAGGCCTTGATTTTACAGAAGCCCCGCGATTTTCGCGGGGCTTTTTTATGGGAGTCATCACCCGCGAGGTTCGCGACGTGACTCAAGGTGGGGGGAGTTGCGGGGGGCGGGGGGATCAAAGGCCGCGCAATGCGGATTCCACCATGGTGGCGATGCTTGCGGCTCCGAGGGCGTCGGGGTGGATTCCGTCGGGGAACATTTCCGACCGGTCGATGAATCCGCGGTGAAGGTCGATGACAGGCAGGAGTTCGCGGGCGGCGACCTTGCGGATCAGGGGTCTGATTTCGCCGCGGACGATGGTTTCGTTGATGCCCCAGCGGTCCTGGAACACGGGCGGCGGAATGCAGAGGTAGACGGTTGGAAGGCTGGGCAGGCCCTCGAACACCCGGACCATGGCGTAGAGGTCGCGTTCGAATCCTGCCTTGAAGCGCCAGTTCTGGGGTTTGGAATCGTTGGTGCCGAGGGCGATGATCACCACCTGGGGCAGGAATTCCAGAGCCTCGATGTAGCTTGGGGTGTTCCAATAGGAGAGGTCGCCGTCCTTCGAAAGCGTGGAGCCGGAGACTCCGAAATTCCTGACCTCGTAGGCCGGACCCATGAGTTTGCCGAGCACGGCCGGATAGGCGGCGTCGGCGGGGTTCTGAAGTCCGGCTCCTGCGGTGATGCTGTCGCCGATGCAGGCGATGCGGGTTCGTCCCTGGTATTGGCGCGAGGGGATTTCCGATTTGGGCGGGACCGAGCAGCCCGCGACCATTGCGGCGAGCGCGAGCAGGGAGGCCAGGAGCCTGGAAAGTGATGAAAGCGGCGCAAGGAAGCGCATGGCTCCATTTGACCCCGAGGCGGGGTGGGGCAGCAAGCCGGGGGCGGGTGGAAGATCGTGGGGGATCCTCTGGGTCACCCCTTGCGTTCGCGGCGATAGTCGGATGGGGCGAGGTCCATGACGGTTTTGAAGGCGCGGGAGAAGTAAAGGGGATCGTCGTAGCCGAGGCGGGTGGCGATTTCCTTGACCGAAAGGGCGGTGGTGTCGAGCAGCTGGCAGGCGCGATGCATGCGCAGTCGGTTGAAGTAGTCGATGGGCGGGTAGCCCGTGGTTTCGCGGAAGAGGGTGGCGAATTGGGAGAGGGAGAGTCCGGCCACGGCGGCGAGGGTTGGATTTCGGAGGGGTCGATCGAGGTTTTCCTTCATGAAGGCGATGGTCCGGGCGATGCGTTGCCGGGGTTCCGGCAGGTCGCGGGGTGCGTGCCGGACCTGCCAGGCCAGCCGGGCCAGCAGGTGGGCCAGGGTTTGGGCTGCGTACACCCACTGAGTGGGGAGGTAGCCGTGCTCCAGGGTGTCGAGGGCTTCCTCAAACAAGGAGAAGGCCCGGGGGTCGTGACCCACGCGCACCACCGGATCGGCCGGGGTTACCCCGAGCAACGACCGTATCTCGCCAAGGGCCGAGCCGGTGACATGGAACCACTGGATCGTCCATGGAGCGTCCACAGCAGCCCCGTAGGCATGGGGTGTTTCCGGGGGAAGGACGAGGAGGTCACCGGCCAGGATTTCGTGCGTGCGTCCCGCCATGCCGCACCACCCGGCTCCGGCCAGGCAAAGGATGAAGATGGTTTGCTCGGAACCCAGCGGACGCTCGCGCCGGTGACCTTCCGCGCGGGGGAAGAAGCCGATATCGGTCGGCAGGACCTGGTCGAGCAGCGGTCGACGGATCGAGGCCCGGACGACAGCGCGCGGGAGGACGACGATGCGTTGGCCCGGGAAACCGTCCCCCTTCTGGGCTCCGGATGCGGCGCCTGAAGAGAGTGGGGGGACAGGCAACGGGCGGGGCATGATCGGCGAATTGTCCATGCCGCCCCCGATTTCGTCCATTCCCGCAAGTCCGGGGATCGGCCCACGATGTTCCCATGCCTTCCCCGGTGCGCGCCTGGATCGAGGATCTGGTGATTCCGACGTATCTGCCGTCCCCGCCTGATCGGAATCCCATGTTCCTGGAGAAGCGGGTTTACCAGGGGAGCAGCGGGAGGGTTTATCCTTTGCCGTTCACGGATCGGATTTCCGAGGTGCCGGTGGATCGGGTGTGGAAGGCGGTGTGGCTGGAGAACCGGTATTTGCGGGTGCTCCTTCTTCCGGAGTTGGGCGGACGGATCCATGCGATGCAGGATCTGACGAACGGGTATGACGTGATCTACCGGCAGGAGACGATCAAGCCGGCGTTGGTGGGGTTGGCGGGTCCGTGGATCAGCGGGGGGATTGAGTTCAACTGGCCCCAGCACCATCGGCCCGCGACTTTTCTGCCGGTGGACTTCCGGATTCTGGAAGGCGACGACGGGTCGAAGACGGTTTGGTGCGGGGATCACGATCCCATGAGCCGGATGAAGGGGTTGCACGGTGTGTGCCTGCACCCGGACCGTTCCTACCTCGAACTCAAGGTGGTGGCATCGAACCGGACTCCCTTCGTGCGCACCTTCCTTTGGTGGGCCAACGTCGCCACGCGGGTCCATGCGGACTATCAGTCGTTCTTTCCGCCGGATGTCACCTGTGTCGCGGACCATGCCAAGCGTGCGACGAGTGCCTATCCCCGGTGCGACGGTGTCTATTACGGCGTCGATTACGGGGCACGCGGCCGGGGGGCGGCTTCGGAGATCGGGAATCGGGCCGGGGCGGACTCGGTGGATGAAACCCGTGAACGTTGTGTGGTGCCGGGGTTCCGGCCTGACGACCTTTCGTTTTACGCCAACATCCCCACGCCCTGTTCCTACATGGCCACGGGAAGCAGGGAGGATTTTTTCGGCGGTTATGATCATCGGGCCCAGGCTGGCATTGTCCATGTGGCGAACCGGCACATCGCGCCGGGGAAGAAGCAGTGGACCTGGGGTAACCATCCCTTTGGATATGCCTGGGATCGCAACCTCACGGATCCCACGACTGAAGGCGAGTATCGCCCGTACATCGAGCTGATGGCCGGGGTCTACACGGACAATCAGCCGGACTTCAGTTTTCTTCAGCCGGGCGAGACCAGGACCTGGAGCCAGTACTGGTATCCGATCCGGGAGATTGGTCCGGTCCAGCAGGCGAATCTCCGGGCTGCGGCAAGCCTCTCCCTGGGATCGCGCGAGGTCCGGCTCGGCGTGGGCGTGACTGAGGTGATCCCGGGGGCCCGGGTGGTGCTCGACCGAATTTCCGCGGAACCCTCGGCTTCGCGAACACCCAACGCGCGCGCGGGACGAATTCCTGCATCCACAAAAGTCCGGGAATGGTGCGTGGATCTCGATCCCGGACATCCGCTGGTGGTGACGTTTGAACAGCCTTCGATCCGTCCGTGGACGGTGGGCGAGACCCGGCTTCGGTTGCTGGATTCCGCGGGGAACGAGGTTTTGATGCACCAGCCCGTCGTCCGCACGGCGGACAAAGTCCCACCGCCTGCCAGCGAGCCTGCGGCCCCGGAGACGATGGCGAGCGCGGACGAGTTGTTTCTGACGGGGCTGCATCTCGAACAATATCGTCACGCCACGCGGTGTCCCACGCTGTACTGGCGGGAGGCCCTGCGACGGGATGTTGGGGATGCGCGGTGCAACAATGCGATGGGGCGTTGGCATCTCGAACGGGGTGAATGGGGGTTGGCGGAGGCGCACTTTCGACGGGCGATCGCGCGATGGACCGGGCGCAATCCGAATCCGTACGACGGCGAACCGTTCTATCAGCTGGGCCTTTGCCTGCGGCACCGGGCGTGGTCCGTTCCGGACCCCGAGCTCGTGTCGGCGCTGGAGGAAGAGGCTTATGCGGCCTTTTACAAGGCGACGTGGAACCAGGCTTGGGCGGGGCCCGGGTACCATGCGTTGGCCGAGATCGATGCCGTCCGTGGGAATTGGGAGAAGGTGATGGACCATTGCGAGCGGTCCAGTCGCCAGATGTCGCCCAACGGACGCCTGGCCAATCTCTGGGCTCTGGCGACCCGGCGTCTGGGAAATCCGGAGCGCGCGGACGCCATGCTTCGGGTGATGCCGTTGGATCGCGACCCCTTGGATTGGTGGGCCCTGCACCAGCGCGGGGAACCGGTCACCTGCGACTGGCAGACCCGGCTTGATCTGGCTCACGACATGGCCCGGGCTGGATTGTTTGAGGACGCCATTGCGGTGCTCAGCCCATCCCTGGGCGAGGAAGCCCTGCGGGAGGTGGGAGCGCCCGGGGTGCTGCCCACGCCGAGTTGGGGGGCGGCTCCGATGGTGGAATACACCCTGGGCTGGCTCAACGAGCGCCGCGGACTTCCCGCGCGCGCGCGGAAGCACTACCGCCGCGCGGCGCGACTCCCGGTCGACTACTGTTTTCCCTCGCGCCTCGAGGAGATTGCGGTGCTTGAGGCGGCCATGCGGGCGGAACCCGGCGATGCGCGGGCGCCTTATTACCTGGGGAATCTTCTCTATGACCGCCGCCGGCATGAGGAGGCCATCCGATTTTGGGAACGCAGCACCGAACTCGATCCATCGCTTTCGGTGGTGTGGCGCAACCTGGGCATCGGTTGGTTCAATGTGCGGCGCCAGCCGGCCCGCGCCCGCAAGGCCTACGACCGCGCGTTCGCGGCGAACCCGGGGGATGCCCGGTTGCTGTACGAGCGGGATCAGTTGTGGAAGCGGATTGGCCTCGCGCCCTCGAAACGACTTCGCGAACTCCAGTCCCGTCCGCAGCTCGTCCGCCTGCGAGATGATCTCAGTGTGGAACTGGCCGCGCTGCTGAATCAGCTCGGACGCCATGCCGAGGCCCGGGAGCTGATGGGGAGCCGGAAGTTTCAGCCGTGGGAAGGGGGCGAGGGGCTTGCGCTTGGGCAGCATGTCCGCACCCGGCTGGCCCTGGGCCGCGAGGCGTTGGGGAGCGGCGATGTTTCCGCGGCGCTGGAGCATTTCCGGTCCGCACTCGAATCCCCGGAAAATCTGGGGGAGGCCCGTCACCTTCTGGCCAACGACAGCGACGTCCGGTACTGGCTCGGGTGCGCGCTCGAGGCGGCGGGAGATCGCGATGGGGCGCGGTCGGAGTGGCGGCGGGCGGCCACGTTTTCGGGCGACTTCAAGGACATGAGCGTGCGGACTTTCAGCGAGCTCACCCGGTACTCCGCGCTGGCCTGGGAAAAACTGGGGCAGCCGGCGCGGGCCCGGCGGATGTTCCGGGCCCTGCTGGCCCATGCGCGCGACCTGCGGAAATCGCCCGCCCGTGTGGACTACTTCGCGACGTCCCTGCCGACCATGCTGCTGTTCGACGACGACCTGAAGGTGCGGCAGGACAACATCGCCTGGTTTCTGGAGGCGCAGGCCATGCTGGGACTGGGTGGCAGGGCGGGTGCCCGGGCTCTTCTGCGGCGTGTGCTGCAGCGGGATCCCAGCCACGGTCCCGCCGCGGACCTCCTGGCCGAATTGTCGGCACCGCAAGGACCGGGATCCGTCCCGCGTCGCCTTGCCGGCCGTCTCAGCCGAAGCGTGCCGTCCGGGCAGTGAACCGTTATCAACAGGAAACCCACCCCCTTCCCATGAGAAGAAATCCAAGTTCCGGAGTGTTCGGTTTGATCGCGGTGCTGTTGCTGATGCTGGGCGATGCCGGCCGGGCGAAGGTCCGGGCCGGAGAGGCGTTGTCGCTGGCGGGCGAGTGGCGATTTGCGCTCGATTCCGAGGATGCCGGGGTGGGCCAACGGTGGTTTGCGCGTGATCTGGAGGGACGGGTGAAGCTGCCTGGATCGCTGCAGGAACAGGGATTCGGGGAGCCGCCGGGAATCGCGACGAAATGGATGGGCGATCTGAACGACCGGACCTTCTTCACGGACGCGCGGTACGAGGCGTACCGGAGGCCGGGGAACTTCAAGTTTCCCTACTGGCTTACGCCCACGCGGTACTATGCCGGTGCGGCGTGGTACCAGCGGGACATTGAGATTCCCGTGGAATGGAAGGAGCAGCGCGTCGCGGTCCGATTCGAGCGGCCGCACTGGCAGACCACGGTCTGGCTGGATGAGACCCAGGTGGGGATTCAGGACAGCCTCGCGGTTCCGCACGAGCACTTCCTGGGTGCGGTCGCGACCCCCGGAAAGCACCGGCTTACCGTGCGCGTGGACAACCGGTACGTCGTGCCCGTGGGCGTCAACAGTCACAGCATCTCGGATCATACCCAGGGCAACTGGAACGGGCTGGCGGGCGCGTTGGAATTGGTGGCGCACCCGGTGGTCTGGTTCGAACAGATCCAGGTTTCCCCGGACCGCGGGACCAGGTCGGCGCGGGTGCGGGTGGTGTTGGGGCGGACCACGAATGCGCCGACGGAAGCCACCTGGACCACGACCCTTCGTGGCCGGACCGGATCGGATGGGCGAATCGGCAGGGAACTCGTGACGCGAACCCAGCAGATTCGTGTTGGGGACCGGCTGCGCTCGGGCGGCTTCACGGTCGATCTTCCCCTGGGTGCGAGTTACGCCGAATGGGATGAATTCAGCCCGAACCTGTACCGCGTTGAAATCGAGATGGAGGCGGGCCCCGGCGTGAAGGACCGTCGGGAGTTCGACATCGGACTGCGGGAGGTGGCGGTTCAGGGACGCCAGATCCTGGTGAACGGGCGGCCCGTGTTCCTGCGGGGCACGCTCGAGTGCTGCATCTTTCCGCGCACCGGATATCCGGCGACGGACGAGGCGACCTGGAAAAGGATCCTGACGGTCAGCCGGGCCCATGGCTTGAACCATCTTCGATTTCATTCGTGGACACCGCCAGAGGCGGCTTTCAAGGCCGCGGACGAGATGGGTTTTTATCTCTACGTGGAGTGTCCGACCTGGGCCAACGGCGGGACCGGCGTGGGTGACGGGGGGCCGGTCGATGCCTGGATCCAGTCGGAGGGCGACCGCATTCTTTCCAGGTTCGGCAATCATCCCTCGTTCGTGATGATGAGCTACGGGAACGAGCCGGGTGGGAAGGAGCAGAAGACCTGGCTGGGGACCTTGGTGAAGCGCTGGAAGAACCTGGACCGGCGTCGGCTGTACACCAGCGCCGCCGGCTGGCCGATGATTCCCGAGAACGATTTTCACGTGACCCCGGATGCGCGCGCCTTCCCGGTCACCGCCAAACTCGGCGAGACCGCCGGCGACTACGGCACCTGGCTTTCGCGCCAGTCCGCGCCTGTCGTCAGCCATGAAATCGGGCAGTACTGCGTCTTCCCCAACCTCGATGAGATCCCCAAGTACGACGGCTGGCTGAAGGCCGGGAACTTCGAGATCGTCCGCGATTTCCTGGAGAGCGCCGGCATGGCCTCGCAGGCGCGTGATTTCCTGCGGGCCTCGGGACGGCTGCAGGTCCTGTTTTACAAGGACGAGATTGAAGCCTGCCTCCGGACCGCGGGTTGGGCGGGTTTCGAGTTGCTCGATCTTCGTGACTTCCCGGGACAAGGCACGGCACTGGTTGGAATCCTGGACCCGTTTTGGGATGGGAAGGGCTACGTGACGGCCGAGGAATTCCGGCGGTTCTGTGATGAAACCGTCCCGCTGGCGCGACTGCCCAGGCGGCTGTGGACCATGGACGAAACCTTCAAGGCGCCGGTCGACATCGCGCACTTCGGGCCTGCGGAGATGAAGTCGGTGACCGCGCAGTGGCGGGTGCGGGACGCGGGTGGAAGGACCCTCGCCGACGGGCGGTTCGCGCCGCGCCATCTGCCGACGGGCAAGGTGAGCCGGGTGGGCGAGGTGGAGGTTCCCCTCGGACGCCTCAAGAAAGCCACCGCTCTGACCCTCGAGGTTTCCCTGCCCAAGACCCGGTTCGCGAACGACTGGAATTTCTGGGCGTACCCCCCGGGCACCAACCCACCGGTCCCGGCCGGGGTCACGGTGGTCTCAAACCTCGATGCCTCCGTCGAACCCCTCCTGGCCGCGGGCGGTCGCGTCGTCGTGCTGGCGGATCCGGCCACGGTCGCGGGCAAAACGGTGGGTCGCTTCGATCCCATCTTCTGGAACAAGATGTGGTTCCCCTCGCAGGCGCAGCACACCCTGGGGCTCTTGTTGGATCCCAAACACCCGGCTCTCGCCGGATTTCCGACCGCGTATCATGCGGACTGGCAGTGGCAGGATCTTCAGAATCGCTCGAAACCGATGATTCTCGATTCCCTGCCGAAGGATTACCGGCCGACCGTGCAGGTGATCGATGACTGGAATCTCTGTCGGAAACTCGGGCTGATTCTCGAAGCGCGGGTGGACCAGGGACGCGTTTTGATCTGTTCGATCGATCTCGAACGCGATCTTGCCGACCGGCCTGCCGCGCGAGCCCTGCGTCAGAGCCTGCTCGACTACGCGTCGGGCAAGGCGTTCAACCCCAAGACCACGCTCCCGCTTGAGACGCTCCGCGGATTATTTGAGCGGGGCCGTTGAGGCCGATTCACGGGAGGAAGACCCCGCTTCTCAAGAGGATGAACAGGACCCACAGGATGGGGCAGGGCCTTCCCTGTTCGGAACAGATCGAAGCGTTTCGGTCCACAGGCTGGGGCCGCGGGACGATGGGAACGTGGTTGCTCGCGCTTTGGGTGGCGCTGGGCCCGGCGTCGGCGCAGGTCGTGGACTTGTCAGGCGAATGGCAAATGCTTCTCGTCCCTTCCGTCCTGGAAGCGGCCGAACCGCCGGCCGCCCGCGATTTCGAGCAGGGCGTTGCGTTGCCCGGGTTCGTGACCGTGAACGGCGTATCGGAAATTCCGGGGCAAACTCGGAGGGCGACTGAACCTGTCCCCGATCCCAAGCCCGGGCGACGATCCGGGACGGTGCTGGATTCCGCGTCCGTTCGGAGGGTGGACCTGCAGACCTCGCCGGCCGTGCCGCGCGGGGTGGTCTGGTTCTCGCGCGAGGTGGACGTACCGGGATGGTGGCAGGGGGAGCGGGTGGCGCTGTCCTTGGAATCGGTTTCCGGCGAGACCCGGGTGTGGGTGGATGGTCGCGCGGCGGGACGCTGGCCCGCTGATCCGAACGCACCTGATCTTGACCTGACGGAGGTCCTTGTCCCGGGCCGCCATCGACTCGTGCTCCGCGTGGAGAACCGCCTGGACTCGATCGCGGCGGGCGGGACGGAAGGGGCCGTGAAGCCAGGGCGAGGCCCGTGGCTGGGAATCCTGGGGCGCATGGAACTTCGGGCGAGTCCGAAGGTCCGGCTCGACCCTGTTCGTGTCTTTCGCGGGAACGCGGACCGGGGGCTTCGGTTGGAGGTATCCATCGAGAACCTTCTCGCCGGCGTGGGCACCGCGGGGCTGAGAGTGGAGGTGGAGAGCCCCTCGGAGCCGAGGGGACGCCGCACGCTGATCCATCGCAGCCAGGTGGTTCTCGGCTATGGCCGGACCGAGGTGGCGGTGGAGGTGCCGATCCCGGAGCCTCCCCCCGAACCGGCTCGGGAGCCGTCCGGGTTCGGTCGTTTGCGCCTGTCCCTTTCCGGCGCCGTGCTCGATCGCGGCGTCCAACATGAAGCCACGATTGCCTTTCGCGTGCCGCACTCGTTGTTGGGAAAAGGTCCGCCGCCACCGTGGTCTGATTCCGGCGCGAGGGGAGCTGGGGAAGAATGGACCGTGGATGTTGCCGCCGTGCCCGAGGCGCCCCCGGCCGGGGTTCGGGTCGTCCACCGGTTCGATGAATTCGCGCGGTCCGAACTTGAGTCGGGCCACTCGGTTCTCCTGCTTCCTGATCCCAACCGGAGGGCGCGTGTCCCCTCGCCGGCGGAGGAATTAAGCCATCACGCAGAGCATCCGGTCTTCCGTGGCATTCCCTCCGACGCTTCGGCCGTCTGGTACTGGCGTGAACTCTTGTCGGGGGCGGATTGGTTCCTGCTGGAGGGAATTCGCGGTCCCGAATCCAAAGGGTCAGGACGGGTTTCCGGGCCGGCGCTTGGGTGGACCGGTTCCGGGACGAATTCGGAGATCCGGCCCTTGTGGCTTGAGGCGCGCGTGGGGCGGGGACGGTTGGCCATCGTATCCCTGGATCTGGAGACCGACCTTGAGCACCGCCCGCTGACGCGCGCGTTTCGTTCGCGCCTGCTGCGGTATCTGGGATCCGGGGATTTTCGTCCACGGACCCGGATCGCCGCGGCGAAACTTGCGTCCTGGCTGGGCGCCACGACCAACCGAGGTCCGACAGGAGGTACTCCATGATGCATCGTGACGGCGGAGGGGATTCCGCGCCCGTGCGGGATCCGGCATTCCCCCGGCATTCCAGGACTTGGGCTGGGGACGTGCGCTGCTCCCGGGTTGCCTGGGGCTTGCTACGAGGGTGGCTCGTGGTCCTGCTCGGGTGCGGATTGCAGATCGCCGCTGGGGGAGGGGATCCGTTCCGTCTGTCCCTCGAGGGTCGCTGGCGCGTGCGCCTCGATTTCGATGACGCGGGACTTGAGCAGCGTTGGTTCGCCCGGTCGTTGGACCGTGCCGTGCCGATGGAGCTCCCTGGGACCACCGATCGCGCGGGACTGGGGTTGCCGCTCCAACCGGGGACGCTCACCTGTCCGGGGAAGTTCCCCTACACACGCTTTCCGGGAGTGCAGGAGACCGAGCGCGCGGACGAACGCGGGTTTCTGGTGCGCAAGGTGATGTTCCTTGGGGCCGCGTGGTACGAACGCGAGATCGAGGTGCCGTCCTCCTGGAAGGACCGCGTCGTGACCCTGCACCTGGAACGGGTGGTCTGGCGGTCGGAGGCCTGGATCGACGGGCAACCTGCCGGGAGCGCGGACAGTCTGGCGACACCTCACGAGCATGTTCTCGGACGTCTGGCCCCGGGCCGACATCGGGTGACGCTCCGGATCGACAACCGGATGCAGCACAACCTTTCCACCCTCACGCACGCCTATGGACCCGAGACCCAGAGCCGTTGGAACGGCGTGGTCGGCCGCCTGGAACTGCTGGCCCGCGTCCCGGTGGCCCTCACCCGTCTCGAGATCCATCCCGCCCCGGACCGGCGCTCGGTGCGGGTGGTGGCCCGGGTGTCCATTCCCGAAGGACGCCAGGGCGAAGGAATCCTGCGATTCCAGCTCGAACCCGGAACCGGCACCCGGGTGCTGGCCCGGTCCGAGCAAGCTGTGCGATCCGGACCGGGCGAGGCGCGGGTGGAATCAGTCCTCACGCTGTCCGAGCCGGCGCGGCCCTGGGATGAGTTCAACCCGGTGCGGTACCGGATTCGCGGGGAACTGCGGACGGCCCAGGGGGACATCTCCGAGCAGTCCGAGGAGTTCGGTTTCCGGCACATCGAGCGGGACGGTCGTTCCCTGCGCGTCAACGGCCGCCGGATTTTCCTGCGCGGCACGCTCGACTGCGCGGTGTATCCGGACACGGGCCATCCGCCCATGGATCGGGAGGCCTGGATGCGGGTGCTCGGGATCGTGAAAAGCCATGGGTTCAACCATGTCCGGTATCACACGTGGTGCCCTCCCGAAGCGGCGTTCGAGGCGGCGGATCGGCTGGGACTTTACCTGATGCCTGAAACGGCGGCCTGGATCGACGACTGGACCCGCGAGACCCTCGGCCAACCCGCGTCCATGGGGCGCGATCCGGAGGTCTCCGATTTCCTAAGATCGGAACTCCGCCGGATTCGCGAGACCTACGGCAATCATCCGTCGTTCGCGCTCTTCTGCATTGGGAACGAATTCGGGAACCAGGGAACCGACTGGGACGCCGTGGCCGCCTGGTCGGCGGAGGCCAGGGCGGGGGATGGCAGGCGTTTGTTCACGGCGACGACGGCCCGCCGCAGCGTGCCGGGCGATGACTTCTGGGTGACCCACGCGGTGCATGGAAAGTCGGCACGCGGAGTGGGACCGGCCCGGACGGACTGGGATTTCGCGGCCGCCGCGGCGGCGACGGATCTTCCCTTGGTGGCCCACGAAACCGGCCAGCGCCCCGTGTTTCCGGAGTACCGATCCCTGCTGCCCAAGTTCCGCGGTCCGCTGGCGCCGTTGAATTACGAACGACTTCGCGACCGGTTGCTGGAGTCGGGCATGGGGGATCGGGAGCGGGAGTTCGAATGGGCTTCCGCGCGGTTCCAGCTTGTCCAGTACAAGGCGGAGCATGAGGCGATGCGGCGGACGGCGGGTTTCGCCGGCTACCAGCTGCTCATGCTCAATGATTTCACCGGCCAGAGCGAAGCCCTGGTGGGAATCCTGGATCCCTTCTGGGGATCCAAGGGGGTCGTCAACACCCGCGAAGTGCGCGCCTGGAATTCCCCCACCGTGCCCCTCGCGCGGTTCGCCCGGTACACCTGGTCCACGGCCGAATCGTTCCGCGCCGATCTGGACGTGGCGCATCACGGTCCCCTCGACCTCGCGCAGGCACGGGTTCGCTGGCGCCTGACCGCACGGGGGGGCCGGACCGTGGGGCAGGGGATCCTGGGACCGTTGGGATTGTCGACCGGTGGGATCACGCGGGTCGGCTCCCTTGAGGTGCCGCTCTCGTCGCTCGACCGGGCCGCCGAACTGATTCTTCGAGTCGAATGCGACGGAGCCGGGGATGCCCGGAACGAATGGTCGATCTGGGCCTACCCCGCCGCCCTTCGAACGTTGCCGGCGTCCGTGCACGTCGCGCACGGTTTCGATGCCGACGCGCGTTCCGTGCTGGAGCAGGGCGGGAAAGTGCTGCTCCTGGCCCGGGGCGGGGCCACAAATCGGGCCGCGCGGACAGGCTTCGAGTCGGTCTACTGGTCGGCGGGTTGGTGGGGGAATGAATTCTCGGGCCTGGGAATTGTCTGCCGCCCCGATCATCCCGCGCTGGCCGGGTTTCCGAACCGCGGCCACAGCGACTGGCAGTGGCATACCCTCACCGAGGGGGCGACCACGTTCCGTCTTGATTCCATGCCGCCCGATTATCGGCCCATTGTCCAAGTGGTGCCGGACTTCCATTTCAACCGGCTTCTCGCCCAGGTGTTCGAGGCCCGGGTGGGCGCGGGCCGATTGCTGGTGTGCGGTTACGATCTCCAGACCGACCTGGAGCAGCGCCATGCCGCGCGACAGTTCCGCGATTCGCTGCTGCGCTATCTGGAATCCCCCGCGTTCAGGCCGGCCACGGAGATCGGATTTCGGGAACTCGCGCGGGTGCTGGGGGCAGAGGAAGGGAAGGGAGGCGGAAAACCATGATCACGGGAACATCCCCGGGACCGACCCGGTTGAAGGCCGAACACCGGCTGGGCTACGTCCTGCTCATTTCGCTGGTGGCGGCCATGGGCGGACTTTTGTTCGGCTACGACTGGGTCGTGGTGGGCGGCGCCAAGCCGTTTTTCGAACGCTATTTCGAACTGACCACTGATTCGGCGAAGGGATGGGCCAACAGCTGCGCGCTCATCGGTTGTCTGGTGGGTTCGCTGGCGGCCGGGGCTTCGAGCGACCGCTTCGGTCGGCGCCGGCTGCTATTCTTCGCCGCCTTCCTGTTCGCCGCCACCTCGGTGGGCAACGCGCTGGCGCGGGAGTTCTCCGTGTTCGTCGCCTGGCGGATGCTCGGGGGCGTGGCCATCGGGCTCGCCTCCAGCCTTTCGCCGCTCTACATCGCGGAAATCGCCCCGGCCCAAATCCGTGGCCGGCTGGTGTCGGTCAACCAGCTGACCATCGTCCTCGGCATCCTGATGGCGCAGGTGATCGACTGGGCGCTGGTGCGCAACCTGCCACCGGGTTCGGACGACGCGTTCATCCGGTCGTCCTGGTATGGCCAGACCGGCTGGCGATGGATGTTCGGGCTGACGGCCGTTCCGGCGGCGCTGTTCTTTCTCGGCATGTTCCTGGTGCCGGAGAGCCCGCGTTGGCTGGTGAAGACCGGCCGGGTGGACGACGCCCGGCGGATTCTCGCGAGGATCGGCGGGGACGCCTATGCCACCGAAGCCATCGCCGAGGCGCGGACCACCCTGGCGATCGAACGGGGCACCCAGGGACGGTTATCCGACCTGTTCGCCCCACGCATGAAAGGCGTGCTCCTTCTCGGCGTGTCGTTGGCGGTGTTCCAGCAGTGGTGCGGCATCAACGTCATTTTCAACTATGCCGAGGAAATCTTCCGGGCGGCGGGCTATGACATTTCGGACGTGCTCAAGAACATCGCCTGGACCGGTTCGGTGAATCTCGGATTCACCTTCGTGGCCCTGGGCACGGTGGACCGGGTGGGACGCCGTCCGCTCATGTTGTTCGGTGCCGCGGGCCTGACGGTGATTTATCTCGCGATGGGCGGCTGCTACGCCGCGGGGGTGAAGGGTTTGCCCATGCTGCTGCTGGTGCTGGCGGCGATCGGCTGCTACGCGATGTCGCTGGCGCCCGTCACCTGGGTGGTCATCTCGGAGATCTTCCCCAATCGCATTCGCGGCGCGGCACTCTCCGTCGCGGTGTCGGCGCTTTGGATCGCTTGCTTCCTCCTGACCTATTCCTTTCCGCTGCTGAACGCCCGCCTCGGCCCGGCGGGAACCTTCTGGCTCTACGCGGCCATTTGCGCCGCCGGCTTCGGATTCATCCTCGCGAAACTCCCCGAGACCCGGGGCAAGTCGCTTGAGCGCATCGAAAAAGACCTCGTCGATCGCGGCCGTTCCGGTCCCGAATGACGGCGTTGAAACTGCTCGATCGAACATTTCCAACCCCGGCCGAGGATCTCGCCGCCGACGAGGCCCTGCTCGACGCCTGTGAGGAGGGGGCTGCCGATGCTGGGGTGCTGAGGTTTTACGAACCCACGCAGACCTGCGTGGTGGTGGGCTACGGCAACTCCATCGCGCGCGAAGTGGATGGGGCGGCCTGTGCCAGGGCAGGGGTTCCAGTGCTCCGACGGATCAGCGGCGGGGGCACCGTGCTGCTCGGACCCGGCTGCCTCGCCTACTCCCTGGTCCTGCCGATCGCCAGCAACACGGAGTTGGAGACGGTGGGGGGCACCAACCGCTTCGTGATGGAACGGAACCGGGCCGCGCTCGAATCCCTCCTGGGCCGGCCGGTGTCCGTCCGCGGCCACACCGACCTGGCAGTCGGCGATCGGAAATTCTCCGGAAACGCCCAGCGCCGTCGCCGCCGGGCCCTGTTGTTCCACGGGACACTGTTGCTGGAGGCCGACCTCGGCCTGTTGCCCAGGCTGCTGCCCATGCCCTCCCAGGAACCGGATTACCGGGGCGGTCGTGGTCACCTGGACTTTGTCACCAACCTGGGCAAGCCGGCGCGGGAGGTGAAAGAAGTCCTCGCCCGGGCGTGGAACGCGTGGGAGCCTTGGACGGAACCCTTGGGGGACCGGATGACCCTGCTGTTGGGCGAAAAATACGCCTCGGCAGGGTGGCACGGGCGCCTTTGAATCAAGGGTCGCAGTCGGAACGGAGCGGAGCTCCGGGGGTGGTCGCGGGAAGCCGAGCTTGAGCGGCGGACGCGACCACAGCATCGTTGCGGGAGACATGGGACCGGGAATGCAACTCAGTCAGGGGCTGGCGCTTCAGCAAGTGCTGTCGCCCCAGATGCAGCAGTCGCTCGCGCTGCTGCAAGCCCCGGTCATGGAGCTGAGGGCCCTGGTGGAGCAGGAGCTTTGCCAGAATCCCGTGCTCGAGGAAATCCCCTCGCTCGAGCGCACCTCCGCCGCGGAAGCGGATGCAGGCGCCACCCCCTCGGCCAGCACCTCCCTCGATCCCGCCGAACCTCCGGCGGACGTCCTCTTCGACCCGGCCACGGAAAAGCCCAGCGCGGACGCCGTCGACGACTTCCAGGCCAAGCTCGATCAGCTGACCCAGATGGACCAGGACTGGCGCGAACATTTCGCCCAATCCCAGACGGTTCTCCGGCAGCCGGAGGTCGACGACGAGAAGCGGCAGTTTCTCTTCGACAGTCTGACCGAGCCGCGCACGTTGCGGAACGAACTGGACGACCAGTTGCGGGGGGGCGAGGTGGCGGAGGAACTCGTTGCCGCCGCCGAAGTCATCATCGGCAACCTCAACGAAGCCGGCTACCTCACCACCCCCCTGGAGCAGTTGGCCGAGTCCAACGGTCTGACCGTGGGAGTGCTCGAAGCCTCCTTGAAAATCGTGCAGGGATTCGATCCCGCCGGCATTGGGGCGCGCGACCTGCGGGAATGCCTCCTGCTTCAATTGGAGCGCCGTGGGATGGCGGAATCCCTGGAGTACCTGATCGTCCGCGACCACCTTGAGGCCCTCGGACGCCGCCGATATGAGGAGATCGCGCGGAAAATCGGCTCCTTCCAGGGGGAGGAAATCTTCTGGGACTGGATCCAGGATGCCTCCGAGAACATCGCCCAGCTCCAGCCGCGTCCGGGTCAGGAGATGGCCCTGGAACGTCCCGAGTACGTCGTTCCCGAAGTCTCAGTGCTTCCGGACGGGGATGATTTCCGGGTGGTGCTCAATGACGAACCGCTGCCCAAGCTGAGGATCAGTCATGCCTACAAGGACATGCTGACGCAGGCGGGGAGTGATCCGGAGGTGCGGGATTATCTCCGGGAAAAGATGCGGGCCGGAAAATTTCTCATGCGCTGCCTGGACCAGCGCGAGCACACCATCAAGCAGATCGCCGAGGATATCGTGCGTCGCCAGAAGCAGTTCTTCCGGGAAGGCCGGTCGCAGCTGAAACCCATGACCATGGCCCAGGTGGCCGAGGTGGTGGGGG
>CAYZAE010000027.1:10857-50012 GCA_964476125.1 uncultured Verrucomicrobiota bacterium | reverse complement strand
CCGGGGGCGATGCGTCGGCGAATCGAAAGCTGCGACATGTCGCAGCACTCCAAAGGACCGGACCTCGGCCCAACCGATCCCCCCCTCCGTCCGACATCTCGGAGATGCGCCCGCAGGGCGGTTGCCCGCCGGTTTCCTCTGGCCCGCATGCCAGCAATGGCTCAGGGTACGTAAAATCCTGGTTATGATCATGCAACGATTCGGTGTCCGCCATGCCTTGTGCGGGGCTGTCGGGGTCTGGCTCTCGGCGTCCTGCCTGCCCGTCCTGGCCCAGTTCCCGGACGCCCCCCGCAACGCGTTCCCTCCCCTGCCCGAACGGCAGGCGGCGGTGCTCAAGGAATTCGACAAGGACGGCAATGGCCACCTCGACGCCACCGAACGCGAATCCGCCCGGAAAGCCTGGGCTGCAAAACAACTCGCCCAACGCGGGGACCGCGGCTTCTTCCGTCCACCGCCTGAACTGCTTGAGGAATTCGACGCCGACAAGGATGGCGAGTTGGATGATCAGGAGGGTCGAACCGCCATGGAGACCATGGGCAAACGGTTCGAGAAAATGCAGAAGGACTACGACACCAACACCAACGGACGCCTCGATCCCTCGGAGATCGCATCCGCGGCGGCGGACATCGATGTCGGGAAGCTCAAGGGCATTCCGAAGATGTTCCTCCAGTTCGCGGCGGGACCGCGCGGGAGACCCGGCCGCCCGGGAGGCCCGGGCCCAGGACCGGAGCAGGACGGCGACGACGCCCCGGATCCTGCGGAGGTGATCCGTTCCGCCGACAAGGACAAGAACGGCCGATTGAGTTCCGAGGAGAAGGAGTTGGTTCGTGCGGAATGGTCGAAGCGCCGCGCCGCACGCCCTTCCGGCAACCCAGCACCGGCATCGCCCGCGGCCACTCCGACGAAACCCTGATCGCCACCCCATGCCTTTTCACCGTCCCATGCGATTCGTTGTCCTGACCCCGCTGCTCGCGGCCTGCACCCTGTTCGGATCGGGCCCGGCTTTTGCCGCGGACACACCCGAACCGTCGAAGAAACCGGGGGCTGAATCCCCTGCCCCGCCCAAGTCCGCCGGCCTGCGGTTTTCGCAGCCGCACGGATTCCAGTCCGCGCCCTTCGAACTTTCCATCGCCGCCAACCGCATGGCCGGCGAGGTCCGCTACACCCTGGATGGTTCTGCACCGGGCGCGAAGAACGGCCAGGTGTACAAGGGTCCGATTCCCATCCGTTCGAGCACCGTGGTCCGGGCGGCGTTCGTGACCCCGGACGGCCGGGCTTCGCGACCGCAGACCCGGACCTACCTGTTCACCGCCGACATCATCCGACAATCCGCGGACGGCCTTCCGCCGGACGGCTGGCCCTACCAATGGGGAGAGAACGCCGTGGATTACGGCATGGACCCCGCAGTGGTGGACGACCCGAAGTATCGCGAGGCGATTGAGCCCGCGTTGAAATCCATGCCGGTCTATTCGCTGGTGATGGATTTCGGGGACCTCTTCGACGGCGAGCGTGGGATCTACGCGAACAGCGGCCAGTCGGGGCGTTCCTCGGAAAGGCCCGCATCCCTTGAGCTCCTTCCGGGGGCGGGTGGCAAGGGGTTCCAGGAAGAGTGCGGGGTCCGGATCCGGGGTGGATTCAGCAGCGGCGGGTTCAATCCCAAGCACGGGTTCCGGCTCTTTTTCCGCAAGGAATACGGCTCCGCGAAACTGAAGTACCCGGTGTTCGGCGAGGACGGCGTGCGGGAGTTCGATTCGTTCGACCTCCGCTGTTCTCAGAATTACTCCTGGAACATCGGCAATGATGTCCGAGGCCTGTTCCTGCGTGATCAATTCAGTCGCGATCTCCAGCGGGCCATGGGACAGCCGGCGGCGCGGGGGGATTTCTGCCATCTCTTCATCAACGGCCAGTACTGGGGCTTGTACGACACGTGCGAACGGCCCGAGGCCTCGTTCGCCGCGGCCACCCTGGGCGGACGCGAGGAGGATTATGATGTCGTGAAGACGGGAGGAGTCGGCCGAGGCATGTCGGTCGGGGCGACCGACGGCTCGATGGACGCCTGGCGCCGGCTTCACACGGCGGCGAAGGCGGATCTCTCGGACAACGCGAATTACTTCCGACTTCTGGGGCGGAAGCCCGACGGCACGCCCGATCCGGCCCTCGAAGTCCTGCTGGATCCCACCAATCTCGTCGATTACCTCCTGGTCATCTGGTACGGCGGCAACCTGGACGCGCCGGTGACCCGATTCGGGGGCAATCGCGCCCCGAACAACTGGCATGCCGCGCGCAACCGCACCACCCGGGACGGATTCCGGTTCTTCGTCTGGGACGCCGAGCACACCTTGCTGGACGTGGAGGAGGATCGGACGGGGCCGTTTCCCGGCGGCGACCAGGCGGAGGGCAGTCATCCCCAGTGGCTGTTCCAGCGCTGCTCGGACAATGCCGAGTTCCGGGTCCTGGTCGCGGACCGCATCCAGAAGCACTTCGGACCGGGAGGTGTTCTTTCCACGCCGTCGGTGCTTGAGCGATTCAAGAAACGGGTGGTCGAGATTGAGCAGGCGGTGATCTGCGAATCCGCGCGCTGGGGCGATGCCGGGGGCGGATTCATGATGGGCCCGCCCGACATGAGCCGTCCGATGCGGCCCGGTCCGGACGGCCAACCGAAGCCCTTCCCCCGGACCCGCGACAAGGAATGGCGCGCCGAGGTTCGCCGGCAACTTGAGGATTACCTGCCCCGCCGCGGCGACATCGTGAGGTTCCAACTTTGGCGTCAGGGCTTCGTCTCGGATCTGCCGTCGCCGCAATTCACTCCGGGTCCCGGGGCGGTGAAGGCGGGCGAGCAGGTTCAGGTTACGGCACCCCAGGCCGAAGTCTGGTACACCCTGGACGGCCAGGATCCGCGGCGCACAGGCGGCGAAGCCTCTGCCTCAGCACGGCGCGCGGAGTCTCCGATGGCCCTGAAGCCGGGCGCTTCCACGATCCTCGCCCGGAGCCGGGTGGGGAAAGAATGGGGTCCGCTGGTCACCGCCGGGTTCCGCGCCGAATGATCGGAGCGCCCAGCCTGGGAGTTTGGAGTGGGGAGTGGGGAGTGGCACCTCAGATCCCCAAATTCGACAACTCTGCTGGAAGGGCGCACCGCGATTTTTCACCACAGAGAGCACAGGGAGCACAGAGGGGAGCTGAGGGGATTCGGGTGTAAAAAGGCTCGGTGTGACACCGGCTCCTCCCTGCGGTTTCATGGTTCCATCGAAGGACTGCTGATCCTGGGTCGATGGCTTCTCGCCCACACTCTCTCGGTGCTCTCGGTGGTGAATCTCCCGGAGCGGGAATCCGATCCGGGGTCGAGGAGGCAGTTCCTGGCATCGCTTCTTCGTCTTTCCTCAGCGCCTCTGCGCCTCTGCGCGAGCAAATCCCCGACGCCGGCACGCCCCCACCTGTGCTCCTTGCCCCAGCCCCAAGCCGGAACCTGTTCAACGTCCTCTTCTTCTCGCGCAGAGGCGCTGAGGCGCAGAGGTCCCGAGCAAACCAATTGCCTGTCCGCCTGTGGATCCCGGCCGTTCACCCCAGAGAACACAGGGAGCACAGAGGAGAGCTGAGGAAACGGGATCGGATCAGGGTCTACACGGACTCGGCGTCATCGGATCGTCCCCCCGGTTCCCCGACCCTGGAACGAACTACTGCAACCAGGATGAATCGCCTCCCTCTCACCTTCTCTCTGTGTTCTCTGGGGTGAAAACCCGGGGTTGGCCCGCTCGTCAGCTGGCCAACCCCGGGCTTCACGCCGCAACGCCGTTGGCGTTGTGTCCTTGTCGCGCCCGGTCTCGGCGGGCTGCGCGGTGCCGAACGGAGGGTCTACTTCGCCGCCGGAGCCGCAGCTGCTGCCGGAGCCGCGGCGGGGGCGGCGGCGGCGGTGGCGGGAGCGGCGTTGGTGGCCTGCTCCGTCTTGCGGGTCAGCGGATCCGTCCCGAGCTTCCCGTTGCTCAGCTTCCAGATCAGCCCGAAGTCATTGAGCAGACTGCCCACGAAACAGATCGCCACGAGGAACGCGGCCAGCTTCGGCCAGAACACGGGCGGTTCCGCGAACTTGTCGTCCACGGCCGGAAGCGTGCCGGGAGGCAGCTTGGCCAGGCTGGTGAGGGAACGTCCGAGCGGAACGGGCACGCGCACACGGCCATTCACGGCCCAGCCGTTGGCATCGAGAATCGGGCCGAGATTGCGCTGACGCAGCTTCAGCCAGGCGATCAGCATTGACGGACCGGAAATCACGAGGAGCAGTCCGGCGAACGCCAGCACGATCTTCCAGAACGGGTACTCCAGAATCCCGGCCAGATACCCGGCGAGCGTGGCCACCGCCGTGCCGATGGCGCCGAAGGCGACGCCCAAGGCGGCCACGGTTCCGACATCGATCTTCTTCGCCTCGGCCGGCTTGGCTTTGTCGACGTTGGCCGCCGTGGTGGCCGCCGCGGTCAGCTTGTCGGTGGCCGCCGATTCCGCCGCCGCGGCGCGCTTGGCCACCTGCTCCTCGATCATCCGGATCAGCTTCTTGTAGGGCGCCCAGAAGGCCTGCCGGATGCTGATCGGGTTTTCGATGATCTTGGTGATGGTGGCATCCCAATCGTGCCCCTTGCGGTCGTAGAACACGCCATTGCGCCCGACCATCAGGTTGTCGCCATCGCCGTCGGTGAACGCCGCGGCGATGGTCATCTTCTCGCCGCCCGACCGGGTGCAATCGCAGTAGGCGAGATAGGTCTTCGCGAGGCCGGCCAGTGCGGCGTGCTTGCCGGCGTCATCCACGCGAACGCAGAGATCGCAGGCGCGGGCGTCGAGGTAGAGCGTGCCGACCTGGAACGACGACAGCGCGTCGGGATCGTAGAACTCGGAAAAGTTGACGAAGTTGTTGAGCAGCCGGTTGAGATCCCGGTAGTAGCGGATCAGGCGTTCAACGTTCGCGATGGCATTGGCCTCGGTCTCGAGCTTCTGATCCTCCGCGATCAGCTTGGCGATATCGGTCTTGGCGGAGGTGGCGAGGATGGCCCGGATCCGGGCCAATCCGAGGACCTCGACGGGCACCGGCGGCTTGGAGGAGGTCCAGGCCTCGAACGGGGCGAGCTTGGCCTTGAGATCGAGCCATTCCGCCTCGGCGAGGGTGGCCTTGTCCTTGCCCAGCAGCGGGGTGATCGCGGCCGAGTTCAGGGCATCCATGCCAGCCGCCCAGGCCGGGTTGATGCCCAGACCGAGAGGCAGCGGACGATTCGCTTCAACGCGCGCCAGGGGGAAACCCGCGACTTCCTGGGCCGCGATGTTCATGTCCTTGGCGGCAATGGCCAGGTACTCCTCCTCCTTGCGATTGACGGCATTGAGCGCGCGCGGATCGAAGGCGGCCAACCGGCAGCGACCGAAGTAGTCGTCCACCTTGGTGCGCACCGCCTTGAGGGCTTCGACCGCCGCCGAGGTGTTGTCGGCGAGAGGTTTGACCGCCGGGTTGGTTTCACCGGCCTTGGCCCAGGCGTCGTAGGCGGCGAGCTGGGCGAAGAAGGTGTCGACCTTCGGCAGGGAGAGACCGGGTTTGCCGCTGCGGTCGGCGACGGGACCGAGCACGGTGATGATCTCCCCGATCACCTGCTGCAGGGCGGCGTCGGCCGCGGCGTCGACAGGAATCACGCCATCACCGTTGAACTTGGTCTGGGCGAAAATCTTGGCGGTGTCCCCGACATCGGCGAGGGAGATGGTTTTGGCGTCCGCCTTGCCGAGGTTCTTCAGGATCTGACGGGCGGAGGCGAGAATGACCTTGCCGGAGGGTGTCTGGTCGTTGATCTGGTCGAGCGGCAGGTTGTCGGTCCCCTGCTTGAGGGCGCCGAGGTCCTTGAGATGATCCTCGGCCCATTGGACGGCTCCGATCACCTCGGGCACGCGCACGCGGCCATCGCCGTCGGAATCGAGCAGGCCGAGCGTCCGCTCGTCGAACTCCAGCCCCTTCACCGGGCAGGCCAGGGCCACCCAGAGCTTGGGGTCGAGATTCTCAAGATCGCGGTAGTCGTCCGCGGTATCGAACCGGACCTGATCAAGGCCGCCGGCCCGAAAAAATCGCCAGCGATGGGTGGATGAGGATGCGGATTCAGTCATGGATGGGTTGTGCGGGAATGGTTCCAAGTCCCGGGAAGGCGCTGCGCCACTGAAACACCTGCGGATCGCCACGCCCAACCGGTCGGGCGAAGATAGAAAACCAAGAAAATTTCGCAATGCCCGTCTCCGGCGGACGGAATCCGGCGAAATTGACGCGACGGAACGGCTTCCGGGTTTGCCGTCCGGACGGGATTCCGGGAGACTCCGGCCCATGAATCGTTCCTTCGCCACTTCACGGCGGGCTTTTCTCAAGGTCGGCGGGGCCGCGGCGATCGCGGCGCCGTTCGTGACCCGGGATCTGATCGCCGCACCGCCTTCCGGCCAGGTCCAGCACGCCAGTTTCGGCGCCGCCGGAATGGCCTTTGCCGACATCACCTCGATCGCCTCCCACAAGGCGGTGAAGGTGGTGGCGGTTGCCGACATCGACTCCAACCGCCTGGCGGATTTCAAGAAGCGCTTTCCCGAGGCGCGGGTCTACGAGGACTGGCGGGTCCTTTTGGAGAAGGAGAAGAACCTGGATTCCGTCAATGTCTCGACCCCGGACCACATGCACGCGCCGATCGGCATGGCGGCGTTGCAGCGCGGGATCAATGTGTACGGCCAGAAGCCGCTCACGCATGACATCTACGAGACCCGCCGCCTGACCGAGGTGGCGCGGAAGAAGAAGCTGGTGACCCAGATGGGCATCCAGATCCATTCCAACCGCGAATACCGCATGGCCGTCCAACTGGTGCAGGAAGGCCGCATCGGCAAGGTCAAGGAAGTC
Organism: uncultured Verrucomicrobiota bacterium; assembly: GCA_964476125.1. Taxonomy (GTDB): domain Bacteria; phylum Verrucomicrobiota; class Verrucomicrobiia; order Limisphaerales; family CAIMTB01; genus CAIMTB01. The sequence goes on along the minus strand of CAYZAE010000027.1, from coordinate 43,126 downwards.
CACACCTGGAGCAGCAAGGAATGGGGCGATAACGGCCCGATGCCCGCCCGCCAGGACAAGGTCCCGTCCAACCTCAACTGGGATCTCTGGGTCGGTGTTTCGGCCGCGCGCCCGTACATCGGCGACGGCTTCTATCATCCCGGCAACTGGCGCAAGCGCCTGGACTTCGGCACGGGCACGTTCGGCGACATGGGTTGTCACATCTTCGACCCCGTGTTCAAGGCCCTGGCGCTCACCGCCCCCATCAGCGTGCGGAGCGAAGGCGCCGCCCCGAACGATCATTCCTGGGCCACCAACGCCATCGTCCATTACGTGTTCCCGGCCACCCAGTACACCGTCCCCGGCACCATTCCGATCACCTGGTACGACGGCCGCCAACGCCCGCCGGAGCACATCCAGAAACTTCTCGGCGACCATCCCTTCCCTGACCAGGGCTCGATTGTCATCGGCACCGACGGCGTCATGGTGATCCCGCACATCGCGCTCCCCGCCCTGTTGCCGGAGTCGAAGTTCGCCGACTTCAAGCTCCCGAAGGTGGAGGGTGCCGATCATTGGCATCAGTTCGTCGATGCCGTGCGCGGCGAGGGCAAGACCTCGGCCGGCTTTGATTACTCCGGGCCGCTCACCGAGACCATCCTGCTGGGCAGCGTGGCGAGCCGTTTCCCGAAGACCACGCTGGAGTGGAATGCCGCCAAGCTGAAGTTCACGAACGTGAAGGAAGCCAACCAGTTCGTCCGCCGGCAGTACCGGAAGGGCTGGGAAGTGAAGGGCCTCTAGGCCTGGACGCCGCACGCCAAAGGCGGCGGTTGGTTTTTGTTGGAACGGCCGGGGTGGGATTCGTCCTGCCCCGGCCGCTTTGCGGACTGCGGGGACATGTCACCGCTTTGGATTCACTGCGGGGCTTGGAATCCGACGCAAGCCGGCGGTCCAGCCCCCATTCCCCCGGCGAAGAAACCACGAAGCGCACGAAGGCCACGAAGGAAAGCCTGAACATGAGTGAAACGAAGCCGAGTTCCCGGAGACGAGGGGTGGCCGTTGCTTGCGGTCTTGCACTGGCTATTTTCCTGGTCGGACTCGGGATGGGCTACCTTAAGGGTGCGCACGGGGAGGGCGGAACCGTGGATCGCGGGATGGCCTGGGCCTTCAAGACCGGGTTCTTGTTGCTGACCATGTCCGTAGTGATTGGTGTCTTTGGAGGCGCTGTGCTTTCGAGAGTCAAGATGCCTGATTGGATGGCCTGGGCTCTGGTCATGGCGCTGGCATTCGCGATCCAGAACGGCGGAAGCGTCGTGCTGGGCATGAGTCGCAAAGAATTCTGGCCCGAAACCTTCCGAGGACTTCTCTTCGGGGCGGTCCTTGGAGGCATTATGGGACCCATCCAGCGGCGAATTCAGTCGAAGCCTAAGCGGCAAACACCGCCACCCGACCCAACCTGAGCTGGCCGAGGCGCAGCGCCCCGGATTCTTTCGCCGGAGAGACGGCGCCCTCTAACCCGGGGTCGGGGAACTCGCGCCGCCAACGCCGCTGCCTCCCGCCTGCACCTGCAGCGCTTCGAGCGTCCGGGCCGCCTGGGTGAGCATCTGGACCAGCGCCTGCGCGACCGGCGACAAATGGCCGGAGGACAGCACCCCCATCTGCAACTTCGGAAAGTCTTCCAACGGGAGGGCGCGGACGCCGGCGGGCAGTTTCATTCCGGGAATCTCCACCCCCAGACCGACGCCGAATCCTTCCATCACGTAGGTCACCACCAACTCCAGCGTGCCGGCCTCGATGCCGATGGGCCAGGCCACACCGCGGCGTCCGAGTTCCTGCTGGAAAATCCGCGCCAGCGCCTCATCCGGCCGAAGCGAGATGAGGGTCTCCCCAATGCGGTCGGCGGTGAGGATTTCCGCGGCGGTTCGGGCCTTCATCGACTTGGGCACGAACAGGGCCAGGGGCAGCTGGATGAGGGTTTCCGACTTGAGACCCGACGCCACGGTGCGGTCGATCACCGTCACCGCGAGATCGATTTCGCCCGCGATCAGCCGGGACTCAAGTTCGAGCTGGTACCCGGATCGCAGGACGATGCGGAGTCCGGGATAACGCGCCCGAAGATCGCGCAGGATGCCGGGCAGATGATCCCGGAGCACCGTCTGCGAGGCACCGACGCGGAGCCGTTCGGAGACTCCGCCGCGGATCCGTTCCTCAAGATCATCGAGCCCGGCGAAGAACGGTTCGATGGAGGCGAACAGCTGACGGCCGGATTCCGTGAGTTCGAACGGCCGGCGCCGGAACAGGGTGACCCCGAGATGATCTTCAAGCGCGATGATCTGGGCGCTGATGGCGGGCTGCTGGATGCCGTAGGGCATGTTCCGCACCGCCTGGGCAATCCCGCCGAACCGCGCCACGAAGTAGAACAACTCGAGATGATGGATGTTCAGCATGGCGGCGCGGCCCTTCGAGTGGGGAGTAGGGAGTCGGGAGTCGGGAGTGGGGAGCGAAGTCAGCGGCGGAAGGATTTCTCGAAGTCGTCGGTTCCCTGCCGCACCACCTTCTTCTCGAAGCGCGACTCGGCGATGAGACGGTTGAGCGTCGCCTCGTACGCGGCGCTGTCGAGGGGCATCTCGATGGTCCGATCCACGAGCGAGGAATAGAGCATGGTGTTGGCCAGCTCGATCGATTGCAGGCCCTCCTGCCCGGGCACCAGCGGGGCGGTGCCGTCGAGGATGGCATCGACGAACGCCTGCATTAGCGTGGCGTGGGGCAGCGTGGCGTTCTGGAACGGGATCTCGATGCGCCAGGTCTCCGGCTTGGCGAACCCGCTCTTGGACGTCCGGTTGAACTCGATGGCGTCGGCTTCGTTCCGGTCGAAGATCATCTTGTCGTTCTCCAGCACCAAGCGGCCGCGGGATCCGGCGATTTCGAGGCGGTTCGTTCCGGGCGCCTCGGCGGTGGTGGACACGAAGGTGCCGGTGGCGCCGTTCGCCCATTCCATGTAGGCGGTGACCGTGTCCTCCACCTCGATGTTGCGATACCGGCCAAGATGGCAGAAGGAGCGGACGCGCGCGGGCATGCCCAGCAGCCACTGGAGGGTGTCCAGGTTGTGGAGGCACTGGTTGATGAGCACCCCGCCGCCCTCGCCCTTCCAGGTCGCCCGCCAGCCGCTGCTGGCGAAATAGGCGTCGGTCCGGAACCAGTCGGTGTTGATCCAGTTCACGCGCTGGATCTGGCCGAGTTCGCGGTCGAGGAGCAGCTGGCGGATTTTCTGGTACCGGGGTTCGACGCGCAGCTGGAACATGCCGGCGAAGACCTGTCGGGGTCTGGCGGCTGCGGAGGCGATGAGACGCTCGGCATCAGCTTTGTGGGCCGCCACGGGCTTCTCGACCATGATGTGGAGCCCGGCCTCCAACGCCGCGATCCCGATGGTGACATGCTGGTAATGCGGGGTCGCGATCAGGACCGCGTCCACGTCGCCCGACCGCAGGAGTTCCGTTGAATCCGCGAACAGCTTCGGGCCCCGGTTCCGGTAGGGCTCAAGTTCCTGGGCGACCACCGAGCACAAGGCGGTCAAACGGCAGCGCTTGAGCTTGCCGTCGAGAATGTAGTTCGCGTGATGCCGGCCGATGTTCCCGACGCCGATGATGCCAAGGCGGACTTCGTTCATGAGGGATCGCTTTGTCCCGTCCACACTAGCCAACCGCACCTTCGGGACCAAGCACTCCGTCACTCCAGGCGCCGGCGCAGTCGCAAAAACAGGGCCCCGTCGTCCCGCCGGGCATCGTTCCCTCTCAACCGGCCCGAGGCCGATGACACACGACCCTCGGGCGACCATTGTCTCAGGTCCGGAGAACGTTCGACGTCGTACACCTGTCGCGGCACACCGCCCGCCTCCCAGAGGAAGGTCCCCTCTCCCGACTGCACGCCCTCGAAGACCGGGGGGCGCGGCGATTCCCCCAGGAGCATGGCGATGCCGCCGCGTTCCACGCCGTTGACGCGGGTGAACATCCCGCCGATCACCACGCCGCCCCCGGGCGCGGGCTGGAGCGCGAGCACGGCGTCGTTGGGCCCGACGCCCGGATCGAACCGTTCGTCCAGTGATCCGTCCGGCCGCAATCGGGCAATCCCATTTCGGGCCCGTCCATCAAAGCGTCGGAAGCGTCCCCCCACCCAGACAAACCCCGACTCGTCCAACGCCACCGCCAGGACCGCATCGTCGGCGCCCGCACCGGCCTTGAATTCGCGATCCACGACCCCCGCGCCCGTCAATCGCACCAACCGTCCGCAGGAAACCCCAAGAAACCGGGTGAACCCTCCCCCGGCCACCACCCGCCCCGCTCCGTCGATGGCCACCGCATGCACCACGCCCTCCGCGCTGCCTTCCGCCGCGAAGCCAGGATCGGGAATGCCGTTGGCCAGGAGGCGGTCCACACCCGGCCGATTCCGCTGGGCGACCCTGCGGAAAGCGCCGCCCAGAATCACGCGGCCCGCGGCATCGATCGCGAGGGTGCGAACCTCCGCATCCGGCGCGTTCCTGAGATCGAACGAGGCATCGGCCTGGCCGCCGGGCAGGAGCCGGGCGATTCCCCGGGCCGACCGCCCCTGAACGTTCGAGAACCCGCCTCCAATCAACAGACGACCCTCGGGAAGGGCCGCCAGGGCCAGCACCGGACTGTCCGTTCCCGCTTCAAACTCGAACCCGGGATCCAGCGACCCATCCGCGCGCAGCACGGCGACGCGGTTGAGCCGAACATCATGGACGGTGTTGAACGCGCCTCCGAGGGCCACCCGACCGTCCGGGAACCGGGCGATGGCGTGCACCTCATATTTGGCATCGCCGAGGAACGAACGATCCAGGGCGCCATCGATCCCGAGGCGGGCCACGCGCCGGCGCGCCTCCCCGTTGACCGAGACGAAGCTTCCCCCGACCAGGAGACGATCCGGTCCATCCCACGCGAGACAGGCCACGCCGTAGTCGGCTCCCGGCTTCGGACGGAATCCCGTGTCCACCACCGCGCCCGACTCCGTTTCATCGTCCTCGATGCCGAGGGTCACACGCGTCACCGGCCCCAGGGCGGTGCCCGACGAGGGAGCCGACATCACCAGGGCGAAGCGCCGGGGTCCGTCGGCGCTCGGGTTGTCGATCAGCCCCACGTCGACTTCCAACAGGTCCTGACCCGCGGGAAGTTTCAGGCGAGTCTGGACCGGGACGAAATCCACCGATTCGCGGGCCGATCCGGGCACGGTGACCAGGTCGAGCGCCGCCTCCGGGAGGGTTCCGGTCCGTCGGAGGACGACGCGGATTCTTCCCGCGGATTCCGAGGCGGAGATCCGCTCCGACTCGAAGCCCGTTCGACTGGCGGGTTCGCGCACCGCCGCCACCCGTGACGCCGTGAAGTTCAGGGTCCGGACATTGTCCGCGGGATTGGCCCCGGCGCCGGCGGCGATGCCGGTCGGGACGCCGCGAAACCGGACATCGGGCGAGGAGAAGAAAGGAAACTGAACCCCCGGACGATAGGCCATCACGGTGCGGTAGAGCACGTCCTCCACCGTGATGCGATGCCCGTAGGACCAGGCGTCGAGGCCGCCGCCCGCGGAATTTTCGCGATCATGGTCGCAGCCCAGCAGATGGCCGACCTCGTGGGGGAGCGTGTAATTGCCGACCAGATAGGGTCGGACGCAGACCGTGAATCCGCGATCCAGCTCGGCGGGGGTTGTGTCCTGGAGCTGGTTCGCCATTCCGGCGAGGCGGTTGCCCGCCTCCGATTCCACCACCAGACAGACGATGTCCGCCGCCAGTTCGTCGCGGATCCGATGGGCCTCGTCGAGGGAGCCCTCCCCATTCCGGTTGAGGCGGTCGAGATCGGTGATCAGGTCGCCGGATTCCGTGTAGGCCGTGGGAAATCGGCCCACCACGCGAAGCCTCAACCGCACCCCGCTCCGGGCATAGGCGTCGTTGGCCTCAATCACCGCCAGGTCCTGGAGAGTCCGCATTCCCTCCTCGCCCCCGGCCCCGGCCAGAGCCGCGCGGGTGTGGAGAAACGCGAGATCGATGGTGGTCATGCCGGGGTCCGGGAGGGAACCCGAGGCCAGGGTACGACGCATCCGATCTGCGAGAGCCGCCGGACCCGCCGTCGGCCTGTTGCCGCACTCCGCTCCGCCCTCCGGGGGGCGCAACTCGATCCGATGCAGGGCCCCGGCCACCGGCGTCACCACGTAGGCGCGGCCCGCAGGGGTGCGGATCGTGGCGGCAAGGTGCCCCGGTCTTCCGCTCATCAGCACCTCGGATCCCGGCTCCCCTTCCAACTCCCCCCGCACCCCCCATCCTTCGGCGGAGCCGGCTTCCACCTCGAGAATCCGGACGTCCAACGACCCGCGATCGGGCGCGGGAATCCTCCAGAGATCCCCCGGTCGCCAGGTCGCGACATCCAGCGATCGCGCCGGTCGCAGGGATTGTGCGGTTGATTCAACGGAAGCGAGGCCGGCGGCCCGGGGCGTGACTTCGGCGTCGACGGCTTCAAACAGCCAGGGACCGGCCGCGAGCGCAGGCAGAAAACCACCGAGGACCAGAAGCCCCGCGGCGAGCCATCGGATTCGAGGCGCGGCGGAATTCACGCGGAAGGCGGATGCCCGGCGAGGAATGCGGCGAGCGCCGTTTCGGCGGCTTCGAATTCCCGCCGGATTTCAGCCAGCGTTTCGGCGGCTCCCGACAGGTCGCCGCCGCGCGCGGCGGTCTCCAGGGTTCCCGCGGCGCGCACGAGTCGGCGGGCGCCCATGTAACTGGCGTTGCCCTTCAAACTATGGGCTTCGGCACGCAGCTTCGCCGCATCACCGGCGGCCAGCGCCACGGCGAGCAGGTTGATCTTCACCGGGGCTTCCTTGCGAAACTGGGCGATGAAATCCGGAAGGATCCCGGGGTCGTCCGGGGACGCGAGAGCCTCGAGCGGGGCCGGATCAAGAATGAGATCCTCCTCCTCGAAGGCGGAATCCTCCCCTCCGAGGCTGGCCCGGTCCGTGCCGGTGTCGGTGCGGGTCCCGGTGTCGGAGTTGGTGTCGGTGTCGGTGACCGTCAAGGACTCGCCCTCTCCACCGAGGGTGCCCACCGCGCTTCGGCCGGCCACGGCCCGGAGAATGCGGGCCATGTCGGGCTGACGGAGGGGTTTGGTGAGGTAGTCGTCCATTCCGGCGGCCAGCCCCCGTTCCCGATCCCCGGCGAGAGCGTTGGCGGACAAGGCCACGATCGGCACATGCCTGGCCCCGCGCCCTTCGGACACCTCCCGCTCCCGGATCCAGCGGGTCGTTTCGTAGCCGTCCATGTCCGGCATCTGGCAATCCATGAGGATCAGGTCGTACTCGCGGTTGGCGGAAGCCGTGAGCGCCTGGGGGCCGCTGGAGACGGCTTCGACATCCGCGCCCAGACGCTGGAGCAGATCGACAGCGACGCGCTGGTTCAGGGCGTTGTCCTCGACCAGCAGCACGGCCAGTCCGGTTCCGGGCAGCTCGGGGGGTTCCTCGACCGCGGGGGGCTGAGGGTCGTGATCGGGTTCGCCCGAGAGCACAGCGGCCAGTTCGGCGGGCAGGCGGGACTGGCGGAGCGGTTTCACCAGGGTGCCCGCGATGCCCGCGGCTTCCAGGCCGCGATCGGCGGATGCGGAGCCCGGAGCGGTCAGGGCGATCAACCGGCAGCCGCGGGCCAGCCCCGACCGCAGCCGTCGCGCGGTCTGGACGAGATCGCTTCCCGGCAGGTCGGCATCGAAGAACACCAGCGTGAAGGGCTGCCCGGAGACGGTGGCGGGCCGCATGGATTCGAGGGCTTCGGAAATACTGGCGACGGCGACGACCCGGGAGGGGGCCATGGTTTCGAGCATGGACGCGATCACCTCGCGCTGGGCGGCGCTGTCGTCGAGCAGCAGCACCCGCAATCCCTCCATCAACCGGGGAGGAGGCGCGGGATCGGTGGCCGGTGGGGTTCCGGGTTTCAGATGGACGGTGAAATGGAAGGTGGTGCCCTCGCCCACCACCGAATCGAAGTCGATCTGGCCGCCCATCAGTTCGATGAAACGCCGGCTTATGGTCAGGCCGAGCCCGGTTCCGCCATAGCGCCGTGCCATGGAACCGTCCGCCTGGGCGAAGGGCTGGAACACGCGGGACCGCGCTTCGGGTGCGATGCCGATGCCGGTGTCGCGCACCTGGAAGCGCAGTTCGACATCCTCGGGTCCGGCCTTGCCCGGCAGCAGTTCGACGGAGAGCACGACTTCGCCGCGTTCGGTGAACTTGATGGCGTTGCCGAGCAGGTTGTTGAGGACCTGTCCGAGCCGGGCCGGGTCGCCCCGGAGAGAGTGCGGAACCCCCGGCCGGATCCGGCCGATGACCTCGAGACGCTTGGCGTGGGCCGGGGTGGCGAAAAACCCGACCGTGCGCTCGATCAGGTCGTGCAGGTCGAAATCGATGGTCTCGAGGGTGATCGCCCCGGCCTCGATGCGCGACACCTCGAGGATGTCATTGACGATCTGCAGGAGCATGTGGGCGCCGTAGTCGATGCTCTCCACGAACTGACGCTGCTGGCGGTCGAGCCGGGTTTTCAGCAGGTGCTCGCTGCTGGGCACGATCGCGTTGAGGGGCGTCCGGATCTCGTGGCTGACGGTTGCGACGAACTCGGACTTCATCCGCACGGAGTCCAGGGCCGCCTGGCGGGCCTTTTCCTGTTCCTCCTCGATCCGTTTGCGGGCGCTGATGTCCTCGAGGGTTCCCTCGAAATAAAGCGGGTTGCCCTCGCGATCCCGCACCACCCGGGCGCTTTCGGAGACCCAGGTCCGGGTTCCGCCGCGCCGATAGATCTCCGATTCGAACCCGGTGATGCTTCCCTTGAGCAGCACCTGGCGCACGAACTCCTCACGCCGCCCCGGCACGACGTACACCTGGGTCCGGATATCCTTCCGGTCGGCGATCAGTTCCTCCACCGAGGCGTATCCGTACAACCGCGCCAGGGCGGGGTTCGCCTGGAGAAATTTGCCGTCGAAGGAGGTCTGGAAGATGCCTTCCACGGAGTTCTCGAAGATGGCGCGGTACTTCTCCTCGGCATCACGGAGGGCCTGTTCGGTCTCGATGAGCTGGGTGATGTCGCGGGCGACGCCCACCAGGCCGAGAATCTTGCCGGCGCGATTGTAGATCGGGACCTTGGTGACGGACGCCCAGGAGGAGCGGCCCTGGTGATCGATGATCTGCTCGACCGTGTTGACGATCGGTTCGCCGGTTTTGAGCAGGTGCTGCTCCTCCTCGTGCAGGACCCTCGCCAGGGCGGGATCGAGCAGGTCGAAGCTGGTCTTGCCCACCAGCTGTTCCGGGTCCGCCACCGAGAACCGCCGGGCCAGCGCGCGGCCCACCTTCACGAAACGCGACTGCGGATCCTTGAAATAGATGCTGTCCGGAATGTGATCCAGCAGCGCCTGAAGCAGATCCCGCTCGTACGCCAGTTCGTCCTGGAGCCGCTTGGTCTTGGTGACATCCCAGAAAATCCCCTGGATCCCGGCCACCGCCCCGGTGTGATCGCGCAGCGGGGTCTTGATCACCTCGACCCAGTGGGTCTCGCCATCCGGCGTCACGTTCGCCTCCGTCTCACGAACCGTCTTCCCTTCGGCAATGACCCGCTGGTCGTCCGCCTGGTACTTGCCCGCCAGCTCCGGCGGAAACAGGTCGAAATCGGTGCACCCCTCGAGTTCCGTCCACGATCTGCCCACCGTCTGGCAGAAGCGCGTGTTGGCGAAGATGAACCGTTCCCGGAGATCCTTGCGAAAGACGTTCTGGGGCAGTTCCTCGACGAGCGAGTGGTAGAGCACCTCGGAGTTCCGCACCTGGTCGAGGGCCTGTTTCCGAGCGGTGATATCCTGGACGGTGCCCTCGTAGTACCGGACCTGGCCGGAGGCATCACGCACGACACGTGCGTTCTCCACGATCCAGATCACCGTGCCGTCCTTGCGGTAGATCTGCGCCTCAAAGTTCGAGATCGTGTCCTCCTGCTGCAACGCCGCCACGAACCGGTCCCGGGCCTCGGGATCCACGTAGAGCTGGGCCTTGATGTTGCCCACCCTGTCCATCAGCTCCCCGGGCGTCGCGTACCCGTAAATCCTGGCCAGCATCGGGTTCGCGGACAGATACCGCCCATCCGGAGTGGTCTGGTAAATCCCGACCACGGTGTTCTCAAAGATCCCGCGGTACATGCCCTCGGCCTCGCGCAACGCCTCGTCCACCCGGGCATGCTCCGCCTGCAGATGCTGGATTTGCCGCTCCCGACGAACCAGGTCGAGCCGCGCCATGGCCTGCCGGCCAAGCGAACCCAGCAGCATCGGATCGACACCACCAAACCGTCCGGGCTCGGAAGACCAGAGCGTCAGGCAACCCACCAGGGTTCCCTCCGGTGAAACCAAGGGAACACCGGCCGCGGACCGCAATCCGATCCCTGGGACGCCCCCCAGCCCCGCCCCCGCCCCGCCTCCAAACCTCGGGTCCCCGGCCGATTCCGCGACGCGCACTGACGCCCCCCAATCCAGCAGAAGGCCCAAGGGCACCCGGGCCAGCGGTGACAACGAAGGGTCCAGACCGACGCACGCCCCGGATTCCACCCGGTCGGCGAGGAAAAAATCCACGGTGCACGCCACACTGCCGGTCGCCGCGATGGCCAGGCGACAGACATCCTCCAGCGCGGGTCGAAGGGCGGGCTCGGGCAGTCCGTACTGCCCCAGAACGCGTAACCGCTCCGACTCGTGTTCCACTTTCTCGGATTGGGTTTCGTTCACGTCACGGTGGGGTCGAGGGTTGACGCACCCTAGGCGGTTTGCTCCGCCGCTTCATCAGGAAACCGGCTTTGAATCGTCCGAAGCACCGGTGGTTCCCGGCATGGGCAGGAACCGCCACTGGCCCTCGGGAAGATCCCCGAGTTCGTAGTTCCCGAACCGTGGCCGGTGCAACCGGATGACATTCAGACCGACGGCCGCGAACATGCGTCGGACCTGGTGGAAGCGCCCTTCGACCAGGGTAAGCCGGGCCTGGCCGGGCGAAAGGAACTCGAGGCGGGCGGGCAGACAGAGTCGTTCCTCCCCTTCGAGACGCATGGTTCCGGAGGCGAACAAGGCTTCGAGCCCGGGTCGCGGCTGGCCTTCGTAACCCACCTCATAGATCTTTTCGACGTGATGTTTCGGGGAGGTCCACCGATGGACGAGTTCCCCCGCATCGGTCACGAACAGGAGCCCCGTGGTGTCCTTGTCCAGCCGGCCGATGGTGGCGATGGGCGGATTACGTTCCGACCAGCGGGCCGGCAGCAGCCCAAAAACGCTTGGCCCCTCGCGTTCATCCCGCGAGCACACCACGCCCAGCGGCTTGTGGAACATCACCAGCAAACCCTCGGGCGCCTCCACAGGCTGGCCATCGACCAGCACCTCCGACGGAAGCACCCGCTCCGAGGGATCCCGCATCGCGACACCGCCCCGGGTCACCCGCCCCGCACGCGCCCACCGAGGCGCCTCCCGGCGCGAGCAATACCCATATCTCGACAACAACCCATCGACCCTCAATCCACGTACCGGCAGTGAACCCATGGGAGGACATTGAGGCAGCGGCGAGGGCGGGCACGACGACAAAAAAAAAGGGGGCCGGACAAAGTCCGGCCCCCGTGAAGGAGGATCGTTGGGATGAACCCAGGATCAGATCAGGGCTTCGGGCGGAAGAACTTCGCCGATCCGGTGGCGGAGACTTCGTCGCCGCTCTTGATCGTCGTGTCCGTGTAGCCGCTCTCGACCTTGTCCGAGCTCTGGATCACGCCAGTGCCGTTGAAGGTGATCTTGACCTTGCCGCCGGCAGCCAGAACTGCCTTCAGGTCGGTGGCGCCCGACGGGATGATCACGGGATCATTGAAGTTCCAGTGCGCGATCAGGCCGGGAACCGAGGAGGCCGCGCCGCCCCTGAACAGGGAGGTGACCTGGGCGGCCGTCAGGCCGGTCTTGTAGATGGCGACGTCGTCGAGGAGGCCGGCCATGCGGTTGTCAGCGACGCCGGAACCACCGCCGAGGACGAGGTTCGTGAAGTCGGTCGGGAGCGGGTCGCCACCACCTTCGTGGAAGAGCTCACCGTCGATGTAGATCTGCTTCGAGCCGCCGTTCTTGACGAACACGATGTTGCGCCAGGACTGCCACCAGGTGGCGTCACCGGTGTAGCCGGCGAAGTCAGCGATGGGCTTGTCGATGCGCTGAGAGTCGGCAGCGCAGCAGCCGGCGGTGTCGAAGTAGATGCTGCCGTTGCCCCAGGGCGCGTGCGCCTGGAAGCCGCGGGTGCCGTTGTTGCTCGAGGGCGAGTTGGCCCAGAACGCGGAGGAATCACGGACAGCGGTCAGCTTCTGCCAGATGGAGAAGGTGAGTGTGTCGGTCGCCGCGCCTTCGTTGAGGAAGGAGGCATCGATCACATTCACCACACCGGCGGCAGCGCCGAAGTCCATGGCGTAGTCACCGGCCTGGCCGGAACGACCACCCTTGTCGGCGCTGTGCTTGGCACCCGCCACGATGAACCCGAGCTTGCCCGTCGTGGTGTCGCGGGTGACCGGGGGAACACTGAAGGTCCAGGAGTCGGAACGAGCCGTGCTGCCCGCCGTGAACTTCAGGATCGCGGTGTGCGTGCTGGGCGCGGCGAAATCCGTCGGAGGATTGTAGACGACCGAGATGGTGTTGCCCGTGCGGGTGACCGTCGCCGCAACTTCGGAGCCGTCGACGGAGAGCTTGACCGTGGCGTTGTCGACCGCGGCGCTGCCCACGACGATGGTGGCTTCGACATTGGCGCTCGGGAGGGCCGAGACGTCGCCGATGGCGGGGGACACGCGGGTGACCGCGGTGAGGGGGCCGGCCGTGCTGGCGCGGTAAGCCTTGGGTCCGCCGCTGGCAGTGTCGTTGACCAGGGCGCGGGTGCCGTCGGCCTTCACGACCTTCCATTCGATGTTCGCGCCGCCGCCGCCTTCCTGCCAGACCGTGCGGAACGGATAGACACCGGCCTCAAGAGCGTAAACGTCGTAGCGGGTGTCGGAGGCGCCGCGGCCGCCGGAGAACTCGCCGGCCAGCTGGCCCTGGAACACGTCGTACACATTGCCCGCGGTGGTGCGGAAGCCGTCATCGCTGTTCACGATGAGCGTGGTCTTGCCGGCGGGGAGCTCGATGTAGGTGATGACTTCACCGGCGATACCGTCGGTGGAACCCGTGGTTCCGGGGATGCCGGGCATCTGCTCGTCAGGAGTGAATTCGCCGTTGGCATCGCCTTCAGCCTGGCTGAGGTTGATCACGGTCGGGATCTCGAACGTGATGGGCATTCGGACGGAGGAACCGGCCTTGCCGGCGCCGAGCGCGGGACCCGCAACAGCGGCATCGGCGAAGTTTTCACCGAGCAGACCAGCCAGCTGATCGAGCGGGCGGATGTTGTTGTTGGCCTGGAAGGACGCGTTCTGGTGAACGTTCCAGATGAAGCCGGGCTTGGAGGTGTCGGCGGCGACCTTGTCGGCGGCGACGAGGAGCGCGTAGGCTTCCGTGGTCCAGGTGCCTTCGGACTTGAGGTTGTTGCCCACGGCGTCCTTCGCGGTGATGGAGAAGGTGTGCACGCTCTTGGGCAGGAACTGCATGGCGGGCTTGTAGGCGACATCGATGCGGCCATTGGCCTTGACCGGCGTTCCGATCGGAGCGACCTGGCCATCGATGACCAGCCGCACGCTGGCGGGATCAACCACGGAGGTGCCGGCGTCGGTGACGCTGAAGTTGAACTGCGTCACCGTCTGGCTGATGCCCGAGAAGAAGGCAGTCGCGGAGCTGCCGTAGGTGCCGAAGTACTCGATTTCGTTGATCTGGTGCAGGGTGCCCGGGGTCTCGGTCACGAAGTACCGGATGAAGCGGAAGGGCACGGTCGGCATCGGAAGGGTGAACTTCACGACCTGATTGTGCTCGGTCCAGGGAACCACGGCGTTGTTGAAGACGTAGATCGGGGCGAAGCTGGCGCCGTCGTTGGAGCCCTGGATCTGCCACTTGGTGGGGCGGCGATCCGCGGAGTCGTTGCCGGACGTCACGGTGAAGTGGGTCAGGCTGACGGGGTTCTTGAACTCGACGGACACCCAGAGGGGCCGGGCCTCGGTCGGGTCATCGCAGCACCACTTGTCGCTGCCGCCGCCGACCTTGTTGTCGAAGATGTTGAAGGAGAACTCGCCCCCGCCGAAGCCGGGTTCGTTGTTCGAGGTGATGGCCGCCCAGTTCCAGGTCGGATCCGTCGGGCCGGCGTCTTCATTGCCGTCGTTCTCGGGGTCGGTGAGGTCGGAGCCCAGGAGGGACTCGACACCGAGGCCGAGCACTTCGACCGTGGTCTCGCTCGCGCCAAGGGTCACCTCAGCGGTTTCACCCGGGGTCTTGCCGAAGACGATCGCGTGCGCCCCGAGACCGCCCCAGCCCTTCTGGCCAGGAGTCAGTTCGTCGCCGTCGTTGATGGCCATGCCCAGGCCGAACTTGGTGCCGGGGGTGAGCTTGGTCAGGCCGAGGGAGGCGGCCGGAAGCTTGATCTCGTAGTAGGTCTTCTTCGTGGCGGCGTCGCGAACCACGACGGCCTCGGTCAGACAGTTGCAGTCCGAGTTCAGGGCCGGACCGGCTTCGTGCATGATGACCACGTCCCCGGTGCCGCCTTCGACGCCACCCAGGGCGTAGTTGTAGAGGGCGACCTGGGAGGTGCGGGTGCCGTTGGCGATCATCAGCTGGACGGAGTCGCCGTTCCACGCGCTGTTGGCCGCGTTTTCGTGGTAGTCGTCGGTGACGACGAACCCGAAATAAACGTTGTCGGCATCGTAAACGACCTGGACGGCGGAGGTCTGGTCATCCGGTCCGGTCCACGTTCCACCGGCGTACTCCTCGAAAAGGACGTACTTGGGGTTGGCGCCGGTGCCCGAGCCCTTCGGCACGGCGAACCTGGGATCGGCGATCACGCTGGCCCCGGCCCATTCGCCGAGATTTCCGTCCACCTTGATCGGGCTCAGGGTGAAGGAAGCCGTGTACTTGTCTTTACCCGGTTCAATGTCGTTGGCCCGAACCGCGGTCTGGGCGAGACCCGCAGCAGTGGCCAGGCAGATTAAGCCTATCTTCTTCGTCATGCGAATACCTCTAAGGGTTGGCTGTTGTTGGTTGATGGGAGCGCGCATTTCGTCAGAAAAACGGCGGCTGTAAAGCTAGTTTTGAGTGACGAAAAGCAATCGTTCCCACGGATCCCAGAATCTTGCCAAAATCCATAGAAGCTCAATGCGTTAGGAATCGGCATCCCCATCATGAAGCCCGGTTATTTTCACCCCCCTGGGCCGCGTCCGGTCCGGCTCAAAACCACCCTGAATCCCACGAAGTGAATGCCGGTGGAAACCCCCATCATGAAGCGATTGGAAGAGCGGGCGAACTTCGCTTCGTTGTTCCAGCCGCCCCCCCGGAAGACCTTGTACTTGCCCTCCGGCGGTCCCACGGGATCGACGAGTTCCGCAGCCGGATAATTGGCGAACCAGTCCTGGCACCACTCCCAAACGTTTCCGTGCACGTCGTGAAGGCCCCAGGCATTGGGACGTTTCAGCCCCACCGGATGGGTGGTCGCCTCGCTGTTCTCATCGGTCCAGGCATAAGCATCGGCTTCGGCATTGGCATCGCCAAAGGTGAAGTGGTAGGTGCTCCCCGCCCGGCAGGCGTATTCCCACTCGGCTTCGGTCGGCAGCCGATAGGCGTGGTCCGCCGGAAGCCGACCCGCCTCCCGCTCCCGCCGGGTGAGGAGCGCACAGTAGGCCACGGCGTCCTTATGACTCACCTTCTCGACCGGCCGGCGGGGATCCGTCGCAAATTGGCTCGGGTTCTTGCCGGTCACGCCCTGGTATTCCTCCTGGGTGACCTCGTATTTCCCGATCCAGAACGGCTGGGTGAGGGTGACCTTGCGGCCAATGCGGACGAAGCTCCCGGGCACCACCGCCACCATGTTGGTCAGGGGAACGACCTTCACTCCCACCGCTGCGGGAGGCTGCCCCGAAGTCGCTGTCCCCTCCCCGGGCGCCGCACCCCGCGCTGACACCCCCAGGAAGGGGAGAACCAACAGGCTCAGCGCCAGGCAGTTCGCACGCCAGGTCGGAAACCACCCCCGGCCCACCGGGGGAAAGCCGCGTCCGACCCGGTTGCCGCCTCCCTCGAAGGGATCGTGACGGGAGTGGAGGTCAGGGACGGGCGGGCACGGCGGTTCCTGTCGGAGACGTTTCATCGGCAGGCCCGACCTTTATCTCCTGGATTCCACCTTTCAAGGACAGCGTCTGCTTCCGCCCCCCCGGCCAGCGGATCTCCAGGGTTTCCGGCTTGCCCGAGAGGCCGAGAACCGACGCCGCCCCGTCCTGGGACCGGTAGCCGCTCCCGCGCGGGACGAGACGGGCCGGGCCCTGTCGTCCGCCGGCATACCCGAGCCGAAGCGAGCCCCCGACCGCCTCCGGATTGGAGCCGGTTCCCTGCAGGATCACGCGAAGTCCGGGACGCCCGCCCTGGTTGCGAAACAGTCGGGTCGCCCCGCCGGTCTGGGTCACTGCCACGTCGACACGGCCATCCCGGTCGAAGTCCGCCAGCGCGGAGGCCCGTTGCTCGCCATCGATGCGAATGCCGGTCTCCAGCACCGAAAACGATCCGTCCCCGCGCCCGCGCAGCCACAACCCCCGGCCCGCATCGTCGCGCGAAACGTCCCCGCCATGGCCGAAGAAGTTCTGGGCGACGAAAAGGTCCTCGAATCCATCGCCGTCGGCGTCCGCCACGGAAAGACCGAAAACTGGTGAGAGCTGGGCTTCGCGCGGAAGGGGCACACGTTCAAAGCGGGAGCCGCGCTGGAGGAACACGGCCGAGTCGAGGGAGGTCGCCTCGACGAACGAAGCCGCAGCGAGCCGGTCTCCCAGCAGATCGCGCAGGGTGGCCTTGGCGAAGGCTTCGTGGGTCGGGAATCGCTGGGCAAGATCGGGCAGGGAACGGGCCAGCCAGGGGCGGTTGCGAATCGGGAACCATTCCCCCGCCCCATCCCGCCACGCTTCGACGGGGATCACACTTCCGTCGCGATTGAAATCCCCGAACCAGACTCGCCACGGCCCCGGGCGATGGAGTTCATAGGCGGTGTTGCGACCCCAATTGCCGGCCGCCAGATCCGGTCGACCGTCCCCATCGAAGTCCCCCGCCACCACGCTGGTCCAGCCACCGGTCCACCCCGCGAGCCCCCAGGCTTCCGTGCGATCCACGAAACGTCCGCCCTCGTTCATGAAAACCCGCACCGGTCCCCATTCGACCGCCAGGACCAGGTCGGGCGTCCCGTCGCCATTGAGGTCCGCGAACGTGGCGGCATTGACCAGGCCCACCGACGCCAAGGGTTCCGACAAACCGGCATGGCGCTGCCATTCGCCATGGTTGTTCGTCCAGAGGGCGGAGGCGACCGGCTCGGGGTAGCGGGCCACCCGATGGTGGCCGCCCACAAAAAGGTCGAGATCACCATCGGCATCGACATCCGCCGCCGCCAGTGGGCCCGGACTGATGGGTCCCGTCGACACCCTGCGGGCCGCCCCCAGCCCCGGCGTCGCACCGCCGGTCACGGGCCAGAACACCACCGCGCCGGATTCGTCCGCATCCCCCACCGCCACCGCCTCCGCGCCGATCACCACGGTGCGGCCAGGCGCCGCCGTGAGGGCAAGCACCGAGACCAGATCCCCGGAGGCGGGAGAGGCGGAGTCGAAACGTCGAAAGCCCTGGCCCGCGTTGTTGAACAGGACGGACAGCCTCCCCCCCCGCGCCGCGCCCACCAGGAAATCCTCCCATCCATCGCCATTCAGATCCGCCCAACCCGCCGCGGGTCCCAACCGGCTCAATCGCCGGGGCAACAGCGGCTGGCGGGCCCAGTCGTCGAAGCCATCCTCCACATGGCTGTGCCCGAGGCGCTGGGTGTGCTCGACGAAAAACGCCGTTGCCGCGTCGTTCGCTTTGCCTGGGGAGGGCGTGGAAGGCGGCTTCGAGGCGGCGGCCTCGGCAATTTCGTAGGCCTGATCCGCCTCGACCCCGATCTCGCTGCGGGCACCACTCCGCCAGCGCACCTCGAGCTTCAACGGGGTTTTCCCGGATCGATCCGCGGCGAAGGTCCGGACGGGCTCGTCGCTGGAAAGATACCGTCCCCCGGCGATCATCTCCTGGCTCTGGCGGACTTTTCCACCGGTCAAAGTGACCCGCGCCCCAAGACCAGCCGCATTCGCACCGAGCCCCTTCAGCCGGACGAGAATGCGGCCCGCGGAGGCGTCGTTCCGATAGAGGCCGGCCGCTTCGTTCAGACGGTTGACCACCACATCGAGATCCCCGTCCCGGTCCAGGTCCCCGACCGCCATGCCGTACGAAATACCGGAATGATCAAAGCCCCAGTCGCGGGCCGCCGGCGCCAACGTGCCGTCCCGCTGATTGCGGAAGACCAGGGTCTCGGTCGGCCAGGGCGGATGAAACTGCCGGATGCGTTTCTGCTGGTCCAACGTCAGTCGACGCCCCCGCAGCTGGTCGTGGCTGTCCTGGTCCATGACATCAAACGAGAACCCATTCGCCACCAGCAGATCCTCGAAACCATCGAGGTCCACATCGAGAAACACCGCGCCCCACGACCAGTCGGTGGCCGCCACTCCCGCGAAATAGGCGGCTTCCGCGAAGGACCCGTCGGCGCGCCCCAGGAACAGGGTGTTCCGGTTGTACCGCGGCTGTTCCTCCGGACGTTCCGACGCCACCGGATCCGGATAATCCTTCATCAACTGCGTCATCCGCTTCCCGTGGCTCCGCGCCAGCATGTCCAGCACGATGAAATCGTCGTGCCCATCGCGATCGATGTCCGCGAAATCCAGGGCCATCGAGGAACGGCTGGTATGCCGAAGTTTCCAGGGATCGAAGGCCTGGAACGTCCCCTTCCCCGTGTTCCGCCACGCCCGGTCCGGCGACGCATTGTCATTCGCCACGTAAAGGTCCGGGGCACCGTCGCCGTCGAGGTCGCGGAACATCACCGACAACCCCCAGTCGCGGGCGGGCGGGATGGGACTCCCCGCGGCGTCGAGGTACGTGCCCGGCTCCGATTCGATCGCGCGGAACCGTCCCTTGCCGTCATTCACGTACAGGCCATGAACCTCGGGCAGTTCGCGCACGCGCCCGCCGGGCAGGACCTCGAAGCGATCCTTCCAGCGCGGCAGCCGGGTCGACTCACCATTCACCTTGCTCACCACCCATTTTCCACCGTCCTGCTGCGTCACCGCGAACCGGGTGGTGGGATCCGCCAGATGCATGACATCGATGTAATGCGCGCAGTACAGGTCGAGGTCCCCGTCGCCATCGATGTCCGCCAACGCCATGGACATCGCCGTCGCTTTCCGGGACAGACCGGAATCCGCGACCTCCGTCCAGTGTCCGCGTCCGTCGTTCGTGAACAGCCTCGTGCCCGTGGCGATGCCGTTGACCAGAAGATCAAGATCCCCGTCCCCGTCCAGATCCACCAGGGCCGCCGCCGTCGAGCTCTGCCCGGCACAGGCCGCTTCTCCGATCGGCATCTCCTCGAAACGCCAGTTCCCGAGGTTGCGATAAAGCCGGTTCGGCCCCTGGAGATTGCAGAAGTACAGATCCGGCCATTCGTCACCATCCACGTCCCCGATCGCCAGCCCGGCGCCATTGTGGGCCACCGCATTGGTGAGCGAAAAATCCCCCCGCAACTCGTTCGTGAAGGTCACCCCCGTCGCCGACGCAGCCTGCACCGTGAACCCCGCCTTTTCCGGCGTGGTGTTGTCGAGGCCCAGCGGCCGACGGCGCCCTCCGGGAAACTCGGACCACGATGCCGGGTTCGAGGCGGCGAAGCCGGAAAGGCACGGCAACACGAGAAAGGCGACAAGGACGGAAAGAGCCCGGAGAAACATGGCGGAAGGGAGGATCGATGGCGTGACGGCTGGCCGAGGTTAGTCGGCAAAGGATGCCGAACAAGGGCAAAGCCCGCTTGCCTCGGACCGGGGCGCCGTCTGTAATGACCCAACCTTCCCCCAGCCCGGATGCCCATTCCCACGTCACGCCCGACGGTTCTCGTTCTCGCCATCTGGCTCGCGACCGTGGCGGCGGTCCCGACCGTGGCGGCGGGATCCCAGGCCGGATCCGACTCCGGCTCCAGCGCCGCCCCCGCGCCGGAACCCCCTGCCTTCTGGTCGTTCCAACCTCCACGCGCGCAGGCCACCCCCGGGGTCCGCGACCGCGCCTGGCCCCGGCAGCGCCTGGATTTCTTCGTGCTCTCGCGTCTAGAATCCGCGGGACTGCATCCCGCCCCGCCCGCCGAGGCACGTGCCCTGGTGCGCCGGGTGACCTACGATCTCACCGGTCTGCCCCCCACCCCGGGCGAGGTTCGGGATTTTCTGGAGGACACCCGGCCCGACGCCTACCCGCGCCTGGTCGAGCGGCTGCTCGCCTCGCCCCGCTTCGGCGAACGGCTCGCCAGCCTCTGGCTGCCGCTCGTCCGCTACGGCGAGGACCAGGCGCACCAGGTGGGCAACGACACGACGATGTTCTACCCGAACGCCTACCAGTATCGGGCCTGGATCATCGACGCCTTCAACCGCGATCTGCCCTACGACCGGTTTCTCAAGTTTCAAATCGCCGCCGACCTCTACCCGGAAGGCGCCCAGGACCTGGCCGCGCTCGGGTTTCTGGGGATCGGTCCGAAGTACTACAACCGCGACCGGCTCGAAGTGCTGGCGGATGAATGGGAGGACCGCGTCGACACCGTCTGCCGGACCACCCTGGGCCTGACCGTGGCCTGCGCCCGCTGTCACGACCACAAGTCCGACCCCATCCCCACCCGCGATTACTATGCCCTGGCCGGCATCTTCGCGAGCACCCGAATGGTGAACAAGGCACCGGACGGCAAGATCGTCGAGGGCAAGGTCCAGGCCGACAAAATGCCGCCCGGCACCCTGCATATCGTCGAGGAAGGCGAACCCAAGAACCTCCCGGTCTTCATCCGCGGCCGGGTGGATCGCAAGGGGCCGGAAGTCGAGCGCGGGTTCCTCGGACTGCTGGCCGGGGCCGCCGGCGATCCGTCCTCGTTCAAGGAGGGCAGCGGGCGTCGTGCCCTGGCGGAATCCATCGCCTGCCGGTCGAATCCCCTGACCGCCCGGGTTTTCGTGAATCGTCTCTGGGGCCAGCTTTTCGGCCGCCCCCTCAGCCTCACCCCCAGCAATTTCGGTCAGGCGGGCCTCCCGCCGTCGCATCCCGAACTGCTCGATGATCTGGCAGTGCGGTTCATGGACCAGGGCTGGTCGATCCATACCCTGGCGCGCGAAATCGTGCTCTCGGCCGCCTACCGCCAGGATTCCCGCGCCACCGCGGCCGGGCTCGCGGCGGATCCCGCCAACGAACTGCTCTCGCGCATGAACCGGCGCAGGCTGTCGGTGGAACAATGGCGGGACACCACCCTCGCGATCGCCGGCGACCTTGAGATCGGCAACCCGAAATCCCTCGACCCCGCCAACCCCGCCAACCGCCGCCGCACGGTCTACAGCCACGTGAGCCGGCTGCAGCTGAACGATCTGCTCATGCAGTTCGATTATCCCGACGCCAACGTGCATTCCGAAAAGCGGTCGAGCACCACCACCGCCACCCAGAAACTTTTCCTGCTCAACGGCGCCTTCGTCCTCGACCGCGCCTCGGCCCTGGCCCGCAAGCTCGCCACCGACGCCGGACCCGACCCCGCCGACCGCATCCGCCTCGGTTACCGCCTCGCCTACCAGCGCGACCCCGGGCCCGACGAACTCGCCGAGATCCAGGAATTCGTGGGAATGGAATCGGCGGACAACCGCCCGCCCTGGGATCAGTTCGCCCAGGTCCTGCTGACCTCCAACGAACTGCTGTTCCTCGACTGATCCCCGCGTCCAACCCAACCCCCATGAACCCGCTCCCCGATCCCCTCCGGAACGCGGTCCCGCCAACGCTCTCGCGCCGCGCCTGGTTGTCGCGCGCCTGCGCCGGGTTCGGTCTGCTGGGACTCTCCGGTCTCGTCTCAAACCCGGGGCTCGCCGACACCGGGTCGCCGGTCCGTGGCCTCCCCGTTCTGCGACCGCGCGCCCGCCGGGTGATCTTCCTCTTCCTCAATGGCGGGCCGTCCCACGTCGACACCTTCGATCCCAAACCCGCGCTTGAGAAACACCGCGGCCAGCAGCCGGACGGGGAGTTGTACAAGAAATCGAAGGGCACCGGCTATCTCCCCTCCCCGCTCCATTTCTCGCGCCACGGCCAAAGCGGCATCGAGGTCAGTGAATCCCTGCCCCACCTCGCCCGGGTGATCGACGACTGCTGCATCGTGCGGTCGATGCACACCGACGTCCCGAATCACGAACCGGCCCTGCTGCAGATGCATTCGGGGAACGTGCAGCCCATCCGTCCCTCGATGGGTTCATGGATCCTCTACGGCCTCGGCACCGAGAACAACGATCTGCCCGGTTACATCGTGCTCCGGCCCAGCCCCAAGATCGTCGTCGGCCCCGCCCTCTGGAGCAGCAGCTTTCTGCCCGCGGAATTCCAGGCCACCAGCGTCATCACCGCCCAGGAGGACGTCGAACGCATGGTCGCCAATGTCCGGAACCCACGCCTCCCCGAACCCGCCCAACGCCGCCAACTGGACCTTCTCAACAACCTCAACCGCCGTCACCTCCGCCAGCGCGATGGCGACCCGGAACTCGAAGGCCAGATCCGCTCCCTCGAAACGGCGTTCCGCATGCAGAAACGCGCCCTCGACTCCTTCGACGTGCGCCAGGAACCCGAGTCGATCCGGAAACTCTACGGCGACTCCACCTTCGCCCGCTCCTGCCTGCTCGCCCGCCGGCTGGTCGAGGACGGCGTCCGGTTCGTCACCGTCTATTACACCAGCGACAAGGACAACCAGCCCTGGGACACCCACTCGAACCACGACGACCGCCATCGCACGCTCTGCGCCGACGCCGACCGCGCCGCGGCCGCGCTGATCACGGATCTGAAGGCCCGGGGATTGCTCGACGACACCCTCGTGCTGGTGGGTGGCGAGTTCGGCCGCACCCCGTACGCCGAAAACCAGGACAAGCAGAAGGCCGGCCGCGATCATCATCACACCGCATTTTCCATGCTGCTCGCCGGCGGCGGCGTGAAGGGCGGAACCGTTTACGGCACCACGGACGACTTCGGCATGCGGGTGGCCGACAAGCCGGTGCACGTTCACGACCTGCACGCCACGATTCTCCATCTGCTCGGCCTCGATCACGAGCGACTGACCTATCGCTACGCCGGACGCGATTTCCGCCTCACCGACATCCACGGCGAAGTCGTGCGGGACATTCTCGCCTGAGAGCCCGGGATTCCCAACCACGAAGGGCGCGAAGGCCACGAAGGAAAGCCGCTCCAAAGCCGCCCGAAGAGAGGCGCCCAAGGCGCATCCCGGAAATCTCCGTCTTCGCATTCCCTTCGTGCCCTTCGTGCCTTCGTGGTGCAATCCGCGTTTCCGTCGGCCCGTTACCCGGGGATCGGGGAACGACCTCCCGGATTGTGACTGGCGCGGCAACGCGGAGCATGGCAAAGGAAACCCGTGAACCGCCCGCTCCCCTACCTCGCCCTCGGCTGCGCCCTCATTCTCCTCAGCCTCCCGTCCCAAGGCGCGGATTGGCCCCGGTTTCGCGGCCCCACCGGCCAGGGTTTGTCCTCCGAAAAAAACCTCCCGAAGGAATGGTCGACCGAGAAGAACGTGCGCTGGAAGACCGCCATCCCCGGCGAGGGTTGGTCCTCCCCGGTTGTGGTCGGCGACCGGGTCTTCCTCACCACCGTCACCGACGCCAACACCCGGGCCCGGGTCCTGGCCTTGAACCGCGTGGACGGCCGGATCCTGTGGAACACGGAAGTCACCGAGATCCTTCCGATCCGGAAGGAGGCGAAAAACTCCTACGCCACCCCCACCCCGGTGGTGGACGGGAACGTGTATGTGGTCTTCGGCGACGGCACGATGGCCGCGCTGGATCTTGAGGGACGACTGCTCTGGAAGAACAGCGAGGTCCGCTTCTACAGCCGCCATGGTCTGGGCGCCTCACCACTCGTCCACGAGGGACTGCTGATCATGCCCTTCGACGGCAGCAACCGGGTCGAGAAGGCGGGGGATTGGCCGAACAACTCCAAGGAGGAGCAACTCGGATGGCGGACGCCCTGGGACGGCGCTGAAATCGCCGCGCTCGACGTCAAGACCGGGAAACGCGTTTGGACGGGGAAGCGTGGCAGTTCGCGCATCGCCCATGTTTCACCGAACCTCATGACCTGCCCCGGCACCCCGGGCGTTCAACTGATCTCCCAGGCGGGCGATGCCATCCAGGGATTCGATCCGAAGACCGGCGAACGCCTGTGGAGCGTGTATTCGCAGGGCGAAGGAGTGACCCCCAGTTTCGTCACCGGCGACGGCATGATCTTCACCTCCTCGGGCTTTGAGAAAACCACCCTGCGCACCGTCCGCCCCGGCGGACGCGGGGATCTCACCGCCTCGAACGTCGTCTGGGAACAACGCAAGGGCGTGCCCACCCAACCCTCGCTGCTCTACGTCTCGCCGTATCTCCACGCCATCACCGACGGCGGCATCGCCCATTGTTTCAAGGGCGACACCGGAGAGATCGTTTACGCGGAACGGGTCGGGGGAAATCACTCGGCCTCCCCGGTCCACGCCGACGGACACCTGTATTTCCTCTCCGAATCGGGGGAGACCACGGTGATCACCGACGGCCCCAACTTCCGCATCGTGGCCCGGAATGCGTTGTCGGAGAAATGCCAGGCCTCCCTCGCCATCGCCCACGGAAACCTGTTCGTTCGCACCGAACGCAACCTGTTCTGCATCGGCCAGTGACCTGACTGTGACTTCCTGTTACCAGCCCCTCGGTGCCGTGGAGATCCGGCAGGCCGGAGCGGCCGACCTGCCCGCACTCGGCGATCTCGCCCGGCGGATCTGGCGCGCGCATTACCCGGCGATCATCGGGTCCGCCCAGACCGAGTACATGCTCGCCCAGCGCTATTCGACCGCGAGCCTCGAGTCCGCCCACACCCGCGGCGAAATCCGGTTCGACCTGCTGCACGTCGACGGCGAATTCGTCGCCTTCGCCGGCCACGCCCCCGGGGACGAGCCGGGCGAATGGAAACTCAAACAGCTCTATGTCCTCCCGGAATGGCAGGGTCGCGGCCTCGGCGCCCGACTCATTCGGCATGTCGAACAGGCCGCTCGCGAGGCCGGGGCCGGAACGCTGGTCCTGACCGTGAACCGTGGGAACAAGAAGGCCATCGACTCCTACAAAAGGTGCGGGTTCACGATCCGTTGCGCCGCCGAGTTCGACATCGGCGAAGGATTTCGCATGGAGGATTTCGTCATGGCCAAACCCCTGGCCGCGCCGGCCCTCCAAGGCTAGGCACCCCAACCCGCATGGGAATGCGTTCGTCCCTCTTCGAGCCGCGGACACCCAGGACATCGCGTCCCCGATCCCTCCCCCGCTTCCTGGCCCTTCTCGCTCTGCTGATCAGCAGCCCGGCCGACGCCCAGTTGATCCTGAACGAGGTGGTCGCCTCGAACCGCAGCGGCCTGCGCGACGAGCGGGGCAACCGCCCCGACTGGATCGAACTGCACAATCCCACCTCCCGCACCGTCCCCCTCGCCCGCTGGTCGCTCTCCGATAATCCCAGGCGACCGACGCAATGGACCTTTCGGAGCGGCGAGATCGAACCCGGCGGCTACCGGGTGGTCTTCGCCTCGGGCGCCGACCGGCAACCCCAGGCCCAACCTCCGCTCGACCCCGCCGGCGTTCCCGGCCTCGTCCTGCGCCTGCGAGCCGCCGGAATCGACCGCCTCGACGCCGCCCAGGTGCGAACAGCAGGCGGGCAGGTCTGGGTGCGACGCTGGACCGACCTGTCGCGCAAAACGGGGGACGCCGCGGAACCCAATCCGGCCGCGCAACCGCGGCTGATCACCGTGGACGGCCAACCCGCGGTCCGCTTCGACGGCGTGGACGACCGGCTTCTGCTTCCCCGGTCCCCGGGAACCAATTCGTTCACACTCCTGGCCGTGGTACGCCCCCGAACGGGCCACGAAATCGACGCGGAGAGCGCCTCCGGAGTGGAGGGGGTCTCCGGTCAGCGCTGGGTCTTCGGGGCTGCGCATGGCGGGGATCTGGGCGCAGGGGCAGGACTGTCGGTCGGCACCAACGGCGCCAGCCTCTACGAGCACGGGTCCGCATACATGCCCGCACGGCTGGTTGCCGAAGCCGATCTCGGCCACCGGCCTGTTCTGCTCTCGATGGTCTACTCCAACCGGCAGCCCTCCCTCGCCGTCAATGGGGTGCCCTTCGGATCCGGAACCGGTGCCTCCTCCCGCGACCCGGTCACCGCCCCGGTCGAGATCGGGGCCGGAGCCTACGGCGCCTTCGACGGCGACCTCCTGGAGGTGATCGGCTTCAACCGCGCCCTGGATCGGTCGGAACGGGAAGCCATCGAAAGTCATCTCGCGGCGGTCCACGGGGCCACGCTGACCCAGGTCCACCACACGTCCTTCGAAATCGACGCCGACGGCGAGACGGTGCAGCTCACCACCCCCGAGGGTTTGGTCGCCGACCGAATCGTGCTCTCCTCACTCCCGATCGATGTTTCCCTCGGACGCCCCGCGGACGGTGGCGCCGGCCTCAAGTACTTTGCGAAACCAACGCCGGGGGGCCCCAACAACACCCCATCCGCGAGCGCAGTCCTGGGCCCGGTCGCGTTCTCGCATCCCGCCGGTTTCCACACCAACGCCTTCCTCCTCACCCTCTCGAACGGATCCACCGGTCCCGGAATCGAGATCCGGTACACCCTCGACGGCTCCGAACCACTGCCCGGATCCCCGCTCTACACGCGCCCCCTCTCCATCACCAACCGGGCGGGGGTTCCCAACCAACTGTCCCTCGTCCCCACCGCCCCCGGCTGGAGCGCTCCAGCCGGTCCCGTGTTCAAGGGCACCGTCGTGCGCGCCCGGGCGTTCCGCGCCGACGCCCTTCCCAGTGCCATCGCCACCACGACCTTTTTCGTCCACCCCAAAGGCCGCGACCGCTACCCGCTTCCCGTGGTGGCTCTCAGCACCGATCCCCGGAATCTTTTTCATCCGAAGACGGGCATCTACGTCCCCGGCGAAGCGCCCGGGGGAAACTACGCGCAATCGGGGGACGCCTGGGAACGTCCCGTCCACGTGGAATTCTTCGAAACGAATGGCGTCGTCGGCCTTTCGCAGGAGGCCGGTTTGCGCATCCATGGCAACACCTCGTTCAACTTCCCGTTGAAAGCGCTCCGGCTCCACGCCCGGAACCAGGGCGGCACCGGCCCCTTCCGGACCCGCTTTTTCCCGGAGCATCCGTACCAATCCTTCGATCGGCTGCTGCTCCGCCCTTCGGGTCACGACTACTCGCTCACGATGATGCGCGACGGGCTGATGCAGACGCTGGTCGAGGAACTCGGCCTGGATCAGCAGGCCTACCGGCCCGCGATCGTGTTCATCGACGGCGAATTCTGGGGCATCCACAACCTCCAGGAGGCCTTCGAAAAGAGATACTTCCCGCGTCACCATCCGGAGGTCGACCCCGACGCCCTCGATTACCTCGAGGGTTATCCCCCGGGGACCTTCGCCTACGAGGGCGATTCCAGTTTCTTCGATCGCTTCTTCCAGTCCCTGGCCGCGCTGCCCCTCGAAACCGAGGAAGGCTTCGCCGCGGTGCCGCGTCACATGGAGGTCGCCAACTTTCGGGATTACAAGCTGACCGAGGTGTTCTACTACCGCTGGGACATCGGCAACCACCGGCTCTGGCGTCCCCGCACTCCCGACGGCCGGCTGCGCTGGATTCTCTTCGACTGCGACGTGGGCTTCGGGGGGTTCTGGTCGGAACCGCAACCCTGGTCCTTCGACATGCTGTCCGCGGTGATCGATCCGACGGGCGTGCTGCACGGCCACAACAACGAAGTCACCACCCACCTCCTCCGCCAGCTCCTGCGCAATCCGGGGTTCCGTCGGGATTTCATCAACCGCGCCGCCGATCTGCTCAACACCACCTGGGCCACGCCCCGGGTGCTGGGGGTCATCGATCGCATGGCGGCCGAAATTTCGCCGGCCATGGTCGAACACATCTCCCGCTGGCGCGCTCCCAGCTCGTTCTCGGAATGGAACCGGCAGGTGGAACTGCTCCGGACCTTCGCCCGCCTCCGACCGGACCAGCTGCGACGCCACCTTCGTCAGCGCTTCGGCCTCCGCGGCAACGTACGGCTCCGTCTTTCGTCGTGGCCCGCCGAGGCCGGCAGCGTGAACCTCAACAGCCTCGGCCCGCTCACCGTGACCGATCCCGCGACGGAGTGGTCCGGAATTTATTTCCGGGACAACCCGATCCGGCTCGAGGCCCAGGCGAAGCCCGGCTGGCGATTCGCCGGTTGGATCGGACTTCCCGGTGCCACCACGCCCACGATCCAGTTCACCCTCAACCAGGACTTCACCACAGCACCTCTGTTTCTCCCGGACAACCCGCTCCGACTGACCCTCAGCCGGAATCCTGGCCTGAGCCCGAATCCAAACGGAACGGGAGGCCAGGAGGCCTCGCCCGGCGCGCTTCAGCTGCGGATCCTCGGCCCCCCGGGCGCCACCGTGATCGTCGAATCCTCCCGCGATCTGCGACAATGGCTGGAATCGTCCCGGCACCTGCTCGGAATCGAGGGCTCCGCCGCTCGGGATCTGACACCCGGCGACGGGCCTGATTTCCTCCGGGCCCGGATCGGCACCCCACCCACGGGACGCTGATCGACCGACACGACCGACCCAAATCCCCGGATAAGAAACCACGAAGGGCGCGAAGGCCACGAAGGAAGGCCGATCGAATGAAGCCAGAGCCAACTTGTTTGTAGCGGATTCCAGAAAACGCCCTCCCCGCATCCCTTCGTCCTTCGTGCCTTCGTGGTGCAAACCGCATTTCCTTCGGCCCTTGACGCGGGGATGAAGGACCGACGCGCGGACTTGACGGGCCCCCACCCTCCCCGCTCCCAATAGCCGCGTTTGGAACACCTCACTCAAGCGCCGTGAACCCCGCCTCCCCCCAACCTTCAGGGCCCCCACGATGGGTCCTCCCGGTCGCCTCCCTCTTCGTGCTGGTCATTGCCTGGGTGTTGTTCCGGGGAAACCCCGAGTCCCAAACCCCCACGACTGCACCCTCGACGTCACCCAAAACAGCACAGGAAACCCCCCAAGCGGTGCGGGCCGCCCCGGCGACTCCACCCCCGACCCCGGCCCCGGCTCCCAGCCTCAGCGCAGCCCCGGAAGCCAACCCGGCCGAAACCGTCAACGTCACCCCGGAACTCCGCCAGGAACGCCTGGAGCTTTTTCAGAAGCTTGAGCAGGGCAATGACCCGACCCTCGCCGCCATCCGCAAGAGCCTCACCGCCCTCGGCATCACCCAACCCGAGGCCGCGGCTTCCTCCTGGATCCTGGCCCAGAACTGGGCCATCGCCGCACGGGCGGAAGCACTCGTCGCCGCCAAGATCGAGGATGAAACCCAACGCCGTGAACTGGCCGAAGTCCGCCAGAGAATCCTGATCCGCGGTCCGATCAGCGAAATGCGCGGTTTGCTCGGCGCGGAACCCAACCCGACCCTGCTCGCCGAACTGGAGTCGCTCGGCCGCAGCCTCAAGGACAGCCCGCCCCCGCAGGCCGACCTGCTGCCCGACCGCGCCGCCGGAGCCGCACGTCGTGACGCCAAACGGCCGAAGTCCGATCTGCCCTCGGAGGAAGAGTAGCCAGCCCTCAACGGGCTTCGGCTTTCCCTCCCCGTTCCAGGTCACCCGGGCTCTACCCCCGCCCCACACGCCGCGCCCGACGTCCGCGTCCGGCCGGTTTTCCGGACTTGCCGCCCGCTCCGACCGCTTCGCCCCCGAGTCCACGTTTGAGTTCGTTCACCTGGTCGCGCAACAGCGCCGCCTTTTCGAACTCCAGATTGTTCGCCGCTTCCAGCATTTCGGATTCGAGTTCGCGGATGGTCTCGGTGACATCGAAATCCCGTCCCGCGTCGCGCATGACGCTCAGGGCCTTCTCATTCCCGGCCTGCCCCGGGGCCAGGCCCTCCTCCACCGGACGAGTCACACTGCGCGGAGTGATGCCGTGCTCGCGGTTGTACGCCATCTGCTTCTCCCGCCGGTACTGCGACACCGCCAGGAAACGCTTGATGCTGTCGGTCATGATGTCGGCGTACAGGATCACCCGCCCGTTCAGATGCCGCGCTGCGCGCCCCGCCGTCTGCACCAGGCTGGTCGTCGACCGCAGGTAACCCTCCTTGTCGGCGTCGAGAATGGCCACCAGCGAGACCTCGGGCAGATCGAGGCCCTCGCGCAGCAGGTTGATGCCGACGAGCACGTCGAAGTCGCCCTTGCGCAGGGAACGCAGGATCTCCACGCGTTCGATGGCATCGATCTCGCTGTGCAGGTACCGGACGTTGATCCCGATCTCGCGCAGGTAATCGGTCAGTTCCTCGGCTGTCCGCTTGGTGAGCGTGGTGACCAGCACCCGTTCGCGCAGTTCCAACCGAAGCCGCGCCTCCTCGATCAGGTCGTCGATCTGGCCCTTCAACGGCCGGACAAGGATCTCGGGATCCACCAGACCAGTGGGGCGGACGATCTGTTCGACAATGCGATCCCCGGCCCAACCGAGTTCGAGCGGCCCGGGTGTGGCACTGACGTAGACGGTCTGCGGCTGGATGGTCCGGAATTCGTCAAAGGCCAGCGGCCGGTTGTCGAGGGCGCTGGGCAGGCGGAATCCGTGCTCCACCAGAACCTTCTTCCGCGCCATGTCCCCGGCGTACATGCCCCCGATCTGCGGCACAGTGGCATGCGATTCGTCGATGATCAGCAGGTAGTCCGACGGGAAGAAATCGATGATGCAGTAGGGTCGTGAACCCGGCGGACGGCCGGCGATGTGACGGGAGTAATTCTCGATGCCCGAGCAGAACCCGAGTTCCTCCAACTGCTCGAGATCGTATTCCGTCCGCATCTTGATCCGCTGCGCCTCAAGCAGCTTCCCCTGCTTCTCGAACCAGGCGATGCGTTCGCCGAGTTCGGTCCGGATCGAGATCAGGGCCGTCTTCAGCTTCTCCTGCGGGGTGACGAACTGTTTTCCCGGGTAGACGGTGAACGCGGTGAGGTTCTCGATCACCTCGCCAGTCAACGGATCGAAGCGGGTGATGCGATCGATCTCCTCCCCGAAAAACTCGATGCGCACGCCGTCCTCGGAGTTCGCAGGCCGCAGCTCGACGGTGTCGCCGCGCACCCGGAACTCCCCGCGTTCAAAGGCGATGTCGTTGCGGTTGTACTGCAGGTCAATGAGCCGGCTGAGCATCGTTTCACGGCCAAGTTCCATGCCCTTGAACAAGGGCAGAAGAAGGGCTTCGTAGTCGTCCTTGCTGCCGGTGCCATAGATGCAGGAAACGCTGGCCACCACGATCACGTCCCGGCGCGAGAGCAGCGAACTCATGGTCGAGAGGCGCAACCGTTCGATGTTCTCGTTAATGCTGGAGTCCTTCTCGATGAAGGTGTCGCTCCTCGGGATGTAGGCCTCCGGCTGGTAGAAATCGAAGTAACTGACGAAATACTCCACCGCGTTCCGGGGGAAGAACGACTTGAACTCCGCGTACAACTGGGCTGCCAGGGTCTTGTTGTGGGAGATCACCAGCGTGGGCCGCTGCGCGTGGGCGATCAGGTTGGCCACCGTGAAGGTCTTCCCCGACCCGGTCACCCCCAGCAACACCTGATGCTTCGTCGCCGAATCAATGCCCGCCTTCAGTCCCGCAATGGCTGCGGGCTGATCCCCCGCGGGCGAATAGGGTGCCTCCAGTTCAAACTTCACGCGCCCAGCCTACCGGACCCGCCGCCAGCCGCAAACCCGACACCCGTCCCGCGGCTGATTCACCACAGAGAACACAGGGAGCACAGAGGAAACAGGATTGGATCCGGATCCAGACAGGCTCGATACCCCCTGATCATCCCAGCGATTTCACGATTCCATGGAACCAACTGTTGCAGCCTTCCTCCTTCCTCCCTCGGTGCTCTCGGTGGCCTCTGTGGTGAACCTCCCCCCAATTGTCAACAATTTAGACTCGACCCCATTGGAACCCGTCGCCGAATCAATGCCCGCCTTCAGTCCCGCAATGGCTGCGGGCTGATCCCCC
>CAYZAE010000027.1:0-10757 GCA_964476125.1 uncultured Verrucomicrobiota bacterium | reverse complement strand
GGTGAACCTCCCCCCAATTGTCAACAATTTAGACTCGACCCCATTGGAACCCCAGCCGCAAACCCGACACCCGACTCCCCCCACAGCCTGCCCCCGACCTTCCAGGACAACAGCAGCTCCCGGAACCGCTGCACCGGCGGCGCATCGGCATCCGACTGCCACACGAACACCAGGGAAACCTCCTGTCGCGGTTGCAGGGGAACGAACCGCACCTGGGCCGCTGACGCCGCCACGGAATCCGTCACCACCCCCACCCCCAATCCGGCCTCGGCATAGTCGAGCACGGTCCCGATGAGACTCGGGGTGTAGGCCAGTCGGGGCGCGAAGCCGGCCTGGCGACAGGCCGCCAGCGTCGCGTCATGCAGGCTGATGCCTTCGCGGCGAGCCAGGACAATGAGCGGCTCCGAAGCCAGGGATTTCCAGGCCACGGTGGCCCGGCCCGCGAGAGCATGGTCGGGCCGCACCACGATCCCCAGACGTTCCTCCCGGAGCAGCAGGGTCTTCAAGCCGAGCGGTTCCTGGCCCAGGACAGGCCGGGTGATGCCGGCCGACAACCGGCCCTTCGCCACCATCTCCCACACGCGTTCCGGGGTCCGTTCCTCCAACCGGATCGCCACTCCCGGGTAGCGGCCGTGATACTCGTGCAACAACCGGCCCAGAAAAGGACGACTCGGCGGCCCGATGTAGCCGAGACGCAGTTCGCCCTCCTCCCCCGCCGCCGCCCGCCGGACCCGGCCCACCGACTCCTCCAGGTTCTCCAGCACCCCCGCCGTCTCGCGCAGCAAGACCGCGCCGGCTGGGGTCAACCGGACGAAATGCCGACTTCGCTCAAAGACCTGGACGCGCAGATCATGCTCCAGGTCCTTCACGGCCCGGCTCAGGGCCGGCTGGGCGACCCGCAGTCGACGCGCCGCCTTCGAGAAACTCAGCTCCTCAGCCACCGCCTGGAAGTACCGGAGATGTCGAAGTTCCATGGTCCGCAAGTTCCGTCAGAATGCCAGCACGGCATCACGCTGATAGCGAGGAGTTGTTTCCATGAATCACCATCCCCTGCTATCCAAGAGCCGTCCGAGATGAGCAACACCGCGCTGGCCATTCAATTGTTCCTGCAGATCGTGGTGATCCTGGGCGCCTGCCGCGTCGTGGGCCTGATCGCCCGCCGCATGGGGCAACCCCAGGTGGTGGCGGAGATGATCACCGGCGTGGTGCTCGGCCCCTCCCTCTTCGGACTGCTCCAACCGGACCTGGCGCGGCGCCTGTTCCCCCCGGACTCGATGAAGGTTCTCTTCCCGGCATCCCAGCTTGGGTTGGCGGCCTACATGTTCGTGGTCGGACTGGAGTTCCGCATGGACATCGTCCAGAAGCGGCTGCACAGCGCGGTGGCGGTGTCGGTGGCGGGCATGGCGGTGCCGTTCGTCCTGGGCGCGGGCCTGGGCTGGTATTTCCATGGGCACACCAACCTTTTTCCGGACCGGACGTCCCTGTTCGAGGCCACCGTGTTCCTGGGGGCCTCGATGTGCATCACCGCGTTTCCCATGCTGGCGCGGATCATCCATTTCAAGAAGCTGTCGGGAACGACCATGGGAACCGTGGCCCTGGGCGCGGGAGCCATCGACGACGCGGCCGCCTGGTGTCTGCTGGCGGTGGTGCTGGCCAGCTTCGACGGCGATGTGATGCATGCCTGGATGAACATTCTGGGAGGCGTCACCTATGTGGCCGTCACCCTCGGCGTCCTGCGCCCGCTGCTGGCGAGATGGGCCCGGGGCATCGAACGGCGGGGAAACCTCTCCGACAGCGATTTCAGCCTGTGCCTGATCTTCCTGGCGGGCGGCGCCTGCGTCACGGATGCGCTCGGGCTGCATGCGGTGTTTGGCGCTTTTCTGATGGGCATGGCGATGCCCCGGGGGCTGGTCAGCAAATGTCTGATCGAGCGTATTGAGCCGCTGACCGTCGGTCTCCTCCTGCCCTTGTTCTTCACCTACTCGGGGCTGAACACCCAGATCGGGCTGCTCGATTCCGCCTGGCTCTGGCTGATGGCGGGCCTGGTGCTGATCGCCGCCATTGGAGGCAAGGGGGTGGCCTGCTGGCTGGCGGCACGAGCCACCGGGGTCTCCAACCGCGACGCCCTCGGCATCGGCACGCTCATGAACGCCCGCGGCCTCATGGAACTGATCATCATCAACATCGGCCTCCAGCGCGGCGTCATCTCCCCCGCCCTGTTCGCCATCCTGGTGATCATGGCCGTCATCACCACCCTCATGGCCTCGCCCATCTTCGAGGCTCTCATCGGCCGGCACCGGCCCCAGGCCGAGCCCCCAACCGGCCTGGATCCCACCCTGCCGCGCGCGCAGGCTTCCTCGCTCGGCAGTTAATCGAACGGCCACCCCGGAGGTCCTCCTCCCTCAGGACCTCTGTGCTCCCTGTGCTCTCGGTGGTGAACCTCTCGCCGAGCGGATGCCAGAAGAGGGTTTTCACCCCAGAGAACACCGAGAGCACCGAGAAAAGGCGGACCCATTCGGGTCCGCCTTCGTGTTCAGAATTGCTTCGGTAGGACGCGGCTTTTGAAGCCGCAGGGACGTCAGTCGCGTTCGACGCCGCTGTTCCAGTACTTGTGCATTGTCTCGGCGTCCGGGACTTTCAACGGCCGGACCACGCGCATGCCGAGGAACTGGGCGTCCGTGTGGTACCAGACGCTCTTGGGCAGCTGCGGATCCTGGATCTTCCAGGTCTTGTCCGAGGCACGACGGGTGGCGGCGCGGAGGCGGACGGCGTCCTCATCATCCCAGGAACCGCCGCGAACGACGTGCGGATAGTTCTTGGTGGCGATGTTCCACGGATCCTCAAGCACCTTGCCCGCGTTCTTCTTGAACCAGTCGGGATCGTACTGGTCGAGGGTCCATTCCACCACGTTGCCGGCGATGTCATGGAGACCCCACGGATTGGGCTTCTTCTTGCCAACCTTCTGGTACTTCCAATCGCTGTTGGCGCTGTACCACGCGTACTCGCCGAGGGCGGCGACGTCATTGCCGAAGAAATACGCGGTGGTTGTTCCGGCCCGGTAGGCGTATTCCCACTCGGCTTCGGTCGGCAGGCGGTAGAAGTGCCCGGTCCGCGCGCTGAGCCATTCGCAGTATTTGTTCGCGGCGTGCTGGGTCATCGAGATGGCCGGGAACCCCTCCTTGCCCATGCCGAAGCTCATTTCGACGTAGGGCTTGGTCGGACGGCTGATGGCGTCCGAGACCTTGTTCACGCCTTCCTCGGACGGATTGCGTTTGCGGAGATCGAGCTCGATTTCGGGACGCATGAAGAGTTCGTACTCGGTCCAGGTGACCTCCAGCTTGCCCATCCAGAAGGGCGAGATCTTCACCTTCACCGCCGGTCCTTCATCGGCCCCGCGGCCCTCCTCGGAGTCCGGGCTGCCCATGGTGAATTCGCCGCCCGGAATGGCCACCATCTCGAACGCGACCCCGGTGCCGGAGATGGTCTCCTTGTACGGCTTCATGTCCGCCGCGGCCTTCTCCGTGCTGGTCTTGGTCACGTGCTCATGGATGGAGGTGACCACCGCCTTGTCGTCCCCGGCGGCAGGCGCCGCCGACTCGGCCTTGCGCGCGACCAGTTTCACGCCGTCCGGCCAGACCGCGCCCTGGGCGATCCACTGGCGGA
This sequence comes from uncultured Verrucomicrobiota bacterium, assembly GCA_964476125.1. GTDB lineage: Bacteria > Verrucomicrobiota > Verrucomicrobiia > Limisphaerales > CAIMTB01 > CAIMTB01. The sequence goes on along the minus strand of CAYZAE010000027.1, from coordinate 7,094 downwards.
TGGTCTCGATCTTGTCCTTGGACAAAGGACCTCCCTTGTTCGAGGGCGGCATCAGATCATCGTGGTCCTTGTCCAGGATCAGGCTGGTGTACAGCGGACTCTTGTCCGGCTCCCCGGGCACCAGCGCCGTGCCATCCTCACCCCCCTTGATCGCCTCGGCCCGGGTGAGCAGGGACAACTTGCCCTTGGGCTTCTCGGCTCCGTGGCAACTCACGCAGCTGAACTCCAGGATCGGTTTGACCTGGTTGTTGAAGTCGATGGGATCCGCTGCCAGGACGGGGAGGGAGGAGGCCAAAACTCCGGCCAGCAGGGCGGGGGTTACACGCAGATGGTTGGTCATATCGGCATCTTTTGGACGCAAAAACAGGCGTCAGCTTCAGCCAGTGTCGAATCGAGGTCAACGTCGAGGGGGCCGTTTTCCCCCAGGCCCAGGCGGCCCGGATTCGCCGGGCGAAGACGCCGCCGAGGAGCCTCAGGCGCGCGGATGGAACTTCCGATGCACCTCGCGCAGACGGTGGCTCGCCACGTGGGTGTAGACCTGGGTGGTGCCGATGCTGGCGTGGCCCAGAAGCTCCTGGATCACACGGAGATCCGCGCCGTGCTCCAGCAGGTGGGTGGCAAAGCTGTGCCGAAGCATGTGCGGGGTGACCTTGACCATCACCCCCGCCGACCTCGCCCGCTTGACGATGCGCGACCACATCGCCGTATGGCTGAAGGCGGTCCCCCGGGAGGTCAGGAACAGGTTGGATGGCGATCCCGGCCGGGACAACCGGGGCCGTCCGGCCTCAAGATACCGCTGCAACGACACCAGAGCGCGCCCGCCCACCGGGACAATGCGCTCCTTGTTCCCCTTCCCCACCACGTTCACGAACCCCGACTCCGCATGCAACTGCTCCAGTCGAAGTCCCCGCAACTCCGCCAGTCGCAGGCCCGAGGCATAGGCCAGTTCCAGGATCGCGAGATCGCACAGCTCCGCAGGACCGGGATTGGGCGGCGGGGTCAGCAGGCGGTCGATGTCCTGGGCATTCAGCGCCTTGGGCAGCCGCTGCCAGCGTCGTGGCAGGGAGAGATTCTCGGCGACGTTCTCGGTCAGATGGCCCTCGGCCACCGCAAATTTATAGAAGGCCCTCAGGGACGCGATCTGGAGGTAGAGACTCTCCGCCGTCAGCACCTTCTTCGAATCCTCGGGTTCGTGCGCCGGACGACGCTGGCGTTCGGCCTGGAGAAACGCGGCGAGATGGGGAAAGGCGACCTGCGACCAGGAGGTGAGCCCCGCCGACTTCGCCCATTCGACGAACCGCCGCAGAAGCGAGGCGTAGGTCTTCTGGGTCTGCTCGGACTGCCCGCGTTCGTGGCGCAGGTAGACCAGAAAATCCTCGAGAAGCGGCTCCACGGCTCAGAGGGGCCGTCCGGTCAATCGTTCGTAGGCCTCCAGATACTTCGCCTTCGTCCGCTCCACGATCTCCGCCGGCAACGGCGGCGCCGGCGGGGTCTTGTCCCAATCCAGCGTCAGCAGGTAGTCCCGCACGAACTGCTTGTCGAAACTCGGCTGGCCTCGACCCGGCCGGTACTGGTCCACGGGCCAGAACCGTGAGGAATCAGGAGTGAGCACCTCGTCGATCAAGAGCAGGCGCCCATCCCAGTAGCCAAATTCAAACTTGGTGTCGGCGATGAGGATGCCCTTCCGTCGCGCATACTCCCGGGCGGCGCGATAGATCCCGAGGCTCAGCTCGCGAACCCTCTCGGCGGTCTCGGTGCCCACGATGGAGGAGGCCTGGTCGAACGAAATGTTCTCGTCGTGACCCGTCACGGCCTTGGTCGCCGGCGTGAAGATCGGCTCCGGAAGTTCCGAGGATTCCTCCAGCCCCGCCGGCAGCGGGATCCCGCAGACCGTCCCGGACCGGCGGTACTCGTTCCATCCGGACCCCGCAAGGTACCCGCGCACCACGCATTCGATGGGCAGCGGATCCGCCTTGCGCACGATCATGCTGCGCCCGGCAAGCCGTGAGGCGTGCTCCGCCAACCGCTCCGGCAACGGATCCAGCGCCCCCGCCATCCGATGGTTCCCCACCAACCCCTCCATCCGGTCGAACCAGAAATGGGAAATCTGCGTCAGCACCTCGCCCTTCCGTGGAATGCCGTTCGGCATCACACAATCGAAGGCCGAAATCCGGTCCGTCGCCACGAAGAGCAGGGAATCCTCGAGGTCAAAAACCTCCCGCACCTTCCCGCTCTTCAGCTTGGGAATCCCGGGAAGGTCGATCGTCAGCAACGGCGCGTCACCCATGGACCCCAGCCTACCGGGCCCCCTCGCGGGCCCCCAAATCAAAAACCAAACTCCCCCGAATTCACCACACCCGAACCCGCCCCGACTCCGCCGCCAGCCCCTCCCCCAACCCCTCGAAAGGCCCAGGCACCGGCCGCGTCCCGCTCCGCGTCCGTCCCCGATAATCCCGGTCCACCCGTAGTTCGGAATCATCCGGCGCCCGGTACGGCAGTCGCGGCACCACGGCCTCCCCCAGCAGCAACGAAGTGACCAGCCGGGTCGGGGCCCGCAGACTCCCGTCCGGCAGCACGAATCGCAAAAACCACGAGTTCCCCTCCCGGGCCAGATCCAGCTGCGGATCCGCGGATGGCAGCACCGTCGGCTCGGTCTCGCGAACCGAGGGTCGGGCTCCCCTGAGGTGAACGTTCCCGGCCGCAAACGACGGCAACGGCCGCTCGTCGTACACCCAGAGTCCGTACCCCGCCGCATGATGCGCATCCTGGGATTGCCCCGGAACACCCGCGCCGGTCGCGCTTCCAGGTCCCACGAAGACATTGTTGTAAAACCGGTTGTCCCCGCCCCGGATGGTCTTCAAGCCCGCCATGACCGTGGCGTGCGCGGGGTGATACGGCGTCTCACGACCCGGCTCCGGCCGGCTGATGATCCGGCCCCCGAACAAATTATGGGCGAACGCTCCGCCCTCCGACATGTCCAGCAGGCTGACCCGGGAGAGGAAGAGGTTGTTGTCGACGAGGCACGGACCGTGATTGACCTCCATGAAGAGATCCTCTGCCGCGTTGTCGTGAAAGAGATTCCCCGAGACCCGGGTGCCCTGGGCCATCCAGTCCAACCAAAGCCCGCGCACCGTACGGTGGATGTGGTTCCCGCGAATGACCGTGTCGATCGCCGCGTGGAACTTGATCCCCGCCATTTCAGCGCCGGAGAAAAGACGGCGGACATGGATGTCATGGATGCGGTTGTCTGAAACGACGCTGAACGCCGCCCCCAGGCTGCCCACGATCCCGGCCTGTTCGCAGTGACTGACCTCATTGTTGCGCACCACGTGATGCCCGATGTTCTCCCGGGTCCACCCGTTGGCCAGGGCCCGTTCGATGGTCTTCACGTACCCTTCCGCCGTGTCCGCCGACGTGTTGTCCCAACGGTCCCCGTGTTTCCCCAGCGCGATGCCGGAACACACCGAGTGGCTCACCACGTTGCTCTCGATGATCCACCCACGACTCCAGTGGGTCCCGATCACCCCCACCTGCTCCGCCGTCGGCGGCGCCCAGGGCGTCGCCGCGTGGCGGAGCGCAAAACCCCGCACGGTAATGAAATTTCGACCGGGTCGATCCGGGTAAAAAACCGTCCGCCGCACGTTGATCTCCACCAGGCGCGTGTTCGGATCAACGCCCTTGAACTGCGCCCAGATCTCCGTCGTCTCCGGCCCGGCTTCCGCAAACCACAGGGGATCGGCGCCAACCGGTTTCATGACCTCGTCCCGCCGGGGCGCCTCGGAAAGCCATTGCCCGTCCAGGTAGACCGCCCCGGTGTGGTGCGGGCGCCCACGCGGATCAAACCAATCCCCACGAATCAGTTCCCGAAAGGGATTCGAACCGCCAAAGAGCGATTCCGGAACGGTTGCCTTCCAGACATCCCCGCCGGCTTTCGTCCAATTCCGCACCACTTCCGATCCCCGGATCTCCACCGTCTCGCCCGGCGCCGCCCGGTAGACGATGCGAAGTTCCGGGGACTCGCCGCCGCGGGGCGGATTGACACGTTCCCGGTAAATCCCGGCATGGACGGTGATCGTATCACCCGGCTGGGCCCGGTCCGCGGCCGCCTGGAGGGTGCGGAAAGGCGCCGAGGCCGCTCCGGCGTCCGAGTCCTTGCCGGTGATCGCGACGTGGTATTCGGCGGCGGCGAGCGGCCGGAACTCCCCCAGGGAGTTGAGGAGGAAGGCGGCAACGAAACCCGGGAAACGGGGGAAGGTCGAGGTCGGGCTCAGGCGCATGCCCCCTGCTTCCTCCGTCCGTCGGACAAGAGCAAGGGACCCGGGGCGAAACAGCAGCTTCCGGCCGTCAGCAGGCCTGAACCCAAACCCGCCCCGGAGGCCGCCCGATCCGGAAAACCGTGGATGTCTTCAGATCCGGATGAAGATCTTCTGCCGGTGCATCCACCCGAGGATCAGCCAAAACGCCGCCAGCACAAAGGTGCCACGAACCAAAGGCACATAGGTGCTGCCGAGGATCTCAAAGATCCCTGCACCCAGATGGGTTTTGAATGCGCCCACGATGAAATCCTCCCACAGATGGGCGATGCAATAGGCCGCGATCGAATTGGTTCCGATGACCACCAGGGGGAAGAACGGCCCACGCCAACCCTGCCCCTCCAGCAGGGCGTGAAATGCGGCCAGGAACAGGCAGCACCAGCCGCCGCTGAACAAAACCCAGGAAGGCGTCCAGATGCGCTTCACCACCGGACAAATTCCCAGCGCCCCGGCCAGCCAGCCAGCCGCCAGCAGAATGCCCCCCCACTTCACCAGGCGAAGCGCCCGCTCGCGAACCCCGCCCTCCGACCGGAGAACCCCGCCCGCAAGCAACCCGAGCACCATGGTGCCCAGGGTCGGAACAAAGCTCAGCGTGGCGTAACCGCCGCCATTGAACAGCCAGGCTTTGTCCCGCGGAAAGAGGTTGAGAAACCAGGTGTCGAAAGCCCAGGCCAGGTTCGAGTTCTTCTGCCAGTGCGCGGCAAAACCCGAGAGCCGATTCTCCGCAAGCCACTTCTCCCCCACCCCCACGGCGGCGTAATCAAATCCCGCGCCAGGCACCGGCCACAGGGCAAACGCCAACCAGATGCCCCCCAGCAAAACGCCCAGCGCAATCCACTGGTCCCGCCTGGGCCGGAAGGCCAGGAGAAAAAGCGGAACGTACCCAAGCCCAATCTGGGTGAGGGTGTCCTCGAAGGTGTAGTTCGTCCGGGGAGCACCGACCGATCGCAGGAAGATTCCCAGCCAAGCCAGCAGCAGCGCACGCCAGACCGCATGGCCAAGCATGGGAAGGGCGGTCTGCCCCCGGGCCTGGCGGTTGGCCACGGAAAAGGCCAGGGCTGTGCCCACCAGAAAGCTGAACGAGGGCTGGATCAGGTCATGCAACGTGCAGCCAACCCAGGCAATGTGACTTTGGTGAAGCGCCAGGAAAGACCAGAAACCGCTCTCCGGATGCGCCCGATGAATCGATTCGAAGTGCAGCACCTCGGCCATCATCAGCAGCATCACGAAGCCACGATAGGCATCCAAGGAAGCCAGCCGACCCGGACCCGAAGGCGTCGATGTCTCGTGCTTGGGCATTTCGCAGAGGCTGCCCCAGACGGAACCCCGGCCGCAAACCGCAATCCCGAAACGGATGAACCAAGGAACCGAGGACCGAAGCCAAATCCCTCACCCAAGGCGCCAGACAATCCGGGCCTTGCCCAGGTCGTAGGGCGACATCTCCATGCGCACCCGGTCTCCCGCAGTCAATCGCACCCAACGCTTGCGCATCTTGCCGCAGACCACCGCCAAAACCTCGTGGTCATTGTCCAACATCACCCGGAACATGGTCCCGGGAAGCACCGTCTTGATCCGACCTTCAACCGTGATGTGATCTTCCATAAAATAGATTAGCCTCCCGTCCGCCGGTCCGCATTCCTCCCGAATTTCCCCGCCCGGCAAAGAGAAAAAAAGGGGCAAAAAAAGGAGAGGGGAGGGTCCACCGGACCCCGGCCCCTCTCCTTCGAAAACAACAAGGATTAGTAGCGGGACCGTCCGCCGCCGCCGCCACCCCCACGACCACCACCACCGCCCGACGGGCGATCTTCGCGGGGACGAGCCACGTTCACCGTGAGAGGCCGGCCGTCCATGCTCGCGCCATGCAGCGCTTCGATGGCCTTCTGGGCTTCATCGGCCGAACCCATCGTCACGAACGCGAACCCGCGGGGACGCCCCGACTCGCGATCGATCATCAGGTTCGCTTCGACCACCGTGCCGTGCGCGGAAAACGCGTCGTGCAGCTGGTTCTCGGTCGTGTTGTAGGAAAGATTTCCCACGTACAGTTTGCTACTCATTGCAATGCTCAGTCTGCCCCCGAATGTCCTTCACTTCCCCGGACCCGTTCCCGAAACGCCGGATTTCGAATCGTCACTGAATCATGTTCACCTGAAGATCTACCAGACCATGGAAGAGTCGAACCTTCCGACAGGGCACCTCCAAACTGAGGCTTCCCCAGCCTAACGCAATCACGATCCCAAGAAATTTTGCCAGCCACGCGGACCACGGCCAGCCGCCCCTCCTTCCCAACTCCTCAGCCCACCCGCCAAATAATCCGGGCCTTGGTGAGGTCATAGGGCGACATCTCCATCCGAACACGGTCCCCAATGGTCAACCGCACCCAGTTCTTGCGCATCTTCCCCGAGATGACGGCGAGCACCTCGTGGTTGTTGTCCAATTGCACGCGGAACATGGTTCCCGGCAACACCACCTTGATGCGACCTTCGACTTCGATGTGATCCTGCATGAGCGCCCCTGCGCAAAAACCGACCCGGAACCACCTCCCCGCCCATTCCCGGGCCGCGGAACGGATGGGGAACTCGAAAAGGGGGAGGCCCGGTAAAACCAGGCCTCCCCGAAAAAATTAACCAAGTCAGGGAGCCCCAGGCTCCCAAGCTCGATCCTAGTAACGGCCGCGTCCGCCGCGATCGCCGCCCCGGTCGCGTCCGCCGCCACCGCCGCCGCCGCCACCGAAGCCACCGCCGCCGCCGCCGCCGCCACCAGGAGCGCGCTCTTCACGCGGAC
>CAYZAE010000026.1:8250-51228 GCA_964476125.1 uncultured Verrucomicrobiota bacterium | reverse complement strand
CGGCGTCTCGCCGGCCTATTCGTCCGAGAACGCTGCCATCCCGTCAACGTGCACCGGCCGGCGAGACGCCGGCGCTCCCAGGGGTTCACCAGACCCGGTTCATTCTTCCCCAGATATTGCCGATCCGCGTCGCGGAGAGACCGCCGGAGGGCAACTTCACGCCACGCCTCCACCCGATGTGTGAACTCTTCACACATCCACCTTGACCGGGGACCCCGCATGTGTGAGAAGTTCACACATGCCCCTGAACGATCTCAACCAGAACGAACTCGAGGCCATGCGCATCCTCTGGGAGGAGGGTCCGCTCAAGCCCTCGGACATCCAGTCGCGCTTCGGCTGGCCCATCGAAAACGCCACCCTCCGCTCCGTGCTGGTCCAGCTGGTGGACAAGGGCCACATCCAGCGGGAACCCGAGGGAAAGGCGTTCCTCTACCGGGCCCAGGTCGCCAAGGCCACGCTGCTGCAATCGATGATGCAATCGCTCGCCCGCTTCTTCGCCGGCGGCAGCCCGCGCGAGCTCGTGGCGCAACTGGTCGAAACCGGCGACCTCAAACCCCGCGACATCGCCCTGCTCCACCGCACCGCCTCCGGAAAGGGCACCACCACTCCCAACGCCAAACGCAAACGGGCATGAATCTCCTTCCCTTCCTCGCGGGCAACCCCGTCCTGCTCGCCCTCATCAAGTGGACGGCCCTGCTCGGTCTTGGCTGGATCGCCCACGGACTTCTCCGCCACGCGCATCCCCGCTGGCGGCTTGGGTTGTGGCGCACCCTTCTGGTGGGCGGCGTCCTGATCGGCCTCTCACTCTTCGTCCCGCTCCCCGGCCTCCGAGTCTCCCTGCCCGCCTCGACCGATGACCACCGGTCGTCCACCCGAAACACCGGCCTCACCGATGTTGCGTCGCCTGGCCATCGCCTCGGAACCGGTTCGCCCTCACCGGATTCCTCCGGAACCTCCGCCACCCGTTTGCCGGCTTCCGGCCTTTCCGACTCCGCCCCGAACACAGGCTTGGACTCGGGATCCGCCGCCGCCCGCCCACCCATCCTTCTCGATGCCACCCGAGCCCGCGCCTTCGCCATGATCTGGGGGCTGGGGACAGTCCTGGGCCTGGTTCGGTTGGTGTGCATTCAAGCCCGGCTTCGTCGCATCCGGCAAAACGCCCGGCCCGCCGGCACCCCCCTTCGCCAACTGGCTGAGGCCATGGGTTCCCGCCTCGGGGCGACTTGCCGCTTACCGAACGTGCGGATCTCCGGAGACATCGATTCGCCTTTGTTGTGCGGGCTTCGGGAGCCAGTGATTCTTGTGCCGCGCCGCCTGGAGTCCGAACTTTCGGAAGCCGAGACCTCAGCCCTGCTGGGCCACGAGCTGGCGCATTTCCTCCGTCACGATCTCCACTGGAACTTCGGCTGGCGCTTCATGCAGGCGCTCTGCTGGTTCCATCCGCTCGTTTGGCGCGCGCCCGCCGCCCACGCGTTGGCTTGTGAAACGGAGGCCGATCGGTGGACCGCCGCCACAGCGCTTGCCGGATCGCGTCAGGAGTACGCCCGCTGCCTTGCCACGCTTGCGCTGCGCACGCTCGGTTTCCATCACCCTGGCCACACGCTCGCCCTCGAAGGGGGCTCCCAGATTTCCCGCCGACTCGAACAACTCGCTGGCAAACAGCCGCGGGAATGGTCGAAGACCCACGGCGTAGCCGCCTTCGCACTCAGCGCGCTGCTGCTCGCACTGACCGCCGGCTGCGATTTCAACCGATCCACTTCCGCCACCCGCTCCCCGGCTTCCGGAGACGTCCCGGCCGAATCCAATGCCGACACCACCAGCGAACACGCCTTCGCCGAGGTCACCGTCGTGGACGAAAACGGCCAACCCATCGAAGGCGCCGAAGTCCTTCCCTTCGGTTTCCGTGTCCGGGGCAACGACGCCCAAAGCGCCTACGGCTGGGACCCTGTGCGCTTCGGTCCCCGGGTCGCGGCACCGACCGATGCCCGTGGCATCGCGCGGATTCGCTACCCGGTGATGGCCATCCCCGCAGAGAAGCAAATGACCGGCGCTCTCCTGCTCACGGTCAGCCATCCCCGCTACGGCCGCGAGGAACGCCAGTATCATCCCGTGGACGGCAGCGCACGCCCGGTCCGCATGCGCCGCGGTCTCTCGATCCGTGTGACCGGTTTTTTCGGTCCGGGCCGCCAACCCGTCACGGAACTGGCTCCCTGTCTCGAAACCGACCACAAGCGACGCAAGGACTGGGTGCAGGAAAGCCCTGGAACCCTGGCCTTCCATCAACTCTCCCCGGGCGAGCATCTCATCCAGTTCATGGGACGACTGGCTTCGGGCGAGATTGTGTACAGTGAGAGCCTTTCGTTCCGCGCCGAACCGGGGAAGGAAGCGCGCTTCGATCTGGAAATGAAACCCGGCCTGCGCATCGAGGGTCGCCTCGACGCCCGTGTCCCGCGGCCGGTGAAGAACGGTCGGGTGGTGGTCTCCGTCCGTCCCCCGCAGTTCCCGGCCCTCACCATCCCCGAGGAGATCGGCGATCTGCACAAACGCTTCGGTCCGCTGCAGCCCTGGCACAGCCATCGGCCCATCGCCGAGGACGGCTCATTCGTCTTCGAGTCGGTTCCGCCGGGTGAACTCGACCTTGTCTGTCATGGCCAAGGTTTTGTGTCCACCAACGGCGGCATCCCCAGGAACCGCATGTCGAACGGGTCAATCCGAGCGGGGCTGATCATCGGCGTCCCGCAGGTCTTCCCTTTGCAGGCTCCCGTCACGCGGATCGATGTGATCACCGAACGCACCGCCACCCTCCGGTTGGTCGCCACCACCCTGGACGGAAAACCGGTCGCCGGCGCCCGGGTGGTGACCTCCCCGAACATGATGCGTCTGCCTGGTGGGCTCTTCGCCGAACCGGAACGTTCCAGTGAGGAAGTCTTCCGAACCCTCGATCCTCTGCCGGAACTGCCTTACGAAACTGTCACAGGCCAGGACGGCGTCGCCGTGCTGACCGACATCCCGTCGTGCGCCCGAGGTCTCGACGTGATCCATCCCGACCTGGTGGTGCCTCTGGATCCCGAAATGACCGATCGCTGGGTGCGCTTCAAGCTGACCCCCGGCCTCACGACGGAGGTCGCCGTCAAACTCGTGCCCAAGGGAACCGACTTCCGTGGGGCGATGCGGTGAGATTGCACAGAGGGACAGGCTCTTTACCGCCCTGTCGGAGGCTCGGCGGCGAGGGCCTGCGCCAAAACCTTCGCCAACGACCGCGCCGCACGGGAGGTCGTGCCGCCCAACCGGATCATCCCGCCGATCCGGCCCGGTGAACCGAGCAGGGTGAGAATCAGCCGCGGAAAATCGAGGCGCCCATCCGGTCGCATCAACGCGTTGAAATCGACGGGCAGATCCTCCCCGGCCTCGTCCGAGATCACCCGAATCGTGGCCGCGGGAATGCCCCGTTCGCGGCAGATTCTCCGGATGACGCCGGATTCCATCTCCACGGCGTCGGCGCCACTGGAGGCCCGGAGCGCGGTTTTCTCCCCCACGGTGACCGCCACGCGTTTCGTGCACAGGAACCGCGCCTCCACCGCACCGGCCGCCCGGAGCCGGGCCTCGAGCGGAAACCCGGGATCGCAGTCGAAGACCACCGTCCCGCTGCGCAGCGCCGGGTTCAGGCCCCCGGCAAATCCGCAGGTGAGCACCCGCGTGGGAGGACCGGCGCGGAGGCGTTCGAGGAACCGGCGTTCGGCATTCGCCTGGCCCATTTGGCTGACCAGAATCTCAGTCCCGGGCACGCGAAGGCGTCGGAACGGAACCGCCTCCTCCACCACGGCGAAGCAAACCAGGGTCGATGAACCGGCGTCCCCGATTCCTCCCTCTTTGGCAACCGGAGGCATGATCCCCTGCCTGTTCAAGCGCCCTCTCGCGACGGGGCGATGATGGGGGCCTGGCGCGGTTCGGAGGCGGGTTTGTGATGGCCGTTGCCGGACTTCGACGTCGCCTCGCGCAATTTGCGGTAGGTGGCGAGGGCCAGCAGCGGCCAGGCGTTCCGGTACATGTCGTACTTCAGATAGAAGACGCGCGGGAATCCGGTGCCGGTGGTTTCGGGCTCGGTCCACGAACCCTCCTCGTTCTGGGTGGTAACGAGGTATTCGATGCCGCGTTTCAGGCTCGGCCGGTCGGGTTCCTCGAACACGCAGAGGCCCATGGTGGCCCAGGCGGTCTGCGACGCGGTGCTCGGTCCCTGGCCCTTGAAGACGGGATCATCGTAGGTGTTGCAGCGCTCGCCCCAGCCACCGTCGGCGTGCTGGACGCTCTCCAGCCAGTCCCGCGCGCGGAGCAACCATGGCTCGGTCATGTCGTAGCCCATGGCCTTGAGTCCGCGCAGCACCTGCCAGGTGCCGTAAATGTAGTTCACCCCCCACCGGCCGAAGAACGATCCGTCGGATTCCTGGGAGCGCCGGATGTAATCCAGGGCGCGCTTCACCCGCGGATGATCCATCCCCACCCCCTCGAGACCCATCACCTCCAGGATCCGCGCCGTGATGTCCACGCACTCCGGATCCAGCATCGCGTTGTGATCCGCGAAGGGGACCTTCTCGAGAATGCTCTTGGTGCAGTCCTTGTCGAAGGCCGCCCAACCGCCGTCCCGGCACTGGAAGGTGAGCATCCATTCGTAACCGCGCCGGAAGCATTCGTCACGCCGCCGACGGTCCTCGCTGGGCATCAGGCGCAGCGCCAGCAGCACCATGGCGGTGTCATCGACGTCCGGGTTCCACTTGTTGTTGTACTCGAACACCCAGCCGGAGGGCTCCACGTCGACGGGGTTCTTGTGGTACCAGTCGCCACGGAACCGGATCTCGCGGTCCATGAGCCAGGACGACGCCTTGGACATCGCGGGATGGTTTTCGGGAACGCCCGATTCCCGGAGGCAGATGGAGACGATGGCGGTGTCCCAGACTGGCGAGAAGCAGGGTTCGATCCGGAGCGAGTCCTTTTCCTGGTGCTCGAGTCGCTTTAGTTGCGCCAGTTCGCGCTGAAGGATCGGGTTGTCCCTGGGATACCCGAGGGCCTTCATGGCGATGACGGAGTTGAGCATCGCCGGAAAGATGGCGGCCAGACCGTCGGAGCCCTCGAACCGTTCCAGCATCCACTGTTCGCACCGTTTCAGGGCGCGTTTGCGGAAGGGGTGGAGGCCCTTGCGACTGAACCACTCCGCCAGTTTGTGCAGGCGGTCCAGCCAGAGGAACAGGTTGCGCAGGCTGTGATCGAAGTACCGCGGGCGCAGGGTCTCATCGAGCTCCCATTTCCCGTTGGGATAGAGTTCGTCGAGGGTCACCCCCACGGACCGCGTCGGCCGGAAATGATTGATGATCGCCAGTGGCACGATCATGCCCCGCGACCAGTTGCTCATCTCCCAGAAGTTCACGTGGAACCACTTCCCGATCATGAGGATCTCGCAGGGGATGGTGGGCACGTGACGCCACTCGACGAGGCCGATCAATGCCAGGTAGAGCTTCGAGAAGGTGTTCATCCGCGGCACCCCGCCCAGATGCAGCGCCACCTCCCGGGCACGCAACATTCGCGGATCCGTCACCGCCACGCCGGCCAGCTTCAGGGCCAGGTAGGCTTTCACCGTCGCGTTCACTTCCGACGGCCCGCCCTCGTAGGTGTTCCAACCCCCGTCCTGCTGCTGCTTCGAAAAGATGTGGTGGATGGCCTTCCGCTCCCACTCCCTGTCCACGCTCCGGTCCCAGTGGTGGTAAACCACCATGTCGGAAACCAGGGTCGAATCGACCAGCAGCTCGCCCACCCAGAATCCTTCCGGACTCTGGATGCTCAACAGGTAATCCTGGGAACGCTTGATTGCGCCCTCCAGGGACCGGGGCTCGGCCACCCGGGTCTGCGGAAGTGGAGCTGACGCCGACCGGCGACGCTCCAAATCCAGGGGAAAGTCGGACATCGTCCGGAGAAAATGGGGATTTCGCTTAAATGCTGTAAAGCGTTTCTTCCAGTCGCGTTCTGCGGCATTGCCTCGAGAACGCCCCCGGCGTGAAATGCACTCCGCCACGCCGATGCCCTTCAGCCACGTCTTCGCGGACACCTCCGGACACCCGCTCGTGCCCACCGCCGTTCTGGCGGCCATGCTCGCCCGCGGCTCGACCACGCTCGTGGCCCCCGCCAGCGCCGCCGAAGCCGACCTCGCCAACCGGCGTCCCTGGCTGGAAGTGGTCCAGGAAGCCCAGAAGGCCCGCACGCTCACCGACGAAGCTTCCACCCGCCTCATCGAGGCCGATTGCGAATATGTCCGGCGCTATGACCAACTGCGGCATCTGATTCCCGAGGTTTCCCGGGTGACCGGCTGTCATGAACTGAGCATCGAACGCCTGGCCCGCAGTCTGTTTGGATTCCGGCTGCTCAGCGACTACCTCGAAGTCCTGACGCCCGCCCAGATGACCTACGAGCGGACCGCCCAGGGCACCGTGGATTTGCTGGCCGGTTTCACGCTCGCCTTCCGTCGGCTCGTGGGCGCCACCTGGTCGGTGCTCTTCCCGCCCAGCGAGATGTCCCTGGCCGGGGACGCCGCCGCCCAGTTCTGGGTGTCGGCGCTGCACAACTCCCGGCCCCAGGACATGGCTTCCGGGTTTGTGGGCTACTTCCGCATGCAGCACGCCGACCGCTTTCGCGTGCTCAACGAGGGTTACGTTCCCGACCGCTCCCTGCGCGTCCGCGACGTCATCAGCGAGCACATCGATTCCGCGGGCGACCGGTTGAACAAGCTGCACGAGGCCGTCCAATGCGGGGTGAAGGAGGGGCCTGAACGCTTGTTCGCCGAGATGACGCGACTCGCGCTCAAGCTGGAGCTGCCCTCCCTGGTGATGCATTTCTGCCATCACCTCGTCTGCGAAACCTGTGACGCCTTCGCCGGCATCGACGGCCGGCTTACCGCCCGCGAGAACCGGTTCCTCCAGTACCTGCTCCAGCAGACCGCCAAGACCATCGAGGAGTATGGCGCCGTCGCCCAGGCCCGACCCGAGCTCACCGCGGACAACGTCACCTCCATCGTGCGCGAACTCGACGCGCTGGTCGGCATCAACGACGTCAAAAAGAAGATCCGCGAAGTCGCCAACGTCGCCCGGCTCCAGCAGATGCGCTCGGCCCAGGGCCTGCCCCTGATTGCCACCAGCTACCACGCCGTCTTCACCGGCAATCCGGGCACCGGCAAGACCACCGTCGCCCGACTGCTCGGACGCATCTACAAGGCCCTCGGCGTCCTGCGGAAGGGGCATCTGATCGAATGCGACCGCGCGGCGCTGGTGGGCGAGTTCGTGGGACAGACCGCCCCCAAAACCAACGCCATCATCGATTCGGCGCTCGATGGCATCCTGTTCATCGACGAGGCCTACACGTTGTCGAAGGAACGCGAGGACTACGGCCAGGAGGCGATCGACACCCTGCTGAAGCGGATGGAGGACAGCCGGGACCGGCTGGTGGTGGTGGTGGCGGGTTACCCGAAGGAGATGGAGCGGTTCGTCAATTCCAACCCCGGCCTCCGCTCGCGCTTCAATCGGTACATTGAGTTCGGTGACTACGCGCCCCTTGAGCTGGCGCGCATCCTTGCGCTCATGTGCCGTCGCAACGGACTTCGGCTGGCCCCGGCCCTCAAGGAGCGCGTGATCTCCCTGTTCCACGCCCACCACGCGGCACGCGATGAACACTTCGGAAATGCGCGCCTGGTGCGGAACTGTTTCGAAACCATGATCACCGCGCAGGCCTCCCGGCTGGTCAACGGACCCCCGCCCGACGCCGCCGCGCTGGCCCTGCTGGTTTCCGAGGATCTGGAATGGCCGGCCGGCCTCTCCGACGTCCTGCCGCCGCCGTCCCAACGCCGTTACCGCGTGCTCTGCCCCGCCTGCGGTGAGGTTTACAAGTGGGCTCCGGACCTGGGCCTCGACGACGCCCAGTGCGCCAAGTGTCACGCCATCTACGACGCCTCCTTCGGGGACCTCCTCCCGTAAAGGGTGACCTGTGTATGGACTGCGGCAGCCCTCTGCCGCTTTTCAACCACGGCCCCTTCGCCGTCCAACTCCGGTCCCTCCCCGATCCCCGGCGGCTCCAAAGCGGCCTCCCGCCTCCCCACTCCCTACTCCCCACTCCCCACTCCCTACTCCCCACTCCCCACTCCCTACTTGGGATCCTCCGAACCGATCCTGAGCCCGACCATTTCGAAGATCTGGCCGAGGGCCAGGATGAGGGTGGCTTCGCGATCCGCTGAGTTATAGACGTTGCTGGCGAGATTGGCTTCGTTGGCCGTCAGGTCGGAGCGCGTGCCGATGAGCTGGTCGATGTTGATCTCGCCCGCGAAATATTCCTGAAGCCGGTCGGAGTATTCCTTCTGCTTGTATTGCAGCGCCTCGAGAAGCTGGCGCCGGTTCTGATGGTTGCCCCAGGTGGCTTCCGCGGTGCTCACGATCTTCCGCTTGGTGCTGATCTCCTCCGCTTCCATCTCCGCGCGGAACTGGCGGATCTGGGCCTCTGTTTTGAGGCGGGTGGCGGTCAGGACCCGGCGATCATTGAGCCGCACGTTCACGCCACCGCCCACCGTCCATCCCTCGAACCGGTTGTCGAAGGTCTCCGAACCGATCGGAAACAGCGTGCCCTCCAGGAAGGTCGTGACGTCGTACTTCCCGCGGATCGCCTGCTGATGCTGCAGCTCCGTGTTCCGGATCGCGTCGTCCAGCACCCGGAACGTCGGGTTGTTCGATCGCGCCCGTTCGATCAATTGCTTCAGTCCCTGGGGCGTGCGCGCCTGTTCGACGAATGGACTCAACCGGTACTCCGGCATTTCGATAGCGGTCGAGTCGGGGTTCTCCAGCGCGAACTGGGCCAGCAGGATGGTCAGGTACTCCCGCTCGCGCGCGGCGTACAGATTGCGGTTCGACTCGGCGGTGGCCTGCACCGAAAGCACCCGCTGCCGGTCCGAGGCCTCCAGCCCCTCCTCGCGAACCAGCTGATCAAAGTCGGACGCGGCCCGGTTGTAGATTTCCGCGAGCCGACGGTAGTAGACCACCAGGTTGTAGTAACTCAGCGCGTTCTCGACCATCAGCCGGTAGCTCTTCAGGTAGTCCAGCTGCGCGCGTCGCGCCGTCGATTCCTGGAACGCCTGCGAGATGATCCGGTCCTGTCGCCGTCGCGAGCCGAGAAACGGCATCTCCAGGCGGGTCCGGGTCAGCGCACCCGCCCCGGACTCCACCGAATTCGGTCCGGTGATTGCTGGATCGAACTCGAACCGGGAATAGGAGGCCCCCACTTCCGTGCTCAGCACCGCGCCGGCGAAGGTTTCCTTCTTCACGCCGACCACGCTCTCCACCGTGTTGCCGAAGGCGCCGCGACGATTGGGGTACTCCGAGAGGTCCGACCGCAGTTCCACGTAGGGTTCCAACCGGCTGAGGTTGGCCCGGAACTCCACCAGCCCGTGCTTCGCCGCCATCATCTCCTCCCGCGCCGCGGCCACGGTCGGGTTCCGCTCGTAGATCATCCGAACAATGCTGTCCAGGTTCAGCAAACGCGGCGGTGGCGGGAGCACGCGGTTGGTGACGCCCGTGACCGTGACCGTGACCGGCGTGGGCGATGCCGCGAGGGCGGTGGCAACTGTCGCGGGCGAGTTCGTTGAAGCCGGAGCCGCAGGCGCCGCGGGGGAGGTTTCCGCGGGCGGGGTGGCGGGTAGGCGACCTGGTGGCGATGGCAGAGGCGCTGAAACCACCCGGTCCGCGCCTGGCGCAGGAAGGAGGCTTCCCAGCAAGCCAGCCATAGCCAGCCCACCGATCCACGCCCACGAAACGGCTCGAAATCGGCGCCTCATCACCTTTCGGGGTCAGCTCGCGGCCTGGATCCGGGCGCCGCACTGCTCCGGCCATTCCGCCAGACGCCCCACGAAATGACGTCGATCGGCATCCTCCCGAAAAACGGCACATCGCTCATTTCCGCGGGCGGCGACGTGATGTCGACGGCCGGGAACTTCGATGCGGAGCGGACGGGGCATGCGTGCCCATCGCGCCCGCCGGGAACCCGTTTGTCAATTTCAGAGACTGACCCAGGGGGAGGATTCCGTGCCTCCCGATGTTGTGGGTGAAGGCAGGGCGACCTCTCCGAGGGCGCCGTGGGAAACTGCCTGGGAAAGGCGCCATGTCGAAGGACCGGGCAAGGGCGGCGCGCCCGGAGATCGCGCCCCACCGACAGCACCGGCTAGCGGGATTGGCGGCGGGTGGTGGCGGATCTGAGAAGGGCGAGAGCACCGAGCGCCGCCCCTGTGACGAGGACGAAGTCACGGGGTTCGGGCACGGGGGCGAAGACGAGGTCGAGGTTGTTTCCGCTGAGCCGGAGCGTGAACGCGCCACCCAGGGTTTCGTTGGCAAATCCGCTGGGATCCACAGCGATGGCTGACGCATTAAATCCGTTGATGTCCAGGGTGGCGGTGGCGACCCGCCAGGCGTAGGTCTGTCCCGGGTTGAAGTGCGCCGCTGCCCCGGGGGTATCGCCGGGAGGGACCGGGGCGAGCGAGGAGATGGCAAAAGTGAACTGGTTCCCCGCCGTGGCGGTGATGTCGAGGTTCCCGTTGACCTGGGCGAGGTCCCAGCCGGTGGTGCCTCCGGCGGTGCCGGTGGCGTCATTGATCTGCCAGAGATAACGCCCGCCGGGTTCCCAGGCGGTGCCGCCGAGTTCGAGCTGACCGGTCAGGTCGCCTGGGGAGAGGGTTGCGCCGGAGCCGACCGTGGTGAATCCCACCGCGCCTCCGCCGGTGAGGGTGGCCCCGGACAGGACATGCACCGGGGCATTGGGCAGGGAACCCTGGGCGCGAAGCGTTCCCTCCTGAAGACGGAGCGTGCCGGTCTGCAACGGGCTGGCGGCGCTGAGGGTGAGTTGCGCGGGCCCGGTCTTCCGCATCTCGGCGCTGCCGGACAGAACCCCGGAGAGCGTGAGAGCCGTCGGCGTATCGATCGTCGTCGTGCTCCGGGTGAAGAGGGTGTTGGCGAGCGAGCGCGGGCCGTCCGCGGATCTCAGTGTGCCGCCCTCGAGGTCCAGGGCACCGGAGCCCAACGCGGCATCGCTGCCCACGGTGAGCATGCCGGAGCTGAGCCGCGTGCCTCCCGAGTAGGTGTTGGCGCCGGAGAGCCCCAGTTCGCCCGGCCCATGGACGACCAGGCTTCCGGTTCCCACCACGGCGCCTTCCAAAACGACGCGATGGCTGATGGAGAAGAAGTTTGCGGCGAGCAATGTCACCTGATCGAGCACCGTGGCGCTGGAGCCCAGGAACTCGACGGAATCCCCGGAGAACATCTTCGGCCCCCGCCCCTCGGTGTCGGTCGTGACGGAGAGACTCCATGCCTTCAACTCACTGGTCGCACCCCCCGAAGCATCGCCCAACAGCAGCCGCCACTCGCCGTCGGCGGACTGCCCGACCATGGAACCGAGCATGGCGGAACGCGTGGACCCGATCACCACGGCGTTGGGATCCGCCGCCCGTCCGTCGGGCTGCCAGATGCCGGTGGGACCGCCCGGAACCTCGGTGTCGTCGTTGCCGGTGAGATGCCGTCGGTAGAGGTGGATATCGCGATTGGAGAGGTCGGAGAACGAGACATTGAATCCGTCGTCGGAATAGCCGAAATCCCCCGGGGCGATGCGACCCGGGCGGTTGAGGAGGACGGAGTAGCCGAGCCCGTGACTGAGTGCCACGTACAGGTCGCCGTTGTACCCGCCTTCCGTGGTACCGCCGATGTCGAGGGAGACCACAACGTCGGTGATGTTCGCGCCCGGAAGCCCGAAGGAGGCGGTCCGCACCATTTCGCCGGCGTCGGGGATGGTCTGTCCGACGGTGTAGACGTGGGAGATCCGCAGCTGGCCGACGGCTGTTTCCGGAATCGCGAGCAGAGTGACCGGGAGCCACAGTGGGATCAGGTTCCGGGGCATGACGTGCCGGGTCCACGGAAGAGCCGGCCGGGAACGATCAGGATCAGGGCCAGATGGCTCGGTAGTAGCGGGTGCCGTGGGTGGTGTCTTCATCGGTGAATTCGTAAACCCCGTTCGGGCTCGAGGTGACCAGGCCGAGGGTGATCCATTCGACTGGGAACAGGCCATCGGTCGCCTGGATCCGATAAATGCGGCCGGGAACACCCTGGAACCGGATCTGTTTGAAGCCGGAGGTGGGGAGATGGGAGAGGCTGAGCACGTTTGCGGTGGGGTCGGCGGGTGATTCCTGGACCTCGAGAGTGACCGTGCCGATCGCCTGGTCGCCCGCCCCGTTGCCGACCGTGTAGTGGAAGGCATCGGTGCCGTTGAACCCTTCGGGGGGCGAATAGGTCACCCAGACACCGGCCAGGCTGATCCGTGCTCCATGCTGGCTGGTCGCGTCGACCGCCGTGACCGTGAGCGGCCGTCCGGTGTGCTCGAGGTCATTGGCAAGCAGCTGGCTCACGCGGATCTTGAGCGAACGTCCCGAGGGACGGAGCACGGTGTCGGCGACGGCCTGGACCGGGGTGGCCGTGGAGATCACGGTGACTGGAATGAAGGCCCCGGTGGTTCGTTCGCCCCCGGTCCCGGCATGACCCTGATCGGACAGAATCAATTCGAGCCGGGCTTCCCCGGCGAACGTGTCGGGAAACGCCAGATGGAGACTTTGCAGGGCGGCATGGACGGAGGCCGCGTCGCCTTCGAGCAGGAGGTCGGAGCTGCCATTCACGCCGCCGCGGATGCTGGCGTTGGCGAGGTTCAGCACGGTGACGGATCCGGCCGTGTTGGTGAGGGACAGCCGGAGAAGACCCTGGGCGGCGTCGGAGTCCCCACCGTCGACGTTGGTGATCGCGAGGGTGGGGGCGCCCTGCCAGACGGTGAGCCGGTCGGGAACCTGGAGCCAGGGCGGGTCGTTGAGGGAGGAGACCCGCACCCCGAAGAGGTTCGTGGTGCGATGCTCGCCGTCGCTGACCACCAGTTGGGCGGAGGCGAATCCGGAGGTGTTGGTGGCGGGGACGAGGGTCAGGCTGCGATTGGCGCCGGAGGTCCCGAGCAGGGTGCTGGAGAACAGGGCCGGGTGGTCGCTGGAGAACTGCACCGCGAGTTGGTCCGCCGGAGTCTCGGCATCCGCCACGGAGAACACGATCAGCAGCGGGGTGTCCTCGGGTGTGGATTGACCGGGAATCGGGGTGAGGGACGGCGGCTGGTTGCGCGGCAGGGAGACCGGACCTTGCACCGGGGTGGATTGCCCGTCGAAATACGCGGTGCCGTCGAACGCGACACTGGGCCCGGTCGAGGCGGGCGGAGAAGCCTGGTAACTCAGATACCTCGGCTGGTCGTCCAGGAAGGGACCCCATTTGATCGTCCCGGACGACGGATCCGTGGTGCCGTACTGGGTGACGGAGAACACAATCCAGTCCCCGGGCGGCTGTTCCTCCACGAAGAAACTCGAAACCCCGGCGTCGGGCACCGCCAGCAGGGTCACGGTGACGGGTTGTCCGGGGATGAAATAGGCGGGAAGCGAACGGTGCACGGACCCGCGGCCGACGGGACAGGCTTCGAGCGCGGCCTGGCCTCGGTGGTTGACCGTGTGATCACCGAAGGTTGCGGTCCCCGCGAACACCACCGTCGCGCGGTCGGTGTCGGGGGACCGGACCTGAAAGACCAGGGTCCGCGGTTGGTTGTCGAAGAAGGGACCCCACGAGACCCGCTGCAGTTCGGTGTTCCAGCTGCCCGTTCCGGGATCGGTTACCGACCAGCCGTCGGGCAGGCTCTCCACCACGGCATAGGCCGTGACGTCTGGTTCCGGCACGACGTGGTTCGTGATGCTGAGGACCTCGCCCGGGATCCGGCAGCCTGGCAGGGAGCGCGTCACCGAACCGGAGTCCGCGAGCCGCCGTGAGAGAAGCAGATTTCCCGCGGTGCCAACGGTCGCTTCGTCGAAGGTGCCCTGGCCCGAGAAAAGCACTTCGCCATGGGCGGAGTCCGGGGGCGTCACCGAGTAGGTCAACCTCCGGTAGACATCATCCAGGAAGGGCCCCCATTTCACGAGCCCGCGGTCGGCGTCGTAGGTGCCGTCGTGGCTGACGGCTGTGACCGGCCATCCCGACGGGGGCGCCTCCTCGACGAGGGCGAGTCCGGTGCCGGGCCCGGGGACCAGCTGGTTGGTGACGACGAAGGCAAGGCCGGGTTGATAGGAGGTCGGCAGGGATCGGGTCACCGTGCCGGAGCCCAGACCGCCGAGGGTGATTGAGGACGGGCCGGAGATCGCCACGCTGGCTGGTCCGAAATGGCCGAAGCCTGCGAATCGCACCGTGTCGGCGGCGTCCTCGGGGGCGCGGACGGTGGCGAGGAAGATGCGGGGAACACCGTCGAAGAATGGGCCCCAGCGCAGCCGGTTGGAGTCGGGCAGCAGGGCACCGGATTCGTTGGCCGAGACCAGGGACCAGCCCTCAGGCAGGAGCTCCTCCACGGCGTAGGTTTCGACCCCCGGCTCGAGACTCGCGATGTTGGTGAGCGTGAGAACCTTTCCAGGGAGATAGGTCGAGGGCAGGTAACGCGTGATCCGCCCACCCGGCGCGGGCGCCGGTCCGAGCGAACCCAATCCGCCGGGAACGACCGCCACTCCGTCAAAAGTCGCGCTCCCGGCGAGCGTCACCCTGCCGGTTGTCCCCGCAGGTGGCGTGAGCGCCACCGTGAGCTTTCGACTGAGCCCGTCGAAGAACGGACCCCAGCTGACCCGGCCTGCCTCGGGGACATGCCTTCCCTCGTCGCTGATGGCCCCCACCGTCCAGCCGGGCGGCACCCCTTGGTCGATGGTCTGGAGGAAGGTGTCGGCGGTGGGTGCGGTGGCGTTGGTGAGGGTCAGGGTGGTTCCCGCCCGGTAGAAGGCCGGGCCGGAGCGCAGGACAATTCCCGACTGAGCCTGGGAGGAGGCGGTCGACGCAACCAGCACCGCGAACCAAAGCCAAAGCCAGAGCCACCGGACACCGACGAGCCACACGCTTCCTGCCTGGCGGGCGGGGCGGGAA
Organism: uncultured Verrucomicrobiota bacterium; assembly: GCA_964476125.1. GTDB lineage: Bacteria > Verrucomicrobiota > Verrucomicrobiia > Limisphaerales > CAIMTB01 > CAIMTB01. The sequence continues at coordinate 36,199 of CAYZAE010000026.1, read as the reverse complement.
ACTCGTGAGGTGTAACCGATGGCGTTCACGCGCGGGATGGTGGTGAAGGACGGTTTTGGCCTCGGTCCGGTTCAGTGGGTTTTGGAACCGCCCACGCCGACTTCGAGTGCGCGGAAGAAACCGTGCGGCTGGCTGGGGAGGATGGCCGGGCCGAAGAGGAACCGACCTTCGCCATCCGCCACACCGTTGGTGAGCGGTCTCCATTCGAGAAGATCGTCCGAGGACTCGACGGAGTAACCCACCCCGGGTTGGCCGCTGACCAACCACTGGGAGAGAGCGCCGCCCAGAACGAATCGGGCGGGCGTGGGAACGGGATGCTGCGGATCGTTGAGGTCGACCGTGCGCCGACCCGAAGGAGTCACCAGACGGCCGTCGTAGGAGCCGGCCCCGGTGAACGCGAGCCCGGCACCGACGCGATCGGGCACCACGGTGTAGAACAGCTCCCGCGAGGTGCGGTCGAAGAACGGTCCCCATTTGACCTTCCGATTCACCGGATCGTAGGTGCCGCCGGTGCTCATCGATTCGACGCGCCAGCCGGCTGGCGGGAAATCCTCGACCGCATAGGCGCGGAGGGAGCCCTTGACCGTGGCGTGGAACATCACGACCGAAGCGATCCCGGGGGCGAACACCTGGGGCAGCACGGCTTCCACGGCAAGCGGTGGGGTGTTGTCGGCACCGCCCATGAGCGCCTGGGCCGGTGGGGTGACGGTGGCCTGGGCGGGGAGACTGGCGAGGGCGGGACCGGTGTTGGTGGGTGCGGGAATGCTGACCCACCAGAGCGGTGCGCCGTTGGTGACGGTGAGATCCTGCCGGTAATATTCGCCCGCTTCCCACAGCGCGCTGGCCCGGGTCACGTACTCGATGGGGATGTTGGTCGGGCCGAGCGACCAGGGAATCCCCTTCTTCCAGGCGCTGTAGTAGGCGGACAGTTCGGCGATGGTGATGCGGTTGTCCTTCGGGGTGAGATCGGCGGGATGCGGGGCATCGATCTTGAGCGGATGCGTGCCGGCCTTGAATTCGTCGCGGTTCAACAATCCGTCATTGTCGGGGTCGTCATTCGGGCCGTAGCGGAGGTCGAGCAGGTTGGCCTGTTCCCAGCCGTCCGGGAGTCCGTCGGTATCGGTGTCGACTTCGCCGAAGTCCACCTGCTGGACGGCGCCCTTGGTGGTGATGTCGTAGGGGATCTGGGCGCGCACCTGGCCGTTGACGAGCACGGTGAGGTAGACCGTGTCGCCGACGAGCGAGGCGCCGGTGCGGGAGACCGGGGCGCTGCTGTCGATGGCCAGCCGGAGGCTGTAGTAGTCGTTGCCGAACTCGCCGAGACTGGCCTGGGCGAGGGCGCCGCCCATGGGGATGACGCGGGCCTGGACGACCACGTTATCGGCGGCGGTGAGGGTTCGTCCGCCGAAGGCGACGTGCCCGTAGAGGACGACGTCGGGTTCGGGGAAGCCGGCGGCGGCGGCGGCACGGGATGGGAGCCACGCCGCGAGTACGGTGAGTGCGGTAAGTGCGGCGACTGCGGCAGCCGGGAGCTGGGCCAGGCCGTGGGAGTGAAGCGGGAGTTTCATGGTGGGCTTTCTTCTCCGGGTCTCAGTTGCCGCTGTAGGCGTAGGTTTGGAAGAACAGCTTGATGTCGGACACCGAGTTGATGAAGGCGTCGAGTCCGACATTGGGATCGTTGAGCAGTGTTCCGCCGGGGATGACCAGCATCCATTCCGAGTTCCAGACGGATCGGCCGATCAGACGGCTGTCGGTGATGGCTTCCTTCTCGGTGAACGTTCCCGAGTCATGGAAGGCGCGGAAGCTGGAGAACTTCCGGATCTCGGCGATGGATCCGCCGAGCGAATCGTTGGCGGGGATGTACGACGGGTTTTTGATCTCGGCCTGGCCGATGGCGAAGGGGACGGGGAGTTTCTGGTCCACGACCCTCCACAGCCGCGTTTCGAAGTCATTGCCGTCCTGGGCGCGGAGAACGTCGGTGCCGATGGGGACGAGGTAGACGCGCGGGGTGATGGACATGCCATTGCCGTCGTAGCCCGAGAACCAGATCCCGGCGGAGCGCACGCGGGTGGCGAAGTGGCTTGGGTCATAGGCGCTGTCCCCGCCGCCGAGCGGCCAGCCGAAGAAGTTGAGGCCGAAGGTGACCGTGGTCGGGAAACGCAGGACGATCCCGGGCTGGGCTCCGGCGCTCTCGGGGGCGAAGGGACGGCAGTAGCGTCGGAACTCGGGGATGTCCCAGACGTTCTGAACGATCGCGGACTTGAGCACCTTGCGCCAGTCGGCGTCGGAGCCGCCACGGAGCCGGAACCATTCCTTGCGCAGGCTGAAGCGGCCGGTTTCGGTTTGCGGATTGTTGAAGCCCATCTGGGTTTTCTGGACGGAGAAGTTCTGTTCCATGCGGGCGAGCGGGTCAGCGAGACCGACGCGGCCGGCGACGGGGGTGATGCCGGTGGCATCGACGCGGAGTTGGCCGAGGGTCCGTTGGCGGACGATGTCGGTCATGAAATGGCTGCCGGAGTTGGCGCCTTTGCCGAGGAGATTGACCTCGTAGTCGTAGGCCGAGGCGGCCAGGTAGACGTAGCGTGCGGCGAGGTCGAACTGGGCGCGGAATTTGCCGAGGGCTTCGTTGCGGAACATGCGGAAGGCCATGTCGCGGTAGCGGAGCTTGGTGGCGTCGCCGGCGACGACGGTGCGCAGGGTGCGGCGTTCGTCGAGCACGCGCTGTCCCTTGGCGATGGCGGCGCGGACATTTTCGGCGGCCTGATCGAGGGCTTCCCGCTGGTTGAACATTTCCAGGCGGACCACCGGTTCCTCGCGCATCAGCTTGGTGGCCTCCTTCAACTTGGCCTGGGCGGCGGCATCGACCTTGTCGAGAAGCAGCATGCGATCGGAGAGCTGGTCGGCGGCTTCGGCCTGCATGGGGATGATGTTGTCCGCATAGAATTTGCTCCCCCAGGCCATGCCCTTGAGCAGGCTGGCGCCGGCGGCGGCGAGATTCTTGATGAGCCCGCGCGCGGGGGCGGTGGCGTCGGTGGCGAGACCGACCGATTTGGGCAGGGATTCCGCGGAGGCATCGCCGATTTTCTCAAGCTTGTCGGCGCCCATGGTCATGAGGTCGGCGGTTTTGCGGAAGGCGAGCGGCGCCTGTTTGTAAATGGCGCCCTGGAGGAGCTTCTGGTCGAACACGCGCAGCTCGGTGTCGGCGACGTTTTTCTCGCCCTGGATGCCGTTGATGCGGTCGTCCATTTCATCGATCAGGTTCTCGTAGTTTTTGACCGCCTGTTTGAAGCGGGCCTGCTGCATGAGGAGGTTCTGGAGCGCGGTCTGGATCTCACCGGACGCGCGGCGCTGGCCCCATTCCGTGGGGGCCTTGAAGGCATAGCCCTGGGAGGACGTGGGGTAATCGATCGCCACGGTGCTGATGGCGTCGAGGGAGGGCGGTGCGTCCCCGGCGATCTTCGCGGCGGAGTCGAAATGACGTTGGACGGCACTGAGGCTGACGATGCCGACCAGGTGATCGAGCGGGTTGAAGTCGAGGGACATCGGCCCGTACTGCGACTTCTCGAAGATGCCGGTGGTCTGGGTCCATTCCTCGTTCAACCGCTGGTGATAGGCGGTGAGCCGCTGGTCGGGAGGTGCGGTCTCGCCGTTGATGTCGGCGGTCTGGACGTAGAGGTAGTGGATCAGGTCGGGGCCGTTGTAGCCGCTGGGATAGGTCTTTCCGGCGCCGATGTCGCCGGCGTAGGGGTAGCCGTAGATTTCGATGAGTTTGTTATCCAGCTCCCGTTCCTGGGCCTGGTTCTTCTTGGTCAGATCCTCCTGGGCGTCGTCGCTCTTGCGCAGCGCCATGGTCATGGCGTTGGCCTCGTCGAAGAGCGTGCGGGCGTTGAGCAGGGCGGTCCGGGCGCGTCCGGCAACCTGTTCGAAGTGGGTCCTGCCCGCGGCCACTTCGGCGGGGTCGATGTCGAAGGGCACGGCGCCGGCGACGAGTCCGAGCGGGTTGAGGCCGTTGTCGGCCTTGTCCACCTGGGTGACGATGTCGAAGGCCTCCGAACTGATCTGGCTGAGTTCCTCCACCGTCTGGCGGTCGATGCGGTCGATGCCGGTGTGGGAATCGTCGGGGTCCTGGCTGGGGAGGATGGCGTTTCCGACCACCCAGTCGAAGTAGGCCCCGGCGGCGGCGCGCTGGCTCCATTCGCTGACGCCCCAGGCGCGTTCGCTGTCGGTGTCGGTGTAGCCCTGCCACTGGCCGGCGGGGTTGTCGACGTACTTCTGGCGGTAGTTCAGGTCGACGATCTGGGCGCCTGCCTTGGCCTTGTTGGCGGCGGCGGTGGCGAACTTGCGTTCGTCGAGGTAGTCGACCTTGACCGGCACGCCGGCGAGGAGGACGGATTCGCTGCGGGGCAGCCAGGTGAAGTTGGGATGCCGGAGGAGGGAGTAGTAGCCCTTGGTGGCGGTGAGGTAGTGGCCCCAGGCATCGCCGTGGCCCTGGGGATACATCAGGCGCGCGTCCTTCTCGTCGATCCGGCCGTCGGTGTTGAGATCGCTGATGTTGTAGACCTGGCTGTAGGCGACCTCGCCCTCGCCGAGGGTGAAGTTCCAGAGCAACCGGTTGTAGACGGGGGCGCCCTGGACCCCGGCGGAGGAGTTGTCGCGGCCGCGGAGCAGGCAGAGTTCCTCCTCGAGCAGGCTGTCGAGCTGGTTCTGGAAGGCGAAGATGGAACTGGCGGTGGCGCCGTAGGTGTCGGAGCTGGTGGTGAAGCCGATGGTGGGATCGGCGGCGTCGGCCATGGCGTCATTGCCAAGCAGCACGTAGAGGTCGGCGATGCGGCTGGCCGCCATGAGCAGGGCCTGGTTGGCGGGTGCGTAATTCACCGAGGGCAGCCCCTCGATGGAGAGGGAGACGCCGCGGTTGAGCACGGTCTGGTAGGCCTCGATGAGCCCGACGGCGTTGAGGTAGTCGGGGTCGGGATTGAACGCGATGTCCCCCTCGTAGCGGGCGCCCGCCTGGCGGAGCATGCTCACCACGGTGCTGGCCTCGGCGCTGTTGAAGTCGGTGGAGCGCGCGTCGAAGGGATTGAGGCCGCGGACAACCCGTTTGACCCAGCCCTCGGCGAGCATGGCCGCGGGTTCACTGCGGTTCGACGGGTCCCCGATCCAGTCGCTCCAGGGGGTGTTCCCGTTCACGTTGTAACCACGGAACCGGAGGATGAACCAGTTGTCGGAGAGCACGAGCAGGCCGGATTCGCCGGGGCCGCCGAGGGTGATCTGATTGAGGCCGGGACCGCCGCTGTGCCGGATCCAGCCGCGGGTGTCGATGACCTGGCCGCTGACCGGGTTGATGACGGGCAGGTTGGTCCGGCTTTCGGTGTCGTAGGGGTGATACCACCATTCGAACTCCACACCATCGGCCCTTCCGGCGAAGTCGGAGCTGTGCCGCAGAATGAGCCGCGCATCGAAGACGTTGTCACTGGGCAGAACCTTGAGGTCGCCGAGGTAGGGTCCGTCGTCGATCTCGATGATCTTGAGGGACACCGGCAGCCCGCCGAGCGCGGGGTTGTTGTTCTCCACCAGCGTCACGTAGCGCGGCGGAATTCCAAACGGAGCGTCGCCCGGTGAACCAAAAGTCCCGTCGGTGAGCAGCTGGCCGGGATGACCATGGCCGCTGTCATCCGGGACGGTGCGGCCGACAGCGGTGTCGAAGCGCCAGTAACCGGCGAGGCCTTCCTGGCCGATGGCGAGTTGCTTGCGGGACTGGGCGGCAATCAGGGAGCCATGCCGGGCGATGCCGTCCCACAAGCGGATCTCGTCGATCTGACCGGCGAAAGCCTGTCCGGGGGAACCCGGGTCCCCGCCGAGGTAAAGCGGGGCGGTGTCGGCGGGGTCGAGCGGGATGTCGAATCCGTCCGCGAAGGCGACCGCGACGGAGTCCCTGTAGATGGCGGCCGTGCCGGCATCGGCATCGAAGACGAGTGCGTAGTGGTGCCATCCGCCGAGGTCCGCGGCCAGCACCGGGTCCTCGGTGCGGATGCGCTGGGTGGCGAATTCGAAGTAGAAATAGCCGTTCCGATAACCAGCCTTGAGTGCGGTGAGCGGGTTGGAGCCGAGCCGGACGAGGGTGTTCGTGCCGGTGGAGCCGGCGGCGTTCTTCAGCCAGAACTCGAGGGTGAAGGAACCTTCCAGACCGGGCATCCCGCTTCCGTCGGCGGGCACTTTCGGATGGTCGATGCGCAGGTACTGCGAGGACGCGGCGCTGAGGACGAGGGATTTTCCGGGGGCGGGAAGGGCCGGGGGAACGGTGGCATCGGCGGCGGTGAGCGCCTTCGGGTTGTCCCCGAACACCTCGGGCACGGCATTGGTGAGCGTGCGATAGGCGCCCCCGACGAAGACCGTGCTTTTGTTCGTGCCGTAGGTGAGGCCGATGAGCAGCGCCTCATCGGGCTGGCCATCGCCGTCGAGGTCGAGCTGGTTGGGGTTCCGGCAGAGGTTGAACAGCGCGGTGACGCCCGCCTCGAAGGTGCTTTTCTGGGTGCCGGTGGCGGATGCCGCGAGGGCGAGGATCGTGTCGCGTTCGCTGGGGGTGAGAAGGTTGGGGAGCACCAGCGGTTCGCCGATCGTGGTGCGGTCCTCGTAGCCGCCGAAATGGAGCCAGCGGTTGACCGGATCGAAACTCAGCCGGACGCGGAGCGCATAGGGAAGATCGACGAACACGATGCGCCCGCGAGTGTCGGTGGCGGTCTTGAGGGCGGAGGAGAGCACGAAGGAGGCGCCGAGCTTCACGACGCGCTCGCTGATGGGATCGAAGAGGCGGGCGATGGAGGCGAGACCGTTGGTGCCGCGGGGATCGAGGGTGTCGTAGATGACCCGGACATTGGCCATGTTGCGCACGTCGGGCAGGCCGTTGACGGGTGTGGTGAGGGTCTGGCCGATCTGGAGAACGGGCACGTCGGGCCAGCGGATGGTGTAGACCACGGGCACCGGAGTGCCGGTGGCGCCGCGTTCACCGTTCACGGCGTAGGTTCGTCGGTCGAGCCAGGGGAGCGACGTGCCAAGGGGGGCGTCATCGAGGCCGTCCCCGTTGAGATCATAGAAGAAGCCCGGCTGAAGCGGGTAAAACCAGCGGAGGACAAAGTCGGTGGTGTTCCCGTTGGGACCGGCGGCGCGGGCGTAGATCTTGCTGTTGTAGTCCTGGAACCAATCCCCGGAGCTCACCTGGCTCCTCGGACTGAGGGGCATGAGACTGAGCGGGATGGGGGGTTGGATTTCCTTCCCGGCATCGCCGGCGTACTGGAGGAACCAGGGGGCCTGTTCGGCGACGATCTGGTACGGCTTGAGACGCCACTGGTCGGTGGTGGTGTCCTTGTATTTGAGCAGGCAGAACGGTTCCGAGTAGCGCCGGTAGGCGTTGAGATCGTTGCGCAGGGCGTAGATGGCCTGGCCCTGGTCGGAGGGTGCGAGCAGGGCGTGTTCCTCGTTGGGATTGTACCCGGGCTGGGTCCGGTCGGGCTGGAGGTAGAGATGCGCCCCCGGATAGCGCGTGGAGGTGATGGGATCGGTGCCGGTGTGGTTGTTGCCCCGGCCGCTGGCGATGACGATGGTGTCGGTGTCGGTGTCGGTGGGCCAGGAGGTCTGATAAACGATGGGCCGGTTGGGGAGGGCGACGCCGAAGGGCGTCATCTCGTACCACACCACCAGCAGTTGCGAGAGCGCCGGGTTGGCGTTGCGGGCGTTTTCCAGGGTGTTGACCACATTGATCGCGCCGGAGCGATCGGATTGCTTGTAGGCAGCCTGCTCGCCGTAGACATCGACGACCGTGTTGGTGAAGAAGAGATACCCGGTTTTGCCGGGGTGATCGGAGTGGTGGGTGTGGGTGAGCGTGGAGCCGACCGTGGCGGTGGAGCTGCCGTAGAGCGGGGCCAGGTTCCAGGGGATCGTGCGAAGCACGAGGAACGCATTGGTCTGGAACAGCGGATCGGGCTGGCGTCCGTCGGTCTTGAGGAAGTGGAGCACCGAATAGGCGTCGGCGGAGGAGGAGTTGAACCGCTTCGTGCTGGGATCCACCCCGGCCTCACGGTCGGTGGAGTAATCCATCAGCGCGAACCGGTAATCGGCGCCCTCGGTCACGGGCTCGACGTCCACGGGCACGCCGGACACGTGGATGTACGGCTGCTTCGGCCAGATGTTCGCCGCAAAGGTGGCGACGGTGATGTTGTTGGTGTCCGCCATGTCCGTGGTGGTGAACCAGCGGAGACGGGCGGTGACGGGACGGATGGCGTAGAGGCTTTTCTCGAGTTCGCTCCAGAAGAAGGAGCTGGATTCATCGTCGCCGACGGAGCCTTCGATGATCTGGATCATCGGGTAGCGGGCGACGGCGCCGGAGGGTCGGGGCACGCGCTGGCCGATGATGCAGGCCGGGACGGCGACGAAGCCCCGGGTGATGCCGTTCTGGCGGCCGGTGCCGACGATCATGCCGTCGCGGTTGATGGCGTCGGCGGTGTCGAGGGTCCAGCCGCTGTCCGCAGGGATGAGATCATTCAGCCGGTACCACTGGCCGCCGGAGTGGAGGACGGCCACGCCCTGGCTGGAGGCGGTGGACCGGCCGGTGCCGACTGAGAGTCCGAAGTCGTTCATCTGCCCGCCGGTGAACCAGGCCCAGCGGTTTCTGGAGTCGGCGAGCACGGTCCAGGAGCCGGAGGCCCAGCGGGCAATCGAGCGGGTGCTGCCGGCGTAGACCTCGGCGAGCACGGATCCGTCGTCGCCGAGGGAGATGGGGTTGGGGCTCGTGAAGCCCGCGGGGGTGAGGAGGTCGGCGGGCGCACCGCCGAGGGCGGGGCGGAGCCAGGCCTTGTAGGCGCCGGGGTTGCCGGAGCGAAGGAGCACGGCGCCGCTGGCGTTGATGCCGACGGCGCGCGACGGGGTGGCGGGCGAGATGTCGGTGAAGGAGTCGGGAGTGCCGGTTGAGAGGAAGGCCTTCTCGACGTTGCCGGCGGTGGAGTAGCCGACGACCTTCAAATCACCGTTCACGGCGAGGGCATAGGAATGGGTGGATCCGGCGGGCAGGCCGAGGTCGGTGAGCGTTCCGCCGTTGTGCAGGAAGGCGTGCCAGGCGTTGTTGACGAAGTATTCGCCGATCGAGACGCGAAGACCGTTGGCGGAGCCGAGGTCGTTGACGCGGCCGTTGTTCTGTTCGAGCAGCCCGGACTGGGGGGAGAAGGCGCCCTGGTAGCCCCAGTTGACGAAGGCGCGCGGGACGCCGCCACCGAGGGTGTCGCCGGAGCCGCCGATGCGGCCGTCGTCATCGATGGCGCGCGGCAGGGTGACCTGGGAGCCGGTGGGGCCGGGGATGGGGATGACCCGGTAGGCCAGGGAGGGCGAGAGCTGGACGGTGAACGTGCGCATCGTGGTGTTCACGCCGTCGGTGACCGTGACCGTGACCACGGAGCTGGCGAAGACGCCGGGCTGGGAGGCGATGGTGAGTGTCCGGTGGGCGCCGGAGCCGCCAAGACTGAAGGCGGAGGCGGGCAGCACGGTGGTGTCGGAGCTGGCCACGTTGACGGGCAGGGCCGAGGCGTCCGTTTCCTCGTCGCGCACGGTGAAAGGCACCGTCACTCCGGGGGTGCCATCATAGACCACCTGATTGGGGATCACGGAGAGGGCGGGCGGGTCGTTGATGACCTGCATGCGGAGCGTGATGGCCACGGTTTCGGAGGCCACGCCGGAGTTTTTGACCCGGTAGCTGAACGTATCCTCGCCGGCGAATCCGGCCTGGGGGGTGTAACTGACGAGACCGGCATCCGGCGTGCCGAGTGTCCCGTGGCCGGGGTACGACACGATCTCATAGGTCAGACCGCTTTCGCCGGAGGTGTCGGGATTGAAGGCGGGCAGCGGAACGGCGTAGGAGTCGATTTTTTCGGGAACCAGGACCGGCAGGAGATTGGCGACATCGTTGATGCGGGAGACTGCGCCCTGGAAAATGCCATCCAGCTTGTCGCCGAGGGAGCCGAGGTTCTCGAGTCGCAGCCAGGTGCCTTCGTTGGCGCGCCAATAGCCGAGCAGCCCCGACTGCAATCTGGCGATGAGCGAGCTGGTCTGCCAGCGGAGCAGGTCGGCAAGGGTTCGGGCCCCCTGCCAGAGCCGGATCTCCTGCATCGCACCGTTGAAGTAGGAGCCCCCGGGGAGGCCGCCGAGCGACAGGGACCCTGCCCCGTCGTAGGGCGCACCGACGGAGTCCTCAACCAGCAGGATGCCGTCCCGATACAGCCGTCGTTTGCCCGAGACGCTGTCAAAGGTGGCGGCCCAGTGATGCCACGAGGGATCGGTGTAGGGCGCGGCGGAGACAAGGCCGGGACCGGACGGACCCTGGAACCCGAACTTCACCTTGTTATCGCTGAGAAAGCCGAAGAACAGGCCGTTGGTCCCCTGGCTGGCCAGGGGATCGAGCCGGCTTGAGCCGTTGCGTTTGGCCCAGAGTTCGAGGCTGAACGATTTGCCAGGCAGCGCGGGATCCCCGGCGATGGCACAGCCGGTGCCCGCGAAATCGACGGCGCGTGCCATGCCGGCCAGCGGGGCATCGGCCACGGCGGTCACCCGGACGTTGAAACTGGCCTTCCGGGTGGCGCCGTCGGCGTTCTTCAATTCCAGGGAGATGACGGCGGGCTGGCCGCCGAAGACGTCGGAGTTGGCGTTGGCTTTGAGCCTGAGCTGGAGACCCGCCGTCGCGCCGGTGCCGCCGAAGGTCACGGACGGATTCTCCACCAACTCGGGGATCGAGGAGACCGCGGTGAGCGTCATGGTCTGCGCACTCTCCGGATCGCCGTCCTCGATGCCGGTGATGTTCACCAGGAACGGGCCGCCGTCCTCGACATAGGTCTGGTCGGCGGGCACACGAAAGTTCGGGGACGCCACGCTGACGTTGAAGGTCCGCTGCACCGAGAGTCCGCCCTGGTCGCGGACGGTGACGGTGATCCGGGCTTCGCCGGCCTGGCCGCGGAGGGGGATGAGTTTGAGGGATCCGAAGGAGTTGGGTGAGACGTAGTCGACGACGGGATCGGGAAGGAGCGCCTTGTTGGAGGAGCTGGCGGTCACGGTGACGGTCTGCGAGTCGCCTTCCCCGGGCGAGATGCCGGTCAGGTTCACGATCGTCGGGTCCGTCTTGTTCATCTTCAGGGCGACGTCGGAGACCGTGCCGAGGGTGGGTGTGCGATCCCGGTCGCTGATGGTGTGCACGAAGGTCCGGGTGACCTTGTAGGAGCCGGCGGTGAGGGTGACGGTGATGGTGGCGGTGCCGGATTTGCTGGCGGCAGGGGTGAAGGTGAGGGTCCGCCCATCATTCCTGCCATTCACCGTCACGGGACCGGTCAGGGAGGTGTTGTCGGAAACCGCCGCGAGGGTTCCCGCTCCGTCCGGGTCCGACACGGGAAGATTGAGGGTGACCTTCTGTCCCTCGTCGCTGGTGCTGTTGGGGATCTCGTCCAGGGAGGGGTCGATGGCGCCGCGAATGAGAATGCGCTTCACGAAGATGTCCGAGGTCCAGCCCCCGGAGCGCGCGCCCATTCCGAATTCCCAGTTGTCCTCCGGATTGAAGGTGATGGTTTTGTTGTCGACGAGGGTGGCCGTCGCGGTGACCCCGCCGGTGGTGGGGCTGATGTAGTGAAGTTTGACGGTGACGGAGTGCTGGCCGGAGGAGGTCGGGGTGATGGTGGCGGTGATGCGACAGGCCTTGTTCTCGTACTTGCCATCCCAGATGTCGCAGACCGCGTCCTTGGCGAGTTCCGTGCCGCGCCAGAGCACGGTGATTCTGCCGAGGTTGGAATTGGGGGCGGCATAGGAGAGGGCGATGGAGAACCCGCCGCCGTAGCCGTTTTCCAGGGCGCTCGTTCCGGGGAGACTGTCGGGGATGAGCCCGTAATTGAAACTGAGGCCATCGGCGCCGTTGCCGTTGAAGGCGAGGAAGTCGAACGAGCAATCGAGGCTGCGAAGGGCGCGTCCCTGAATGACGCCGCCCCAGGGGCGGGCGAACCGGATCGCTCCGCGTTTGCTGGTTTCCGCGGGGACCAGTCGGCGGAGCCAATACTTCGTATAGACATGGTCGCTGGGAACCTCGGTGATGGTCCACCAGCTGTTGGGCGTGTCGCCGTAGGCGTAGAAATTGCCGATCGAAAAGCCGGCCCGGTCTCCATCCTCGCTGGTGAACCAGTCGATGCCGCGGGAGGCGGGACCGGCGAGAAGGAGGCCGAGCGCGAACGCGAACGCGAAGGCGGCCGCGAGGGCCAAGCCCGGGGTGGAGCGAAATCCCGCGAAGACGGAGGCGGCGGGCCGGGAGCGATCGGGAGTCGGGCTCATGGTCACGGGAAAGGAGGTGGAGTTCATCGTGTTCAGGGCGGCTCGGGGTCAGGGAGTGCCTGCCGGGTTGAGTGCGCCCACGGCCAGGATGCGCTTGAGATGGAATGTGCCGCGGACCGTGATCGGGGTCCGATGGAGGCCTTCGAGAGTCTCGAGGTAGGTCCCCTCGATTTCGTCCTGTCCCATGCCCGGGCGGGACCCGGAGCCCTGCCGGCTTGGGACATCCAGCCGCACGGTGCGGCGGACGGTGAAGGCCTCCTCCTGGTAGACCTTGAACGAGGCGTCGAGGTTGTCGTGGTCGGGATGGTATTTGTGCTGGAAAGGATTCAAGGGGGCGCCGGCCGGGAGCGACCACCTGGCGACCAGGGAACGGCCGAGACCGAGCGGGCCGTCGAAGGGCACTCCGTTGGTCCGGTCCATGGGATAGAAGGGCGAGGAGAAGCGGCGGCCGATGGTCTCCCGGCCGCGGAGGGCGACGCCCTTGAACTGGGTGAGCAGGGCGGGGTCGGTGACCAGGACGGGGTCGCCGCCGGTGGTGCGGGTGACGGTTCCCTGGGAGGTGGTCTGCCTGGCTTCGGTGGTGAGCAGCGTGACCTGCTGGAGCAGCTGACAGACGCCGTTGGTGCCGTCGTGGAGAATCAGCCGCATCTCGAACGGGTCCTTCACGGGGGTGGGCAGGCTTCCGACGCTCACGTTCCTGATCTCGAGGGTGGGTTCCTCGACAACGTTGGTGATGGCATCGACCACGTTGGTGATGCGGGTCACGACGTAGTTCGTGGTGAGCCCGTTGACTTCGCTCACGTGGGTGATGGTGACGTTGCCCAGCCAGAGACCGACCGGGTTGAAGGGTTCGGTGGTGGCGGCGACATCGGGTTCGTCGCGATCGACGGTCACCGGGATGGTGTGGAGCACGCCGGAGCCGGTGAGCGTGAGAATGCCGGCGTAGTTGAGGCCGGTGATCCGCTCGCGCTTGGCGCCGAGCCGGAGCGTCTGGGAGGAGAGCCCGCTGTAACCGACGGAGTAGCCATTGGGCAGATCGCGCCACTGGTTGCCCGACCCCTGGATGAACTCGCTGATCTGCAGGGGCAGGGACTGGTCGGTCAGGAGATGGCTCAGGGAGGCGCTGGCCGAACCGCCGAGGGGAGCCTCCGTGGACCGGTAGTTCAGGGTGAACTCCTTGGTGTCACTGCCGACGCCGTAATTCAGCGAAGTCAGTCCCTGGAACGAGGCTTCGAGCGGGGCGAGGTAGTCACTGGCGCCCCGGGTGTAGACCCAGTAGGCCTCACCCTGCCGGAGGGTATCGGCATTGCCCAATGGCACCCAGCTTCCGTCGGGTTGCAGCCGGTAAACGCCGCGGACGCTGTCCGTGGCGGCATCGTAGTGGGCGGCGGAAGGTTTGAAGAAGAAACCGAGGGTGGGGGCGTTGGTGGGTTCTCGGACGGGAAAGCCGGTGAGCGTGTAGGCATCGGGGGCCCAGCGCTGGCGCTGATAGCCCGGTTGCCCGACGACGGTGAACACCACCGGTTGATTGGTTTCCAGTTTCAACAGGTAGGCGGAGTGCCGGAAGACCCGGAAAAGGTTGTTCTGGAAGCTCTCGACCCGGTTGGTCGGCAGATGGATCTGCCACTTGGCGGTGTCGAGAAGACCTTCGCTCTGATCGGAGATGAACTGCGGACCGGACCTTGGGTCGGCCCAGCGCCAGAGACTGGAGATGGGGAGGGAGCTGAAGACTTCCTGGACCTTGTTGGCGGCGGGTTGGACGTTGAGGAAGACGGCGTTCCAGCCGGGTTGCAGGGTGAATTCCTGGGCCAGTTCGACACCGGTGGAGACGACGGGCACGGGGGGCGGGTAGACCTCCAGCTTGAAGGCATGAGTGACCGTCCCGTAGGGGCTGCGCACGACCACGGACACCTCGCCGCCCTGGCCCTGGGCGAGATTGGTGTAGGTCAGTTCGGAGGACGTCTGGCCGGGGAGCAGCTGGCCGCCGTGATACCACTGGAAGGCGAGCGAGCCGCTGCCGGTGGCGTTGACGGCGAACCGGGCAGCTTCGCCGACGTAAGCCTTGAGGTTGCCGGTGGAGTTGGTGATGGCGGGCGGAGAGACGGCGGTCACCTGGGCGATGCGGCTGGTGACTGCGCCGGCGAGATTGGTGGCGATCAGCCGGTAGGAACCGGCCTGGGATTCGCGCAGGATGCCGAGGTTGAGAAGGGGCGAATTGTCGGTGGCGAGCGGGGTGTTGCCGAGGAACCACCGGTAACGGATCGGGCTGGAGCCATCGACGATCGATTCCAGGGTGAGCGAGTCCCGGCCTGCCACACCGCTGAAGTCGCCGGGTTGCTGGACGATCCGCGGGGGTTCGACGACGACCAGCGCGGCGCTGTCGCTGGTGAGGGTGGTGTCGCGGTCGGAGACCACGGCTGTGTAGCGGCCGGCGTCGGAGACCCTCAGATTGGGAAGGGTGAGCGTGGTGCCCGACGCACCGGCGATGTTCGATCCGTTCCGCTGCCATTGGACGCCGAGGGGCGCGTTGCCCCGGAAACGGACGGTGAACCGGGCGGACTGGCCGAGCGCGGCCGAGACGTCGGCGGGCTGGAACGTGATGCCGAGCGGGACGTCGACGGTGAGCACCGCGGGGGCGCTCCAGCGTTCGCCATTGATGTTGGTGACACGGACCGTGTAGCTGCCGGCGTCGGAGTCATCCACCTTGTTGTAGACAAGGGAGGATTCGGTTGCCCCCTCGATGGCCACGTTGTCCTTGAACCACTGATAGGCGACGGGTGCGCCGCTGCGGGTGCCGACGGAGAACGCCTTGCGATCCCCATAGATCACAAAGCCGCCGACGGGCTGGGTGATGATCTCGACCGGATGCACCACCGCCTGGGCATTGGTGAACTCCACGCGCAGTCCGGTCAGGCTCCGGTCGAGGCCGGGGTCGGCAGTGTTTTTGACGATGAAATCGAGGGTGTTCGTGCCCGGGGCGTAGGGCGGGAGAAAGCGGGTGTACGGGGAGGAGACGCTGCCGGAGGCGGTCTTCAGGTTGAGCGTGAGGTCGCCCTTGTAATCGAAGCAGCCATCCACGCAGATCTGGTACTGCGTTCCCGCGACGGCATTGAACGTCACGCTCCGGATGGTCTGGATCCAGTTCCCGTTTCCATCACTGACCCCAATCGAGGTCAGTTGATCCAGGCTCGATCCGCTGAACACCCCGAGCACGGTCGGGATGGTGGAGCCCGTGGTGTCGAGGGTGACCGACTCGGAGGCGGGCGCGGTCCAACTCCACCACACGGTGTTCAGGGCGCGGTACCAGGACGCCATGCCGGCGAAAGGTTCCGAGGGCTCCTCGGTGGCGTGGGTGTTGTTGGCGGTTGCCACGACGTACGTGGCGCCGCCGAGTGAGTCGCGATCGGCGAAGTTGTCCCTGCCCGTGGGAGCTGCCGCAGCGAATTCGAAGACGAAGGAGGACAAGCCGTTGGAGGTGACTCCGGACGGGGCACCCACGGAGGTCCCGTTCAATCGGATGTCGGTGACGGTGTCATCCGCCGCGAGGCGGCCCGCGATGTTGACGGTGGACAGATCGACCCCGGTGAGGTCGAACACGGTCCGGTAGGTGTAGAGCTGGCCGGCCTCGGAACCGGCTTCGCGGAGGCGGCGGGTCGGACTGATCCAGGCGGAGTTGGTGGAGCCGGCGATCCAGGGCGGGATGGGATAGCTGCCGGTCGTGACCACGGCGACCGGGGTGCCGGTCACAGGCGAGGGATCGAGGAGCGAGTAGTGATCGTCCTCCGCGCCGTCACCGAGCCGGAGTGCGTCGGGGCCGACACCCGTGTTGAACAGGGTGCCGATGGAACCGATGAGCCGGAGCGTGGCTTCGGGGGTGGTGAAGGTTTTCCCGCCGGCGGTCACGCGGACGGTGTAGGACGCGGAGTCGCTGGTTTGGGCGGTGTTGATGGCCAGCACGTTTCCGGTGGCGCCGGAGATCGGTTGACCGTCCTTCAGCCATTGGACCGAGACTGCGACGGGGCTGGTAACGACGTTGGTGAAGGTGGCCCGCTGCGAGGGCAGGACGGCGATTCTCGCGGGGGCCTGGACGACGCTGAGCAGGGCGTCGGCGTAGGGGTAGATGGACTGGTTGTTGGCGTTGAAGACCTGGACGCGGTAGGTGCCGATGCTGGTGGCGTCGACGGCCGGGAGGGTGAGCCGGTTGGTCGTGGCGCCGGGAATCTCGACGGAGTTTTTGAACCACTTGTAGGTCAGCCCGTTGCCGCTCGCGACGACCGGGAAGGTGACGTCGGAGCCCACCAGGGCGATCTGGTCCTCGGGGGCGCGGTCGATGGCGGGCGGGACGGGGCCGACCTTGACGGTGAACAACTGGTTGGTGGTGTTGACCCCGTTGTTGGCGGTGCCGCCATTGTCCTGGGCGGTGACGGTCAAGGTGACCGTGCCCACGGATCCGACGACGGGGGTGAAGCGAAGCGTGCCGGTGGCGCCCGGACTGGAGTAGGTGATCGTCGGGGTGGGAATGATCGAGGGGTTGCTGGAGACGGCGGTGAGGGTGATCGCCTGCGTGCCACCGTCGCCGTCGCTGATGCCGGCGAGATTCACGGTCTGGGTGCCGGCGGTGTCGGCGACGGAGAGATTCGGGAGGGAATTCAGGGTCGGGACATGGTTGATGGGGACCACCGTCACGGTGAACGCGCGGTCGAGGAGGTCGACACCTCCGTTGGCGGTGCCGCCGTCGTCGCGGACGCGGACGCTGATGGTGGCGGAGCCGCTGGCGCCCCTGGCCGGGGCCGGAAGGATCAGCGTGGCGCCGGTCTGGGGGCTGGCGTAAGTGATGATCGGATGGCCGATGAGCGCCGGATTGCCGGAGGTTGCGGTCAGGTCGAGAACCTGGCCCGCGCCGTTGCCGCCGCCTTCGCCGTCGGTGATTCCGGTGAGAGGAACGATCTGGGAGGCATTGAGAGAGGTGGTGCTCACCGCGAAGTCATCGATCAGTTGCCATGCGGATTCGCCGCCGGTGCGGCCGGCCACACCAAAGCGCCAGCCGGCAGCGGGGTTGCACGTGGTCTGGACCGCGTCGAAGAGGGTGGTGCCGCCGTGTCTCACGGTGACCTTGCGGTCGGAGGTCATGACAACTTCGAGGAGCGCCATGGCGGTTGGGGAACCGACGTAGAGGATCTGGTAGTTTTTCCGGGCGACCTCGGTGCCGTTGCAGCGGAGGGTGGCGTAGGCGGAACGGGTGCCGCCGGCGGTGTAGATGTGGAAGCCCACCGACAACCCGGTTCCGACGCCGTTCTCGGCGCTGGAGTAATCGACCAGGGCGGGATTCTCGCCCATGAAGTTGAAGCTCAAACCATCGGCGGGAATGGGGGAACCCGGGCCGCAGAAGACGCGCAGGCGGGCATTGAAGCTGGACACCGGCTGGCCGCCGGCGACGTCGTTGAGGAAGTAAGCGCCGGATCGGTAGAGTTGGAGCGGAGTGATCTCCACCACGCCGCCGTTCGCGACCGTGATGCGCGAGGCATTTCCATGGAGCGTGCCGCCGCTGGTGTCGGTGCTGAAATCGTTGGTGATCCCGCCGGTGACCGGCGCGACGTTTTCGACCAGGCTGACGTTCCCCGGCTGGTTCAAGGTCGGCGCGTCGTTCACCGGAGTGACCGTGACCTGGAACTGGCGAGTCACGGCATCGATGCTTCCAAGAAGAACCCCGCCGTCGTCCCGGGCGCGCACCGTGATGAGGGCGGTGCCTGACTGACCGGAGACACTGGTGAGTTGAAGGCTGCCGGTGGCCGATGGGTTGGCGTAGGTGACGGTCGGGTGCGGGACCAGTCCCGGGTTGCTGGAGGTGGCGGTGAACGAAACCGTCTGGGTGCCGCCATCGCCGTCCGAGATGCCCGCGAGGGGGATGGTCTGCGGGGCGGCATCCTCCAGACGGACGACGTCTGCGACGGGGCTGAGCGTGGGGGTGTGGTTGAGGTTCTGTACGTTGATGACGGCAACCACGCTGGTGGAGTTCCCGACGGAGTTGCCCGCAACCACCGAGTAACTTCCGGAATCGCCGGCGACCGCTGAAGCGAGGGTGAGCGTGGAGGAGGTGGCTCCGGAGATTCTGCCGCCATCGGTAACCGCGACGCCTCCCTTCCACCACTGATAACTGACCGGCTGATCCGAACTCATCACACGCACGGCCAGCGCCAGGGTCGAGCCTGCGAGCACGCTCTGGTTGGTCGGTTGGAGGGTGAATTCAGGCAGCGCAGGCACGACCAGCGTCGCGCCCCGGCTGGTGACGGTGCCCGCGCCGTTGGACACGGTCACGGCGTAGGTGCCCGCATCGGCGACCGAAACACTGGGCAGCGAGTAGGTGGAGTCGGTGGCCCCGGCGATGGGAGAGCCGTTCCACGTCCACTGGTAGGAGAGTGGCGCAGTGCCGGTGGCCGCGACCGTGAAGGTGGCGGGAAACCCGGGAAGAACGGTGAGCCCCACGGGCTGGGTGGTGATCGAGGGCGCGACGGCGATGGCGAGAACGGCGGGGGAACTGATCACAACACCCGCCTTGTTGGAAACCGTGAGGGTGTAGGAACCGACGTCGGCCGCCGTGAAACCGGTGATGAAGAGGTTGGTGGTGTCGGCTCCCCGAATCCGGGTGCCATTGGCCAGGACCACGCTGCCCTTTTTCCAGGTCAGCGTCGTGTCCACCCCGCCACCGGCGAGGGCGGACAGACTCACCTGTCCGCCCCCGACGAAGGTGCCTCCCACGGGTTGGGTGAGGATCGCAGGCGGATGGATGAGAAGCAGTCGGTCCAGCCACGCGGCATCGGAACCTCGCGCCTGACTCTCGTCCTTGGTGTACGCCCAGGTCAGCGTGTGATTCCCCGAAGTCAGGTTCCAACCCTGGGCAACCCAATCCTTCTCTCCGGAGAGCTGCAACGGGACGATCTCCGTGCCGTCGATGTAAAATCGGAGAATGTCGTAACTCGCCTCCGAACTGACCTTGGCAGCCCAGCTCACGTACTGGTCGCCTGGAACGTTGGGAATGCTGAAGGAGCTGGTGCCCAGGTTTCCGATGGCGCCGCTGCGGATGGAGGATCCATCGACGCTGTAGCCTCGGGCGGTTTCGACGGTCCAGTACGGAGGCGTGCCGGCCGTCGCCGCCAGTCCCGCGGTCCCGGTCAGGGCCATGCCCGTCTCGCCCGAGAAGACGCTGAAGGAGTCCACCCAGCCGGAGTCTCCGGCGGACTGGCTTCCGGAGTTCTTGGTGTAGGCGAACTGGATGGTGAAAACGCCGGTGGTCGCGATCGCGTGGGAGTATTCCGTCCAGTCCTGGTTCCCGCTGATCGACGCCACTTCGGTCCCGTTGATGCGGAGACGGAGGAAATCGGTGGCGGCGTTGGACTGGACCTTCCACTGGAAGCTGAAGCGTGCCGGACCGAGCACCGTGGTCTGGATCCAGCTTTCCTGGCCGTTCCCGATCCAGCCGCTGTGTCCGCTCCACACGTCCCGGGTGATGGCGCTGTCGGGGAACCAGTAACTCCTCCCGCCCGAGGTCCAGTTCAACGCCTGGCGATCCAACACTCCCGAGGGGAAGGCAAGGTCGGCCCCGGCGACATCGCCCGCAACCAGCAGGGCAACGGCGAAGCCCAGGCAGGCCAGGCGGGACAGTGATCGGACAAGTACGAACGCGGGGGCGTGGGGAGGTTGCATGGGGCGCACGTTGGAAATGGAAGTGTCGGCGCAGGCGAAGCGACGTGGCATGGAAGTGGGGTGGCTTGGCATGGCGTGGCGGTTCAGTGGTTCTACCGCGGGTTCATGGGCGGCGGCGCTGGAACCGGGGACTGGGCTGCGGGAGGAATCGGGACGCGCGCGAGTTCGTCGGCGTGAATTCGGATGTCGAGTCCCTCGCGACACCAGGAACGCCATCGGGCTTCCCGCTCGGCCCGGGCCGCGAGGGCGAGTTCGTGCTCGATCCGGGGACGGACCTCGTCGAAGGGGCGCAACTGTTCCGGCCTTCGTCCGATCAGTTTCAGGAGATAGATGCCGTCGGAGGCCGCGATGGGATCGCTGATCTGGCCGGGCTGCGTGAGGGTGGCGGCAGCCTGGGCGACGGCGTCGGGGAGCCGCGAGCCGGCCTCGGAAACGTTCATCCAGCCCTGTTCTCCACCCCGATAGCGTGTGCCTTGGTCGACGGAGAATTCGGCCGCCAGCGGACCGAAATGCGACAGACCCTGGCACTCCGTGCGCGCGCGGTCCCGCAATTGGACGGCCCGCCGGAGGGCGGCGGTCCGGTGTTCCTCGTCGGCCTTCTGCGGGAACTCCAGCTTGAGCAGGGCGAGGTTGAACGCGGCCGGACGGAGGAAACGAGGGGTGCCGGCCGCGTAGACCGCGCGCACTTGTTCCTCCGTCACTTTCTCCACCTGGGGGATCTCGCCTTCGCGCGATTCGCGATAGCGCGCGACCACCAGGGCCCGAACCGCCTGTTGGATTTCCGGAGTCTCCAGGAAACCGCTGCGGATCGCCTTGAGATAGGCGGTCTCGCGATCGATCAAGGACGCGAGAAGCTTCTCCTTATCGGAACCGGCCGGCCCGCTGCCCCCGGTTCGCCCGTACTCCGCCTCCAGCTGGGCTGCGCCAATCGGGATTCCTTCGATGGTGACGACGACATTCGAACCGGAGTGGGTCGCATGGGAGGGACCGCGACCACAACCCGCCGCGAGGACAAGGGCCACCAACCCGAGCAGTCCCCGGCCACTCCCAAGACGTGCGGGAACGCGTGCGCCGAGGTGCCCTGGGACGATTGCAGGGACCACCCCCTGAGTTACCGCTGACCACCCTTCAGGTAGCGTTACGTACGGATTTTCTAGGGATGGCGGAGTGGTCGAAGTCCCTGGCAGGTGGGTGCTCTGAGGCCCGGCCTGATTTGTCTCTCCCGCCGCTTGTTCCCGACTTAGGCCACTTAGGCGAACAATGAACGCGGAGAAACCCTTCGGTTTCCGTGGATCCACACCGCGCAGTATCCGCCGGGGGAACCCTGCGTAAACGGGGATTGGGCGAAGTGGAGTAGGAAAGCTACGTACGAATTACTGACTGGAGGCTGCGGAAAAGGCGCGGATATCCCGCGCGGCGCGGGTTTCGAGACCCGGTTTCTGGAGAAATCCCAGGTCGCGGAACCAGTCGATGAACCGGTCCTGCCAGGTGCCGAACGGAATGCCATCGCGATGGGTGAGCCCGCCGGACATGCGGGATCCGTCGGGCAACGGATCGCCCGGATGACGGCCGTTGCCGTAGATGTGCATTTCCACGTTGGGAATGCCGGCCTGGAGCATCGCGGTGAAGTATTCGGTGGCCCAGATCGCATGCACACGATCGCCCGCGCCCGGACAGGTGAGGAAGGCGGGCGGCGTGTTCTTCGGCACCGAAGGATTGCCGCCGCGCGCGAACGGGGACGGCCCGGGATACACGATGCCCACGAAATCCGGACGCGCCGAAATGCCGGCCAGCGGATCGCCCGGGGCGGAGTTTGTCCGGGTGAAGTTCTCGAAGAAAATCGCGGTCGGGGCGGAAAGCTCGGCACCCGCGGAGAAGCCCATGATGCCGATGCGGTTCGGATCGAGATTCCATTCGCGCGCGTGGGCGCGGACGAGACGGATGGCCTGGAAGGCGTCGTTCACGGCATCGACCTTCGGTTCGTAGCCGTCACGCCGAAGCCGGTTCCGGAGAATGACGGTGTTGATGCCGAAGTTATAAAAGTACGAGACGAAGTCGGCACTCTCGGTTCCGACATTGAGCGTGTTGTGGCCGCCCCCTGCGGCGAGAAGGATCACCGACCCGGTGTTGATCCCGGGATCGACCGGGTGGAACTCGATCGAGGGGTTGTGGATGTTGACGATGCTTGAGATCCGGCCGGGCACGGACCGGCTGAGATTGTAGACCTCGGCCTCGCGGACGCGCTCGGCCTTGAGAAACGGGGAACCCGGAGGGTAGAGCGGGATTACCACGCCCCCGGGCAGGATGGGTTGCGGGGCGTAGGGCGCGTCGTTGCTCGGGCCGGGCGCGGGGATGCCCAGGGGCGATGGAAGGGGAAGCGCCGGAGCGGGCGTTGTTGGAGCCACGGCTGCCGCGGCGGCGGCGGACGGAGCGTTGGTTGCGGGAGAGGGGGAAGGGACCGTGCCCTGGCCCTGCGCGGCGGCGACTCCCACGAGCCACAGGCCGAGGACGGCTTGAAGGTACGGATTCATGGAACGCTCACTCATCGTCCTCATCCTCGCCCCCGACCACCGTGATGGCCCATTCCGGATACGGCTCCCGGGTGCCGCGCATGGCGCGCCAGAGAATGCGGTTGAGGGTGTCCTCGGGCGCGCGATCCACCTGGCGGAAATTCATCCGGGCCGAGGCATAGGCATCGCGGCGGAGTTGGGGATCCACCTGCGCCTTGGGATCCGGATTCATCTGATCCAGGGGAACATTGTTCGGCACCGAGGCGAACGGGGTGAAGTCCGCGGTGTCGGTGAAGCAGTCGAACATCGGCGTGGCCGCGGCATCGAACTGGTTCATGGGCGGCAGGCCGAGGATCTGTTCGAGGGTGCGGATGATGCTGACAGTGTTGAACTGGGTGCTGACCACGGCCTTGCGACGCGCGTAGGGGCTGGCGACGAAGGCGGTGGTGCGATAGCCGCTCACATGGTCGAAGCCGGCTTGCGGATCGTCCTCGATGGCGAAGAGGGCCATGTCCTTCCAGAACCGGCTCCGGCTGAGGGCCTCGACGATCCGGCCCATGGCGAGGTCGTTGTCGGCAACACACGCCGCGGGCGTGGGGGAACCCTTGCTGGTCCCGCTGGTGTGGTCGTCCGGCAGGCAGATGAGAACCAGCTGCGGAAATTCCCCCTTCGCCTCGTACTCCTTCAGTTCCGCGAGAATGAAATCCGCGCGGTACTGGTCCGGCACGGCCATCTCCCAGCCGACGTAATTCGTCGGGGAGAACGGACGGATGGTCTCGATGACCGGGGCGCTGCGGAACACGACCTCGTTGGTCTCGCCCTTCCAGGTCCGATAGCAGGCGAGAAAGTTCGGTTCACCTTTCCGTTTGGAATCCCGCCAGCGGACCTTGGGCTGCATGAACTCGCCGTAGTTCCGGATCCGGATGCGGTGGCGGAGGGCATTGTCCCAGATAAAACCGCCGGGCGAATACGCCATGGCGTCGCGCTCATCCTCGCCCATGCCGTCGGGGTAACTTCTCGGCCATCCGGCGAACGAGCGTTCGAGATAATCCGTGCCGAACGCCGTGGTGCTCCACTGGTGACCGTCGGCGCTCAGAATCCCGGAGCAGTAGGTGTTGTCGAGAAGCACAAACTCGCGCGCGAGCTTGTGCAGGTTGGGCGTGATCTCCTCGCCGAAGATGCACAGGCGCGGGTCGCCGTTCCCCTCCGGAATGTCGCCCAGCACCTGGTCGTAGGTCCGGTTCTCCTTGATGATGTAAACCACGTGCTTGATCAGGCTCGGCTCGCCGATGCGCTCCGGAATCGCGCGCGGCGGCTGGTTCGGGCGCGGCGGCTGGAGGCTCTCGGCGATGCGTTCCCGGTGATAATTGTCGGCCACGGTCTGGGAGAGGCGCGGCAGTTCGCGGTTCCTGGGAATGGGAACAAGGGAGACGGAGCCGTTGTAATGGTGGGAATTGAAACCTTCCGCCCCCTTCACGCTGGCGCCGGAATAGACCTTCGGCTGCGTGGGGTGTCCCTTGATGTTGGCCACGCACAGCTGTTTGCGCGCGGCATCGAACACCACCCCGCCCGGAAACCAGCCCACCGGAATCAATCCCTCAAGTCTCGAACGACGTCGCGCGGGTCGGAAGTCGACGACCGCAATGGCATTCTGCGTCCCATTGGCGACGTACAACGTCCGGCCGTCCTTCGCGAACGCCAGGGCGTTGGGCGAGGCGCCGAACAGATCGCTGGGCTTCGGCTTCACCCAGACTGTCTCGGCCACCGTATCAGTCCGGGTATCAATGACGGTGAGATTGTCGGAACCGGCATTGGCGCACACCAGCCAGGCGCGGTCCGGAGACAGGGCAAGGGCCGAGGCGTGCAGGCCGGCGAGAAGTTCCGCTCCCGCGGAGGCCTTGGCGGTGTTTGTTCCGAGCGGAATGATGCTCACCGAACCTTCGCTGGCGATGTGGCGGACGGGATCGACGCGCACCACCGTCCCTCGGCCGGCAGGGCCGGTGAGATCATTGGTCCCCGGACGGCGTCCACCCCAGTTGCTCACGTACGCCTTGTCGCCGAGCAGGACGACATCGAAGGGCAGCGCCCCCGTGGCAAACGTCCGGAGCACCTTGCCGGACTCGGTGTCGATCTCGAGCAGAGTGTTGGAGAGGTTGCCGCAGACATACAGCCGCCGTCCGTCCGGGCTCGTCGCGAGGCCCGCCGGGATCTCCTCCTTGCGCCGGGGAGCCTTCGCGTTCGGCAGGGCGATGGAATGCGAGGGCGTCACCTTGCCGTCCGCGGCCACGGCAAAGACCTTGATCGAGCCATTGACGTTGCTCAGGTAGATCCGGCGGCCGTCCGGCGAGAAGATCAGCCCGGTGAAACTCAGCTGGCCCTTGGTGTCGGGCTTGAGAATGTTCGACGACGGAACCTCCGGAGCCGGTTCATTGGCCTGTTCGGAAGGGAGCTGGACCTTCTGCTTCACCGCGCCCGTCACGGGATCGAGCACCAGCAACTCGCTGGTCTTGCCCGAAACCACCAGCAGCCGGCCCTCGGGGGAAAGCGCGATCGCCTGCGGCCGTGTGCCCGGCAGATCGGTCTGCCGACCCAGCGGGGTCACCACCTGGTGCACCGGAAGCACGGTGCGATCCCCCGGCTTGCGGCCCACCGTTTCGCCATCGGACTCCTTCGCCGCAGCCTGGGAGACCGGACACAAACCGGGAGCAAGGACCAGGGACAACATCAGGATCGACCCCAGACAAACTGGATACGCCATACGAAGGTTGAGTGAACCCACAACACGGTCCGCAGGGCAAGACGGAGTCTGAAGTGACGGAGTCTGGAGTGGGGAGTGGGGAGAGGCTTCCGCCCTTTCAGCAGCGACCCCCAATCCCTCGGATCCCCGAACCACGAAAATCATCACCCGTCCAGAAGTCCACGCACCCGCCGCAGGAGGGTTTCGATCCGAAACGGCCTCGGCAACGCCACCAGCACGGGACCGAGCTGACCTGACGTCGCCAGCCCCAAGGCCTCCTGTCCCGTTAAAAGGATGGGCAGCAACGGCTCACCCCGCTGCGCCCGAATCCCCAGGAGCCAGGTGCAGGCCACCGAATCCAGGTCATCCCCCCCATACAGGATGAGGTCCACGGCCGAGGTCAGCGGAGCCAGCGTCGACCCGATCACCACCCGGTATCCGTGCGCCGTCAGCGTATCCACCAGAAGTCCGCGAAACGCCTCCTCGGGTTCCACCAGGGCCACGATCTCTCCCCGTCCAGCCGGGATCTCCTTGGGTGCATCCAGAGCCGCCACCCCAGGCAGGTCCCCGGCCGCCGGCAGCGCCACCTCGAACGTCGTCCCCTGCCCCATCTCACTCTCAAACCTCAATCCCCCCCGGTTCAGCTCCAGAAGGCGCAACGATGTCGACAACCCCAGGCCATTGCCGCGTCCCTCGGCTTTGGTGGTGAAGAACGGTTCGAACAGCCGGGTCTGAACCTCGATCGGCATGCCCTCCCCCGAATCACACACCGTGACCACCACATACCGGCCAGGCGCCAGCTTCGGTCGAAAGCCCGCCCCCTCCTCGGCCGACATTTCCAGGTTCTCCGCCGACACGATCAGCTCCCCTTCGTGACGCATCGCATCACGCGCATTGAGGCAGAGGTTCAGCAACACCTGATGCGTCTGGGGTCCGTTGCCCAGAATCGGCCAAAGCCCGCGCGGAGCCAGAAGGTTCACCTCAATACGCGCTGGCAAGGTCCCCCTCAGGAACACCACCAACTCCTGCAACAACACCGACATCGACACCGGCAACCGTTCCACCTCGTGGCCCCGCGCAAACAGGAGGACATGCCGCACCATGTCCACGCCGCGCTGCACACTGCCTTCCATCAGCTGGAACATGCGCTGGCTCGCCGGATCCATCGGCCGGTTCTTCAACAATCCCAGTCCCATCAGCACCGGCCCCAGGGCGTTGTTCAAATCATGCACCAGTCCGCCCGCCAGCGAACCGATCGTCTCCAGCCGCCGCAACTGCTGCATGCGCTCCTCCAATCGACGCTTCTCCCGATACCAATCCGCAAAACCCAGAATCCACGAAACCCCCAGCGCCATCGGAATCTGCACCATTCCCGGAAGCATCCACGGAAACCAGGAACCCGATCGAAAGCCCAACCAGGCCACCCCGCTCAACCCAACCCACGTTCCCACCGCCAGCCCCAGCGCCTTCACCGGACTGGCCCGCGCCATCCACACGGTCAATCCCACCGCACTCACCATCAACAACAGCGCCTCCACCCCCACCGGCAGCCGCTCCAACCACTCCCCTCTCAGAAGATTCAGCAGCGCGGTCCCCTGAAGCTCCACCCCAGGCATGAACCGA
The DNA here is from genome assembly GCA_964476125.1 of uncultured Verrucomicrobiota bacterium. Classification (GTDB taxonomy): domain Bacteria; phylum Verrucomicrobiota; class Verrucomicrobiia; order Limisphaerales; family CAIMTB01; genus CAIMTB01. The sequence goes on along the minus strand of CAYZAE010000026.1, from coordinate 9,286 downwards.
TCCGGATCCCCCCAGTGCCGGTACGGATTGCGAAACTCATCACGCCGATCCTCCACCGCACCCGCCGCCGGTCTCGACCCCACCAGCACAATCTTCCCCCGGAACAACTCGTCCGGTGTCTCCTCCACCCGCAAGGCCTGACTGTAACTCACATGCGCCAGCGACAGCGGTGGCCCCTGGTACCGCAGCCATCGACGCGCCCCGCTCCGCAACTCCACCCCGTTCGCCCGCGCCACCGCCACCGGCAGACTCAACACGCCTTCGCGCGTCAAACCCTCGAAGAGCTCACGCGCCACCAGATCGGAATCAACGGCCGACTCCGCCAATCCCCAGCCCGCCGCGGCCTCCCGCAGGGGCTCGTGCGGCAACAGCAACCGCCGTTGGCGCGCACCCGACCCGTCCGCCAACACCGCACCCGATCGCACCGTCTCCGCCGCAAGAAACACCGGCGGTCCCCGGCGGAATTCCTCCGCCAACGCCGCATCCGCGACCGGATCCGGATCCGCCCCCGAGAACAAAACATCAAACACCACCGCCCTCGCGCCGCTCTCGCGCAAACGTCTCACCAGCTTCGCGTGCAGCTTTCGATCCCAGCGACCGGACGGCGATTGGCCCTCCCGGAGATGCGATTCAAGATCCAGGTAAACGATCAACACCGGGTTCTCTCCACCCGGCCTCTGCGACCGCCCCATCCACCGATGCACCCAGTCGTAACTCCACCGTACCCAGAAGCCCTCCGACACCAACCCCGCCAGAGAGGCTGCAAAGACCACCGCGCACGCCACCCCGACGGTGCGTGCCCGGGTCCATCCCAGCCGATCCAGACGTCCTCGCAACAGAGGGCCATCCTAGCCGACACCGCCCTCGACGCCAGTGTCGGCCAGGCGTCCCCCCCGCAGAGACTGGGATAATGAACCACGAAGCGCACGAAGGCCACGAAGGGGGCCCCTTGAACCCAGGCAGAGCCAACTTGTTTGTCGCGGATGCCAGAATTCTCCCTCCCCGCATTCCCTTCGTGCCCTTCGTGCCCTTCGTG
>CAYZAE010000026.1:0-8150 GCA_964476125.1 uncultured Verrucomicrobiota bacterium | reverse complement strand
AGCCGCAACCGGACGAACAGGGTGCGCTCCGGCGTGAGCGCCGGCAGGGAATGCACCGGATGGAGTTCCTGCGCCTCATCCGCCACGTTCCACACCCCCACCTGCACCTCGGCCGCCTGGCGCGGCCAGCGATAGCCCACCATCGCGTCATGCTGCCAGAAGCTCCGATCCCAAAGGCCCAACGCCCCCAGCTCCAAATCCTGCGCGTGCCACGTCGACTCCCACGACGCGAGCCAGCCCCGGTGATGCTGCCAACGCATCGACAGCGTCACCTGGTGCAACGCCCCGGAGTAATCCCGCTCAACCTCCTGCAACCCGGGAATGCCACGCGGCATCCCCGGCAGTTCCGTCTCCAGATCCAACACCGACACCCGGTACCGAACCCCGTACGACAGATGTCTTCCCAACCGATGTTGGAGATACCCCGTCAGCGCGTGCTCGCGATACGCCAGACGCTCCTCCACGCCCGTCGGCGTGTCCGGCACCGGAAAGGGCAGTGAATTCGAAACCGCACCGACCTCCCGGTCCCCTTCGGAGGTCATGCTCTCCACGATCACGCCACCGTACAACCCATGCCCCAGCGTGCCATCCACACGCACCCCGGCCGTTTCGAACTCGGTTCCCGGAACAAGACCCACCACCGACTCCGGAATCAGACTCCGGTAGACCTGGGTAAACCCGGCGAGCCGCGATGGCTCCAAACGAAGGCTCGGATCAAAGAACACACCGCCCAGCGATCTCCCATACGCCGCCTGGACCAGCACCTGGCGTCCCGGTGCCCAGGTCAGCCCCAGCCGCGGGCTCACATCCTCCTCGCGAACGGAGCTCCCCGAAAACGGAGGCAGGTCCACATTGCGCGGATGCTTCTGGCTCGCATACCCCACGCCGGCATCGAGTCGCAGGTCGTCCCACACTTCCACCTGGCCCAGCACGAAGGCTCCCGCGGTTTCAATGTCCCCGGAAACCTCCTGTCTCACCCAATCGGGATCCAGGAATTGCCCGAGGCGCACGTCACTCTCCAGATGGCCACGCTGGTAACGGCCTCCACCCACCACCCGAAACCGATCCGTCTGCCAGATCTGCTGAAGCTCCAACCCGCCCAGCCGATACCGGCTGTCCAGGTCCAGATCCACCCGGGCCCGGTCAGAATCCAGGCCCGTCACCCAGCCGTCCTCCTGCCGCAAAAAGAGCAGCCGCCGCTCCGGGTCCTGCCATCGAAGCCGATCCTCCGCCCAGGTCGCCAGGACCAGGGTGTTCCACTCCGGCGACCACCGGTGATGCCAGCCCACCATGGATACCGGCAACTGTTCGGTCCGCGCGCTTAATCCCCGACTCGCCATCGACGGATCGGCATAACGCCCCACATCCCCCGTCTCGGAAGTTCTCCATCCCGCCTGGACATAGAAGGTGTCCGCGTCCGTGACGCCCTGACGCGCGCTGAAACCCGCGAAGTTCCGCTCCACGTCCTGGTTCGCACGCCACCCGGGATCGGTCAGGTACGACGCGTCCACCGCGTAGTCCAATCGATCGACCGTTCCATAAACCGCCGCCGACTGACTCCACGCGCCGCGGCCCAGGTAGGTGGTCTCGGACGCCACCGCCGCCACCGGCGGAACCAGGTAACGCAATCGTTCCTGCTGCGCGAACAACACCGAAACACCGCCCGCCCCGGCCGGTGCCAGCAGACTCGCCAGCAACTGCTCGTTCTGTCGTGGCGTCTCCAGGCGGAGGTCATAACGGAAGGGATCCTCCCGCGCCGCCAGACTCCGAGCCAGAAACTGGTGCGCCGCGAAATTCGAATAGTCCTCCGTGACCGCCCGGCTCGCCACCGCTTCCGCCGTTTCGAACAGCCCCACGTCCTCGTACAACTGCGCCAGGTTCGCGCCGCGCATCGCCCGGTCCTGATCCAATCCAAGTTTCGACCTGAACACCGCCCGGCCATCATTCAGGTCATAGGACCGTTCGAGATCGCGAATGGCGCGGTTCGGATCCCGCTGCTGCTGGCGGATCAGCGCCGAGATCCACCACGGCGTCGGATCCCCCGGATCCAGGGCCGCCGCGCGCCCCAACTCCTTCAAACCGCGCCCCGCATCGCCCGTCGAAGCCCACGCCTTGCCCAGATAACTGCGCACCAGCGAGCGCGTCGCATCCAGGGCCGCCGCCGCTTGAAAGGCCTCCAACGCCTCCCCCGAGCGACGCAGTGTCTCCAACGCCAGGCCGCGTCCCATCCAGATTTCCGGATCCGAACCATCCCGCTTCAGCGCCTGGTCGAAGGCGTTCAGCGCCACCGCACCCCGGTTCCGCGCCAGCGCGATCCAGCCCTCCATCGACGTTCCCACGGGACTCGCCGGCGCCAGCCGACGTCCCGCCTCCAAGGCCGTCTCCGCCGCCTTGAACCGCTCCAGCATGAACTCCAACTGACTCACCCGCAGCGCCGCCGCCCCAAATCCCGGAGCCATCCCCCACGCAAGCCGCGCCACCCCCGCCGCTCCCTCCAGGTCTCCCGCCCCCTGCAACCGATACGACTCCGCCAACCATTCACTCGCACTCGCACTCGCGGTTTTCGCCTCGCCCATCGCGGTCGTCCCCGTCCCATCCCCGCGCACCGTCGCAACCAGTCGCCGCAACGCTCGCTTCTCCGGACTCTCCTCCGCGCCTTCCAACATCTCCAACGCCTCCTCGACCTGACCTACGGAAAGCAGCAACGCCGCCCCCAGAAGTCGCATGCCGTCCTGCGTCGGCGGCTCGACCGGCATGCGGCGCAACGCCCCCAGCACATCGCCCGCGCGATACGCCTCCAGGGCCTCCCGCCATGCGGCTACTTCGGGTTCCGGCATCCGGATCGCCGCAGGATCCACGACCATCGGATAATGAAGCGCCCATTGCACCCCGGCCCACGCCACCAAACCACGTCGCACCGGCTCCCGTCCCTGCCGCAACAAGATCGATTCCCCACCGTTCGCCTCCACCTCGCCTCCGTCCTGGCGCAACACGACCCGGCCATCCAACAGGTCCAAGACCGCCTCCTCCCTGCCCGGCACCTGCAGGACAAACTCCGTCCCTCGAATCGCACCCGTCGCCACCGGCGTCTCAAACTCCACGTCTTCCGGTCTCTCGCGGTTGAAGAAAAACAACCGGCCCAGTTCCAGAAGGAACCGCCGACGCGCCTGCTCCCGGCGTGATGGCAAAACCTGAAACGTGGTGCCCTGGTCCAGTCGGACCACCGACCGGTCCGTCAACTGAACCGCCGCCCGGCTGCGCACACCGGTTCTCAGCAGATCGTAGTCCTCCAGTTCCAACCCCGGCGCCGCCGACACCCAGGCTCCGGCACCTCGCAGCACCTCCACGGTTCCAGCGGCTTCGATGATTCGCGCGCGGGCACGCGAGGTTTCCGGCTGCGCCCCTGTCGACACGACCGCCGCAGCCGCCGAGACCTGCCCCGCGGTCCCAGCCCCCAGCAGCAACCCGAGAATCCACACCCAAAGCAAAGCTCCAGTTCGGCCCATACCTCGCTCCCCAGCAGCACCCGTGCCCGCTGCCAACTTCACGTGGACCCCGTGCCCCCGGTCTCGGGCCTCAGCTCCGGCCATTTCTGAAGGCGCCGCAGCAGGGCTTGATGGGTCAACCCCAGGCGCAGCGCGCTCCGGCGAATGACCCCCGATTCCTCCCGCAGCGTCTTCCGAATCAACTCGTACTCCGCGGACTCCAGGGGACTGAGCCGCCGAAGCTCCGTTGCCGCGGACTCCCCTGGCGCCACTGAACTCCGCTCGGCCCCTGCCGACACGACGGCGGGAGCAGGGACGGAGGAAGGCACTGCGCCCGGGACCGGCGCTGCTGCGGTCGGTCCATCCGTCCGTGGAACCGCTACCGCCGCCACCGACGTCGGCAGCCCGCTGCGGTCCAGGCGCAACCAGGGCGAGGTCTCCTCCGTTCGCAGGAACGACCGTTCCAGCAGGTTCCGCAGCTCGCGCACGTTTCCCGGAAAATCATGACGCAAAAGCGCCGCGAGATCGTCCGGCCGCAGTTGGGGAACGGTTCGCTGATACTTTGATGCAAGCTGCACCAGCAGCCCCTGCGCGATGGATTCCAGGTCCGAAAGGTGATCCCGCAAGGGCGGCAACCGGAGGGTCAGCACATCCAGGCGATACAACAGGTCCCCGCGAAAACGTCCCGCCCGAACCTCCGCCGCCAGATCCCGGTTCGTCGCCGCCACCACCCGGCCCTCGAAGGTGCGGGTCGTTGAACTTCCCAACGGCCGGTACTCCCGCGATTCCAGAAAGCGCAGCAACTTCGCCTGCTGCGACAGCGGGATCTCCCCGATCTCATCCAGGAACAAGGTTCCCTTCCCCGCCGCCTCCGCCAGCCCCCCACGGCGCCGGTCCGCCCCCGTGTAGGCACCCTTCTCGGTGCCGAACAACTCCGCCTCCACCATGGATTCCGGAAGCGCCGAACAGTTCAAGGGCACGAAGGGAGCCGCAGTGCCATCGGGGGGAAAGGTGAGGCGATGCAGGGTGCGCGAAACGACATCCTTTCCCGTGCCGGTCTCCCCGCAGATCATCACGATCGCCGTCCGATGCCGCGCCGCCTGCTTCAGAAAATGAGCGATCTCCCGCATCGCCGGACTGTCGCCGATCATCGGCGAGGCATCCTCACCCCCGGAACCTCCATCCACCGCAATGCGTCGTCGCGCCCTCGCCAAACACCCCGCCAACGTATCCGCCTCAAGCGGCTTCGTGAGGTACTCGAACAATCCATTCCGCGTCAGCGCCACCGCCTGCTGCAATTCCGGGGCGCCCGTGATCATCACCGCCACGCACGTCGGCTGCCGGCGCATGAGTTCGTCGTGGAACTCATACCCCGTCCCGTCCGGAAGGCGATTGTCCAACAACACCAGATCATAGCTGGCCTGCTGCACACGCTCCCGCGCCGACGCCACCGTCGACACCCGGGTCACCGTGCCTCCGGCACGCGCCACCGCCTCGCCCAGGAACTCGGCGAAAACGTCGTCGTCCTCCAACACCAAACAATTCAAAGGGTTTGCCATGATCCGTGCCCGGGATGCGTTATCGGGGTTGAATTCGAAAATAGCGTTCGGGGCCGGAGTTCAGGTCCTGGGTCGGCGCCCATTCCAAGCCCGTCGCCACGTTCGTGAGAACGGGCAGCCAGACGCCTCCCATCACCGCCGAGGTCTCCAGCACATACCCCGACCCGGGAACCGTGGGGTAACTCAGCACCAGGGACCGATCGGTTCGGGTGACCCGCAACCTGCTCGCCGCGGCACTCAGTTTCCAACGCAACCATGCATTGCCTCGCGCCCCGTTCTTCCCATCCACCACCACCAGATACGGCCGAAGTCCCGACACCGACACCACCGCCCGACTCCGCCCGCCCGCGCCAGGTTCATCGTCGTTGCACGCGACCTCCACCAGATCCCCATACCCGCGCACCGGCACCGAATAGGTGTACACCGCCAGAATGGTGTCGAAGGAACTTCCCAGGGTGTCGACCTCCAGCCGGCCGTCCGATGGCGGCGTGTACCGGTACCAGTACGACGCACCCCCAGGTAGACCGCAATGGTTCGGTTCCCCTGGATCCCGACGCGCCGTCGTCGTGTCAAAAATCTGCGTCCCGCTGAAGCCGCGCGTGACTCCGCCTCCCACCGCCATCAGCCGACCACCCCCCGCACGCCGCCCCAACTCGTTGCCGGCCTCCTGCAATTCCCGCGTGCCGGTCGCACCATTCTCCGACCACCCAAAAACCTTGTCGCGGGCCAGCAGGATCTCCGAGCGCTCCGGCCCGATCTGAAGTTCGAGGGTCCGGGTGGTGAACTCCACCTCGTCATCGTCGTCCTCGCCCGGCGATGGAACCCTCACCCGCAACGCATAGGTGCCCACATCGAACGGTCCCATGCTTGCCAGATCCAGAATGGGTCCCGTCTCCCCCACCAGCGGCAGCCCGTTTCGTGTCCACTGGAACAAGGCTGGAACACCCCCCCGCACCTCGAACGCCATTCTCTCGCCAGTCCCCAAAACCACCGTGCGATCGGTCTCCCGATGCAACAGCACAGGCAGCTCAAACGGTGTCTCCTGGAAATTCCACGCCAGCACCACCTCCCCGCTGGCCCCCGCATACCCCGACACCGCCACCTCGTACCGTACCCCGGCACGGACCGGGAACCGGACCCGGCTATGAAGCGCCCCCAGATCCTCCCCATCGTCCTGAGCCGCCACTTCACGCAAACCGGCAAACGGATTGCCCCCTCCCCCTCCAGGTCCTCCCAACCCACCCAACGCCGACTCCTCCGCATACACCGCCAGCACCGTGTCGAACTTGCTCCCGTCCGTCCAAAACTCCGCCAGGCCATGAGCCGGCGCCACCCAGGATACCCAAAGGCTGCGATCCACGACCCTTCCCGCATGCCCGGGCTCCCCCGCCTCCAGCGTCGCTGTTCCCGACTGACCCTCCCCACTCCCGCTGGTGCCCTCCAGCAGACCCCGGTCCGCATAACGGTCCGCGAAGGGAAGTGGATTGGCGTCGCTCCTGCCCACCAGCCCAGCCCAACCCAGGATCAGCAGCAACAACCACGCGAACGCATCCGCAACCCGCAGGCTCCGCGGAACCTTTCGGTCCCCGGCTCCTGACCCCGCCCTGCCTCCCAGGCCAATGTTCGTCAGTATCCATAGTCTGGGGCGTCCCTGCATTCGTCCCTAGATAGCAACGTTCGTGCCGCCTGCCAAACGACCCCCCGGCACACCGCCCACCCGACCGGCGCTCTAATGAACCCATCCACTGTCCGAAAATGGACACCCCGGTCCATTTCCCGGTCCACCCATGGACCAACGCCCAAGGCTGCCCAAAGAGCCTGTCCCTTCGGTGGGGAGTTGGGAGTCGGGAATCGGGAGCAGGGAGCAGGGAGCGGGAGCAAAGAGTTCGTGACCCTATTCCAGCCGCCCTTGCGGGCGAACGCGGTACCGGCCAAAGGGCGGGAAGAAGGCCGAACAACCTGCGAACTGGAAAACCCCACCGGTGACACCGGAACGGTGGGCGAAGAAGACCGAGGAAGAAGGAAGAAGAGTTCGATCGGCGAAGGGCGGGAAGAAGACGCCGCCCGAAGAGAACCCGATTGTCAGACCGGTGGGATTACCCGGATTTCGGTTCGGCGTTCACAGCCTGTAACAACTCATAAAGTCTGCACTAGTAGCATGTGGAACGCGAACGCCTGGTGCGTCGCGGCAGATGAAAGAACCGCAACCAACTAACGCAAACCACTATGAGTAACGCAACCGCCACGACTAACATTGTCCCGAAGACCGAAGGTAACCAACCCTACTACTTCAGCCCCAATCCTACCAAGCTGGGACATGAGGATCCGAACGCCTGGGATCTCGTGAACACAACCAAGTACGACGTTTCCCTGACGTCCCTGCCCGGCAACGTTTTCGTCCAGCAGATCAGCGGCGACGGCATGCCTATCCCGGCGGGGACGAAAATCTCACTCCGACTCCAGGACAAGTCCGGCCGACCCAACGGAGTATCCAATTACAACTACGATATCACGATCAAGGCGAACCCTGATGTTGGTCTTCAGGGCATGTTGCAGATTACAACCCACAAGTAAGCGCTCGGCCGTGCCCATTCGGCATCGCGAGCAGGAGAAGTCGGGCCTGGGGTCATCGACGGGGATGATCCCGGGAGTTGGCGGCGCCGGATGATTGAACCAGTGGAGGGCTTCCAGAAGATGGCACGCAAGCCGGTGTCCGCAGGCTGCATCGATTTACGGACACTCCGGGAAAACCACAGGCTCTGAAGGGTGATGCGGCCTCAAGGCTCGGCGCCTCCTGTTTTTCCGATATGGCGGTCTTCGGCGTTTGAGCCCGGTCGATCTCCGGAACGGAATTGAGATCATAGGCCGGCGACAGCGACCAGCGCCCCGCCGTGCGCATCAGGAATCCATGATTCCGGAGGTGATCATCGTAGTTGCTCGCCAGCAGTGAAAATGCGAGTCGTCGCCAGAGTTCGTGCAGATCACCGCCTACGTCATCACCGAATTGGCGGATGCCGTCGGCCAGCGCGCCATAACGTAATCCAGGTCCTGGTAAGAGCCCGTCTGAAAAGTCAGTGGGGATCCTGTTTTCGCGGAAAAGGCCGGA